>JBGGNG010000164.1:0-30833 GCA_041287635.1 Actinomycetota bacterium | reverse complement strand
CGCGTCGGAGGGTGATGAGCTCATCGCGTACCACGTGCTCGACGAGGCGTTCCGGGACAACTTCGGCTACGAGCCTTCGGAACAAGAGGAGTGGCTCCACGAGTTCCGGGGCATGCCCGGGTACGACCCGTCGCTCATCGTGCTCGCGTTCGAGGGTGATGAGCCGGTCGGCGTCTCGGTCAACATGGCGGCCGACGACGGCGTGGGGTGGGTCGGCGATCTCGGGGTCCGCGAACCTTGGCGTCGCCGGGGCGTGGGCCGCGCGTTGCTCGCCCGATCGTTCGCCGAGCTCGCCGCGCGCGGGCACCATGAGGTGCGCCTTGGCGTCGACACCGAGAACGCGACAGGCGCGACCCACCTGTACGCGGGAGTCGGCATGACGGTTCGACGGCGATACGACCTGTACGAGAAGCAGCTCACCGGCGCGTAAGCTGATGCCCCGTCCGGAGGACCAGCCATGAAGCTCGTGACCGCCATCGTGAAGCCGCACCGCGTCGACGAGGTGAAGGAAGCGCTGCGCGACCTCGGCGTGGACGGCCTCACCACGACCGACGTCGAGGGGTTCGGTCGCCAGCGCGGCCACACCGAGGTGTACCGGGGGGCTGAGTATCAGGTCGACTTCGTGCCCAAGGTGAAGCTCGAGGTGCTCGTGCCCGACGGCGAGGTGCAGGGCGTGGTCGATGCGATCGTGAAGGCGGCACGCACCGGGAAGATCGGCGACGGCAAGCTCTGGGTCACCGAGGCCGAACAGGTGATCCGCATCCGCACGGGGGAGATGGGCCCCGACGCGGTCTGACCGACGGCGGCTCGACGAGATGGAGTCCGCACCCCTGGGCGCGAGTATCGAGCGCCTGCGTGAGGAGCTCGGAGCGCTCGACCGCGCCTACTCGCCCGGTCACCACGGTCTGTGGTCGGCAAGGCGCAGGGCGGAGCTGCTCGACGGCATCATGGCGGAGATGTTCGGCGCGGCGGAGCCGCCGCCCGGCGTCGGGCTCGCCGCGGTCGGAGGCTATGGCCGCCATCAGCAGCTGCCGCGGTCAGACATCGACCTGTTGATCGTGCACGACGGGCGATCGCCACAGGAGGTGGCGGCGCTCGCGGAACGCCTCCTCTATCCGTTGTGGGACGGCGGGTTCGAGATCGGACACGCGGTGCGCACGCCCATCGAGTGCGAGCAGGTGGCCCGGGGTCATCTCGACGCTCTGACGTCGATGCTCGACCTGCGCCCCGTCGCCGGCGACCTGGTGATCGCGGGTGAGGCCGCCGACCGCGTTCGCGCCGTCGCGACCGACGACGTGGCGGCGTTCGCGCGCGCCCTGCGTGAGGACGCGCTCGTGCGGGCGGAACGGTTCGGCGTCTCGGCCCATCTGCTCGAGCCGGACCTCAAGAACGGAGCCGGAGGGCTCCGCGACGTCCAGGCGGTTCGGTGGACGACGGCCGTCGCCGGTGATGCCCTGCTGCGCACTGCCGAACGAGCGAGGACCGACGCTGCCGAAGAGTTCCTGACCAGGGTCCGCAGCGCCTTGCAGTTCGAGACCGGAACGCACGGCGACCGCCTGCCTCTCGAGCTGCAGCCGCCGATCGCCCGGGCGATGGGCTTCAGTGACGAGCCACGCCTGATCGCCGAAGACGGTCTGATGCGTGCGGTCTTCGAGCACGCCCGGGCCGTCCGCTGGATCGCCGAGAACGTCCTGGCTCGTGCCGCCGAGGGCGCATCGATGCCGACGGGGGCGCCCGAGCCGTTCCCCGGCCCGGACGAGGCGCTGGAGGTGCTGGCCACGGTGGCGGAGTCGGGCGATCGGCCCGACGCCCGGCTCCTCGACTCGCTCGAGGTCACCCCTCTCGCCGACACGATCGCGTGGACCGACCGCACACGCGGGGCATTCATGCGGATCCTCCGGGCGGGCGAGCCGGGGGTCGCGGCCCTCGACGCCCTCGATCGCCTCGGGGTGATGGGGCGGCTGCTGCCCGCATGGATCGACGTGCGGTGCCGCCCGCAGCGCGATCCCTACCATCGCTTCACGGTCGACACCCATCTCACGAGGGCGCTCGCCGAGATGAGCCGTCTGATCGATGTGGGCGACGAGGACCCGCTCCCGACAGGTGCTCTCGCGCAGGGACCCGATCGGGACGGCCTCGTGCTCGGCGCCCTGCTGCACGACATCGGCAAGATCGGGGAGGGTGGCCACGTCCCCGCAGGCGCTCGGATCGCCACCGAGACGCTTGAGCACATGGGGGTGCCGAGGCCCGCCCGTGATCTCGCGGCCTTCATGGTCGCCGAGCACCTCCTCATCCCCGACACGGCCACCCGCCGGGATCTCACCGACGAGAACCTGATCCTCGACGTGGCCGCGCGCATCGGTTCGCCCGATCGCCTCGGCGCCCTCACGCTGCTGGCGAAGGCCGATGCGATCGCGACAGGTCCTTCGGCATGGACCCCGTGGCGCCAGACCTTGGTGCGCGAGCTCGTGAGCAGGGTGCAGCGAGTCTTCGACCGCGGACACATGGGGACCGAGCTCGCCCAGCAACTCACCGCGCGGATCGATGCCGTGCGGGACCTGCTGGACGCCGAGCCCGACGATGCCGTCGAGCGGTTCGTCCTGCGCATGCCGCGCGGCTACTTCCTCTCGATCGACCCCGAACGCATCGCCGCGCATTACCCGACCATCGCACCCGACGTGGGGTCGACCGATGTGCGGGCGACCTCGCGACCGGGGATGAAGGCGAACACGTACGAGCTGTTGGTCGTCGCCGCGGACCAGCCGGGCCTGCTCTCGTGGATCGCGGGCGCCGTCGCGCTCGCGGGGCTTTCGATCCTCTCCGCTCAGGCGTTCACGACCGACGACGGCGTCGCCGCCGACGTGTTCGAGGTCGAAGGGGTGTTCGAGGACGAGATCGACGACGCGCGGTGGCGCGAGTTCCGTGGTGTGTTGCGCAAGGCCGTGGAGGGGCGGCTCTCGCTGGAACACCTGGTGGCCCAGAAGCGGTCACGGTACCCGGGGACTCGCTCGAACGCCCCGATCACGGTGGTCGTCGACAACGAGGTCTCGGACTACTCAACCGTGATCGAGGTGGGGGCCCCCGACCGCATCGGCCTCCTGTACGACATCACGAGCGCGCTCGCGGAGCTCACGCTCGACGTGCACCTCGCCAAGGTCGCCACCTACACCGATCGAGTGATCGACTCGTTCTACGTGCGTGACGCGCTGGGCCGCAAGGTGACCGACGCTCGACAGGTCGACGAGATCGGGTCGGTCGTGCGGGGCCGCCTCTCCGGCTAGGCCCGGTTCGCCCGATCCGGGGACCATCGCCTCTTGCGGTCCCAGAGGCCACCGGCGATGCTCGAGGCGGAGTGACGATCCGGTCTGGAGGCGATGACCATGACGTTCCGTGATCGTGTCGATGCCGGACGGCAACTGGCGTCGCGTCTGGCTGCCTATCGCGACGAGCCGGTCGTCGTCGTGGCGCTGCCCCGTGGCGGAGTGCCGGTCGCCGCCGAGGTGGCGAGATCGCTGCGAGCCCCCCTCGACGTCCTCGTCGTGCGCAAGCTCGGGTGCCCGTGGCAACCCGAGCTCGGCATGGGGGCGATCGCCGAGGGCGACATCACGGTGCTCAACGAGGAGCTGATCGCGCGCGTCGGCGTCGACGACGCGGCGATCAGCATGGTCGCCGATCGAGAACGGGCCGAGCTCGAGCGCCGCATCCGTCGGTATCGCGGCGAGCGCCCACCGGTGCCGGTCCAGGGGCGAACCGTGATCCTGGTGGACGACGGCATCGCGACCGGGTCGACGGCGCGGGCCGCGGTCGACGTGCTGCGTCGACGTGGCGCCTCTCGTGTGGTGCTGGCGGCACCCGTCGCACCTCGCGAGGCGATGGCGACCCTCGGTCACGCCGCGGACGAGGTCGTGACCGTCGAGACCCCGCGCCTGTTCATGGCGATCGGGCAGTTCTACGACGACTTCTCCCAGACCACCGACGACGAGGTGGCCGACCTGCTCGCCGAGCGATCGGAGGGATCCGCGGACGTCTCCTGACGGCTGCGTCTACTCGGCCAGGAGCTCGGCCCTCTCCATCGTGTCCAGGCTGTCGTCCAGATCCTGTCGGATCGCTTCCTCGAGCTCACGGTCGAGGGCAGGCAGGCAGATCTCCTCTTCCTTGGTCATGTGCAGGTCGACCAGCATCTCCAGGCCGTGCAACGTGCGAACGAGTCTTCGCCGGTCCTCGGGTGCGAGGTCGCCGTTCGAGAGCGCGCCCTCCGCCAGCGCAACCTCGCGCTCGAGTCCCGCGATCGCTCGGTGGTCGATCGCCAGGAGATCGACACTCATCTGGCCCTCAGCACGGGCGAGGGCCGGGTAGAGCACGCGGTCCTCGACGTCCATGTGCCGCAGCAACCCGTGGGCCAGCAGCCCGTGGAGCGCCACTAACTCACGGTGCAGCGAAGGGTCGTCCATCGCCGCGGAGTCGGCCGTGGCTCGGCACGCCGATGCGATGCGGCCTCGGAGCGCGGCATGCGCCTGTAGGAACGATGCCCATGGTTGCGACATGGTCTTCCTCCTCCATCGATCATGGGGTCCGCCACGGCTCGACGCATCGGACCGCGCAGATCTCGCAAAGCCACCGTAGGCGCCGCGTAGGCCCACGTCCCAAGGCAAGGACCTCTCGTCGAGGGGCCCTTCGCCCTGGACCCGTGACGGCAACCGGGCGCACGCTGGCTTCGACCGGAGGTGGTGGCGATGGGGGTGCCGACAGGGACCGTCCCGCACGCGTGTACCGCATGTGGCTCCTCGATCCTCCTGCCGAGCAGGCTCGAACCGCAGGTCGCGATGTGCGGGGTCTGTGGCGCGCAGATGCAGTCGGCGCACGGTCACGTCCGCATGACGTGGACGGCTCATCCGCCCTTCGCGGGGCGACCTCCACACGAGCACCTGGTCGGCGCGTAGTCGCGCGTCGGGCGGTCAGATCGTGCTGCGCTGGGCCGACAACTCGTGGGCGAGTCCTCCCGCCACCTCCCGCGCGTCCCCGAACAGCATCATCGTCCGAGGCAGGAAGAAGAGCTCGTTCTCGATACCGGAGAACCCCGACCGCAGGCTCCGCTTGATCACGATCACGGACCGCGCCTCGTCGACGTCGAGGATCGGCATGCCGTAGATCGGGCTCTGTCGGTCATGCCGCGCGGCAGCCCATCGTCCGGTACGCGATGTAGGCGCCGTCCGCGGCGCGCGCGTACCCGAACTCCGTGGGGACCTTCATCCATCCACCACCCGGTAAAGGCGCCAGCGGTCGGGGACACCTTTCAACTCGTGATCGCCCGCGTCCTCGAAGATGAGACCGCTCCCCGCAACGAGATCCTTGACCGTCTGGGAAACGAGCACCTGCGCGGGACCGGCGAGGGCGCCCACGCGGGCGCCGATCACCACGCCAAGGCCAGCAACGTCATCGCCCTCGATCGTGACCTCGCCTGTGTGCAACCCCGCCCTGATCTCGATCCCGAGAGGACCCACCGCCGCGGCGATCGCCGTCGCGCAGCGCACCCCGCGTGCCGGCCCGTCGAACGTCGCGAGGAACCCATCGCCCATCGTCTTGATCTCGCGTCCGCGGTAGCGGGCGATCTGCGAGCGCACGATCTGATCATGGCGAGCACGCACATCCCGCCAGCCGGCATCACCGAGCGCGGCTGCCTGCACGGTGGAGTCGACCACGTCCGTGAACAACACCGTCGCGAGGACGCGATCGAAGTCCGCTTGCTCGACGCGGAGCGATTCGACGAACGCCGCGATGTGGGGGACCAGATCGTCGAGCGGGTAGACGTGGTCCTCTCCCGGGAGTTCCACGATGCGCGCCCCGGGCGTGTGCTCAGCGGTCCATCGCCCCTCGGCCACCTTCGTGAACCGGTTGCCGGTTCGATGCAGCACGAGCGTCGGAGCTTGAACCGAAGGGAGGATGTGGCGGACGTCGGTCTCCATCACCGCTCGGTTGCGGGCGATTGCGTCTCCTGGGCTCGCCGAGAGCCGGAGTTGCTTCCCGAACGCGCGCACGATCGCCTCGTCGTGCAGGAGCGAGGGCGACAGCTGCTCCACTTCTTCACGGACGAAGGCGTCGGTGCCCCACGCCTGCTCGATGCGTTCGAAGTACTCCTCGTACATCTCTCGGCTCCACGACCCGGGGTAGTCGGGCGCCGGGGTCCCGCGCAGCATCGGCGCCTGCACGATCACCCCGGATGTGCGTTCCGGGTGCGTCGCGGCGAACATGAAGCAGAGCGCCGCGCCGCTCTCGATCCCGAACACGAACGCGCGCTCGGATGACGCTGCATCCATCACGGCGCGGATGTCGTCCATCTGCGCTTCCATGGTGGCCGCTTCACCGGTCCACGAGCGGTCCGACGTGCCGCTGCCACGCCGATCGAAGACCAACACCCTGCCGATCGTGGCCAAGCCCCGAACGAACGAGACGAACGGGGGGAAGTCCCAGGCCGCTTCGATGTTGGAGTAGTCGTACGGGACGAACACGATGTCCACCGGACCGGAACCCACCACCTGGTAGCCCACGTGGATCCCGTCCGCCGCGCGCGCGTACCGTGTCTCGGGGGCTTGTGTCATGACGCCACCCGGTACAGACGCCACCGGTCGAGGACGCCCTTCAGTTCTCGCTCGCTTGCGCCTTCGAACGAAAGACCACTGCCTGCGACGAGGCCCTTCACGGTCTGCGACACGAGGACCTCGTTGGGTTCTTCACGTCGTCAGTCTCGTTCGCGCTGGACGCCAGGTGCAAGTTGTTGCCCAGACTGTTGCCCAGACCTCGGTCCCGCAAGAGGTCACATCTGCTTCATGCTTTGGAGCGCAAGATGTCTTCGAGACGCTTCGCCATCTGTGGACTGGCCCCGAGATCCTCATGCTTGAAGTAACAGAAGATGTCGGCCCCGGACTCGAGCGCCGGGTGGATCCGACCCACCCACTCCTCGAGCTCGTCGTCGCCGTACTCGGTCTTGCGAAGCCGCAGGTACCCCACCGGGTCCCACGAGAGCTCCTCGGGTGTGGGATCGCGCTCGTCGGTCTCCGCGACGCACCACGCGATGCCTTGATCGCGCAGTAGGTCCTTCGCCTCGTTCCACGACGCGTGACGGAACTCCATCGCGAACGCCGGAAGGCCCGGCGGCAAGTAGCCCACGAACCGCTCGATCAGCTCCCTGTCGTACTGCAGGCTGGGCGGGCATTGGAACAGCACGCACCCGAGCCGATCGCCGAGCAGCTTCGCCCTCTCGAGGAAGTCCCGCACGTCATCGTCGGTATCGCGCAAGCGCTTGAAGTGCGTGATGCGCTGGTTGGCCTTGAGGGTGAACACGAATCCCTCGGCGGCCTGCTCGCGCCAGGTCGTGAGCGACTTCTCCGTCGGGAACCGGCGGAACGTGTAGTTGATCTCGACCGAGCTCAGCTGGGTCGTGTAGTAGTGCAGCATCTCTCGGTTCTTCAGGCCCTCCGGGTAGAAGACGCCGTGCTTCCAGCCGTCGAACGACCACCCGGACGTGCCGAGGTGCAACGTGCCCTTCGCCGTCATGGCTTGCATGATCGCACGCATGCCGATGCCCGAGGAACGGTTCACGATCGACGTGCCCGAGAAGGGCACGGTGAGCGCCGCGTACGTGCGGCCCCGCGATGCGTTCGCCTCGCTCGCGCTGTTCCACGGCGCCGGCGCGGGCATGGACCACCCGTTCATGGCCGGCTTCGCCCGGGCGATCGCCGACGAGGGCGTGGCGACGTTGCGATGCAACTTCCCCTACATGGAAGCCGGCAAGCGTTCACCGGACCGTGAACCGATCGCTGTCGCCACGGTGCAGGCGGCCTTCGCGGCGGCCACCGAGCGGGGCGGCGGCGGTGAGCCCGTCTGGGTCGGGGGGAAGTCGTTCGGAGGGCGTATGGCGTCGGTCGCGGTCGCCGAGGGCATGCCCGCCGCCGGACTCGTCTTCCTCGGGTATCCGCTGCATCCCCCGGGCAAGCCGGAGCGGGTGCGGGACGAGCATCTGTACGGCATCGAGGTGCCGATGCTGTTCCTGCAGGGCACGAAGGACCCCTTCGCCACCGCGGCCGTGCTCGAACCCGTGCTGGTCAAGCTCCCGACCGCGACGCTGCATGCGGTCGACGGGGGTGGGCACTCACTGGAACGGTCGCGTTCCGACGACTCCCGCGAGGTCGCGGCGTCCTTCGCCCCGCTCGTCGCGTCGTTCATGCGCGGGGAGCGGGCCTGATGCCGAGGAAGAACCGCCGCAACCCCGAGTACTTCCGTGCCCCGGAGCCGGTGGACACCGCCCGCACGACGCCCGACGCACCGGGCTGGGCACAGGCCCCCGGATACGAGGTGCGCGCGGTCGGCGGTCAGAAGGCGTATCGATGCCCAGGGTGCGATCACGAGGTCCGGGCCGGCATCGCCCACCTGGTCGTGGTGCCGGTCGGCGACGTCGACGCCCGCCGTCACTGGCACACGGAGTGCTGGCGCAAGGAGCTCCGCCGCCAGGGCCTCTATCGGCCGTCGGCTACCGCGGACTAGCCGGCGCCTCGGACTACGATGGCCCGATGAAACCGTCGACGGCCAACGATCCCGCCGCCTGCATCCCCGTGAACGAGTCCAAGCGCCTGCCGTGCGACCTGTGCGGTCACCCGATGGAGCCCGAGCACGCGCACTACCGGTGCCCCGCCTGCCACTACATCCTTCCCTGTTGCGGCTGGTGAGCGACGTGGCCGACGAGGCGCGCGCTCGCATGTGGCAGACCGGTGGCAGCTTCGTGGCCCAGGTGCTCGACGTGCCCGCCTACATTGAGGTCACCGGCATCAGCAAGCGCGAGTGCGTCGCCGAGCTCCGCCGGATCACGGGCGACGACGTCGCGCTGACGATCGAGCTCGTGCCCGACGTCGTCGGGGTCGCCGAGGCCGCCGAGATCATGGGGTGGGACAAGCGAAGGGTCGTGACCTACATCGACCGGGGGTCCTTCCCCGAGCCGATCACCGCGCTCGCGTCGGGCCGCATCTGGCTGAGGGAAGACGTGCAGGCCTACGCCGACACGTGGCGGGCGCGCCGCGCCGCGAAGACGGCCGTGCCCGAGGCGACCAGGTGACCGACCGACGCCTGTACCTGATCCGTCACGCGCGACCCGACTACACCTCGACCGCGCACACCGAGACCCCGCTGGGCCGCCAGTACGATCCGCCGCTCGGCGAGGTGGGGATGTCGCAGGCCCAGCGCCTCGCCGAGCGGCTCGTGCTGCTGCCCCGCCCCGCGGCGATCTACTCGTCGACGCTCGCCCGTGCCCGCGAGACCGCCCAGGTCTACGCTGATCGCGTTGGGATGCCCGTCGTGGAGCGCGACGAGCTCTGCGAATGGTTCGGCGGGGAGTGGGAGGCGAAAGACTTCGAGCAGATCTTCGAAGAGCATCCCGAGGCGATCGACCTGTTCCGCAACCAGAACCCGGCCTGGCACTTGGCGCCCGGCAGTGAGCGGGCCGAGGACTTCCAGCGAAGGTGCGTCGCCGCGGTCGAGGCGATCATCGCCGCCGAGCCCGGGGGCGATGTCGTGGTGGTCGCGCACGGGGGTGTGATCAACGCGTACTTCAGCCACATCCTGGGCATCCGCGACCAGGACATGTTCTTCCTGCCCGAGAACACGAGCCTGAACACGGTGGTGATCCGAGGCGAGGAGCGGCTCGCCTGGTTCCTGTCCGACGCCTCGCACCTCACCGACCCCGGCTGGTTCGAGCTCCGCGAGTGGGAGCGCGACCTCGCCGAGGGCCGGTGAACGGCGCGCCTATACTCGCCCGCAACCACCCGGCACCCGAGAGCCGAGCCCGAGGCAAGGAGACGATCGACCGTGTCCGTGAAGTTCCTGTCCACCGAGTGGGCCGACGCCGTGAAGGCACAGCTGAACGCGAACGAGGAGTTCCGCCAGGCGGCGGCGAGTCAGCACGCGACGATCCAACAGATCATCACGTCGGGCGATGGCGAGACCCACTACTGGATCGAGATCGCCGAAGGCACGATCGACATGGGCGTCGGCGACGCAGACGGCCCCGACGCGACGATCACCCAGAGCTACGAGACGGCGGTGAAGCTCGCGAAGAGCGAGCTCTCGGTCGTGACCGCGTTCATGACGGGGAAGGTCAAGGTCGGCGGGAACATGGGCCTGCTGATGGGGCTGCAGGGCGCGCTGTCGCAGCTGCCGGGGGCGATGCAGGCCGTCGATACCGACTACTGAGGAGCCGCCGGCGCCTCGGGCGGTGAGAGCGCGACCGTCACCTGTGCCCGGGCGACGGTCGTTCCGTCGGCAGCGGTGACCTCGGCCTCCGCGAACGCGAGCCGGCGACCGAGCTTCACGACCCGGCCGGAGGCGAGGAGGGTCCCCGTGGTCGCTGGTGCCAGGTACTGGATGTCGAGGTTCACGCTCGCGTGCCGACCGCCGGGATCTGCCATCGCGGACCGCACGGCGACGCCTGCGGCGGTGTCGGCGAGGGTCGCGAGCACGCCGCCGTGCACCGTGCCGTGCAGGTTCGCGTGATCGGGGCGGGCCTCGAGCACGAGGTCGACCGCTCCCTCACGCGCGGACGAGACCGAGATGCCCATCGATGCATGGAAGGGCGACGCCGCGACCCGCTCCTTGATGTCGTCCTCGATCGATCGGCCGTGGTGCTCGGGCATCCCATCTCCCTCCCGGCTGCGTAGTCTCCCACGGGGTACTCGTTTGACGGGCCAAGGGCCCGCAGGGAGAATCCACGCGGACCGCCACGCGCGGTCCCAGGGATTCGATACGAGGAACGGGAGGGGAAGCATGCCGAAATGGCTCCGCATGTTCGCCTTGCCGCTCGTCGCGCTCTCGCTCGTCGCCGCCGCGTGCGGTGACGACGAAGGGTCGGGCGACGGTGGCGGCGAACCGACCGACGGCGCTGCCGCCGAGTGCAACTCTGACCTCACGGTCGGCGTGGCGCTCGACGTGGGCGGCCTCGGCGACAACGGGTTCAACGACCTGTCGGAGATCGGCCTGAACAAGGCGATCGCAGACGGCGTCGTCTGCGAGGAGAACACCGAGTTCATCGAGGCGAACTCCGAGGGCACGAACCTCGACGAGAACACGCAGTCGCTGGCCGAGGCGGGCTACGACGTCGTGATCGGCACCGGATTCGCGTTCACGCCAGGCATCAACGCGATCGCGCCCGACTACCCGGACACATCGTTCGGCATCATCGACGGCTACGCGACATGCGGCACCGCGTGCGGTCTCGACAACGAGGCGGACGCGATCCCCAACGTTACCGACCTGGCGTTCCAGGAGGAGCAGGGCTCCTTCCTCGTCGGTGTTGCGGGGGGTCTGAAGGCCCAGGAGCTGAACTGCGACACCGTCGGCTTCCTCGGCGGACAGATCGGACCGCTGATCGCGAAGTTCGAGGCCGGCTTCGTCGCGGGTGTGGCGGAGGTCGCTCCCGATGTCGAGGTGCTCGTGGAGTACATCGGCGACACGACGAAGGCGTTCGACGACCCGACCCAGGGCGAAGCCCTGTCGAACAAGATGTTCGACGACGGCGCGTGCATCATCTATCACGCGGCTGGCGACTCCGGGAACGGCTTGTTCAAGGCCGCGGCCGAGCAGCAGCTGATCGCGATCGGGGTCGACTCCGACCAACACGAGGTCGTCTCGCCGGAACAGGCGGAGTGGATCATGACCTCGATGATCAAGCGGGTCGACACGGCCGTGTACGACGCGATCGTGTCCGTCAGTGACGGCTCGTTCAAGGGCGGAGTCGGACAGGTCTTCGGACTCGCCGACGAAGGCATCTCGTACGCGACGTCGAACCCCGACCTCATGGGGCAGGACATCGTCGACCAGGTCGAGGAGTACAAGCAGCAGATCCTCGATGGTGAGATCGAGGTTCCGACCGAGCCGTAGCAGGCGGTCGATCACGCTCATGGCATCGAACGACGCAGGGGCGAGGCGCGAGAGCGCCTCGCCCCTCGTCGTGATGGAGGGCGTCAGCAAGCGCTTCCCCGGCGTACTCGCCAACGACGAGGTCACGATCGACCTTCGCAAGGGTGAGGTCCACGCGCTCATCGGCGAGAACGGTGCGGGCAAGTCCACCCTGATGCGGGTCCTCTACGGGCTCTATCCGCCGGACGGCGGCACGATCCGCGTGAAGGGCGAGGTGGTGAAGATCGCGTCACCACGTGACGCGATCGCCCTCGGTATCGGCATGGTCCACCAGCACTTCGTGCTGGTGGATCCCTTCACCGTCGCCGAGAACGTCATCCTCGGCGACGAGGACGGCCCGATCCTGAATACCGAGACAGCCCAGCGGCAGGTGGCTCAGCTGGCCGAGGCATACGGATTCGAGATCGACCCCGCGGCCGCCGTCGAGGATCTCTCCGTCGGTGAGGAGCAGCGGGTGGAGATCCTCAAGGCACTGTTCCGCGGGGTCGACATCCTGATCCTCGACGAGCCCACGGCGGTGCTCACCCCGGCGGAGACCAAGGAGCTGTTCGAGAACCTGCGGAAGCTGCGCGGGGACGGCAAGACGATCGTCTTCATCAGCCACAAGCTCGACGAGGTGCTCGCGATCGCCGACCGCATCACCGTGCTGCGCCGGGGCGCGGTGGTGGGCGAGACCACGCCGGCCGAGACGAGCAAGGCCAAGCTCGCCGAGATGATGGTCGGGCGTCCAGTGCTCTTCCGTCTCGACAAGCCGCAGGTCGAGGTGGGGGAGACCGTGCTGCGGCTCGACGACCTGCGTGGCGGCCGGCTCCAGGGACTCTCCCTCGAGGTGCGGGCGGGTGAGATCGTCGGGGTCGCAGGCGTCGAGGGCAACGGGCAGAAGGAGCTCGCCGACTCGATCATGGGACTCCGTCCCCTCGAGGGGGGTGAGGTGTCGCTCGACGGCCACGACCTGCGGGCGATGAGCACGCAGGAGATCCGCAACAGCGGGGTGGCCTTCGTCCCCGAGGATCGCCACGACCAGGGGCTCGTGCTCGACATGACGATCTGGGAGAACACCGTGATCGGCCGGCATGACGACGCCGACTACTCCAGCCGCCGGGGCGTGCTCTTCATCAAGAAGATGAAGGAACTCGCCGTGCGGCTGATCGCCCAGTTCGACGTCCGGACCCGCAGCATCGAGTCGACGGCTCGCACGTTGTCGGGCGGCAACCAGCAGAAACTGATCCTCGCTCGCGAGCTCGAGACCGATCCGAAGCTTCTCCTCGCCGCACAGCCGACGCGGGGTCTCGACGTCGGCGCGATCGAGTTCGTCTGGAGCCAGATCCTGGAGCAGAAGGCCGAGGGTCGGGCGGTGCTGTTGATCTCGGCGGAGCTCGACGAGATCTACGCGCTCTCGGATCGGATCGTCACCCTCTATGAAGGACGGATCACCGGCGAGTACCCGCCCGACGCCCCGGCGGACGAGGTCGGTCGCGGCATGCTCGGTGGCAAGACCCCCGCGGAGGCGCGCTGATGGCGACCGTCGAAGCGACGACCGTGCGCGACACCCATCGGCCCGAATGGGTGGAGAACATCGGCGGCCAGCTCCTCGCCCTGCTGACCGCTCTCGGCATCGCGGTGCTGCTCGGATCGGTCATCGTGATCGCGTACGGCGAGAACCCGCTGGTGGTGTACAGCGCGATCCTGTCCGGATCGTTCGGTGACGCCAACGGGCTCGGGTACGTGCTCGCGAACGCCGGCCCGTTGATCTTCTCCGCGCTCGCGGTCTCCGTCTGCTTCAAGGGCGGCATGTTCAACATCGGCGTCGAGGGCCAGTTCATCGTCGGCATGGCGTCGGCCTCGTTCGCGGCCCTGACCTTCACGTTCCTGCCCGCGCCGTTGCTCGTGCTCTCGGTGCTCGTCTTCGGCGTCCTCGGGGGCATGGTCTGGGCGGCGGTTCCGGCGATCCTCAAGGTGAAGACGGGAGCCCACGAGGTCGTGACGACGATCATGATGAACGGCATCGCGGCGAGCCTCGTGGCGTGGGTGATCCGTGGCCCGTTGCGGTACGAGGACATCGGCGGGGGTTTCAACGTGAACCTGCGCACCGATCCGTTCCCAGACGCCGCGATGATCCCCGATCTCGGGCACTTCTTCGGCATCGCCTCGAGCGCGCGGCTGTCGTGGGTGCTGCCGATGGCGATCGTCGCCGCGGCCGTCGTCTGGTTCATCATGCGGCGTATGCGACTGGGGTACGAGGCCCGGGCGGTCGGAGCCTCGCCGGGGTCCGCGCGTGCCGCCGGCATCTCGATCGGCGCCGTGCAGGTGAAGCTGTTCCTGCTGTCGGGCGCGCTCGCCGGGCTCGTGGGCATCCAGCAGCTCTTCGCCGATCAGGGGTTCCTGCCGGCCGGGTACGAGGCCGGCATCGGCTTCACCGGGATCGCCGTGGCCTTCCTCGGGCAGAACAGCCCGGTCGGCATCGTGTTCGCCGCCTTGCTCTGGGGCGTCCTCGCCCGAGGCGAGACCTCGCTGCAGCTCGAGACCGACGTGCCGCGGGAGTTCATCATCATCCTGCAGGGCCTGTTGATCATGTCGGTGGTCGTGACCTACCAGGTGGCGAAACGCCGGTTGTTCTCCCGTCAGCTCCGCCGGGCCGCGGAGGTCGAGGATCTGCACGACGCCGAGGCGAGCGTCGACATCGAGGAAGCCGGCGAACCCGGATCGTCCCGAGAGGTCGATCGCTGATGCCGCTCGGTGACTTCGGTGCGGCCATCGGCATCGCGCTCACGTACTTCACGATCATCTACCTGACCGGCCTGGGTGGCCTCTTCAGCGAGCGCTCGGGCATCGTGAACATCGGCCTCGAGGGCATGATGATCGTCGGCACCGTGACGGGATCGTGTGGTACGGCGGAGCTCACGCCCGAGCTCGGTCTTCCGTGGGGTCCGCTCGCCGGCATCCTGATCGGCGCGGCGGCGGGCGCGATCTTCGCCTCGATCCACGCCCTCGCGACCGTGACCTTCAAGGTCGATCAGATCGTCTCCGGCGTCGTGATCAACCTCGTGGCGATCGGCGTGGCTCGCTTCCTGTCCACGATCGCGTTCGGTCAGGCGACGCAGTCCGACTCGGGGCAACCCCGCATGGATCCGATCGACATCCCCCTGCTCTCCAGCCTGCCGTGGGGGCTCGGGAAGGCGTTCGACGGCATCTCGCCGATGGTGATCGTGGCGTTCTTGATGGTGATCCCGGTCTGGTACTCCCTGTATCGGACGCGCTGGGGGCTGCGGCTCCGATCCTGTGGAGAGAACCCAGACGCCGCACGCTCGCTCGGCGTTCGGGTCTCCCCGTATCGGTACGAGGCGGTGCTGCTGTCCGGTGCGCTCGCGGGCATGGCAGGTGCGTTCCTCGCGGTGGAGGTGAACCTCAGCTGGAACGAGGGACAGACCCAGGGACTCGGGTTCATCGCCCTCGCCGCGCTGATCCTGTCGAACTGGAACCCGATCCGGCTCATGGGGGCAGCGTTCATCTTCGGGTTCGCGCAGGCGATCCCGCTCCGGCTCGCCCACGCGCCGATCATCGGCGCGATCCCGCCGGAGTTCATCCGGATGACGCCGTACGTCGTCACGATCGTCGTGCTGGCCGGCTTCGTCGGCAAGGTGCGCCCGCCGGCCGCCGCGGGGAGGGCATACGAAGGAAGTACCGGCATCTAGTCCAGGATGGACTAGTACGTGCCGTACAGCCGATCGCCGAAGTCCCCGAGCCCGGGCATGATGTAGGCGTTCGCGTTCAGCCCTCGGTCGAGCGCCGCGGCCACGATCGGCACGCCGGGGTGGTCGGCCTGGAGCCTCGCGAGGCCCTCGGGGGCCGCGACCACGCACACGAACGTGATGTCGTCCGCGCCGGCCTGCTTCACGTATCCGACCGCCGCGCTGCCGCTGCCCCCGGTCGCGAGCATCGGGTCGACCACGAGGGCTTTGCGGCCGGCAAGATCGGGCAGCTTCGCGTAATAGTCGCGGGGCATGTGCGTCTCCTCGTCACGTTCCATGCCCAGGTAGCCCACCACGGCGTCGGGGTAGAGGTCGGTCACCGCCTCGAGGAGTCCGAGACCGGCCCGCAGCACCGGGATCGCCACGACCCGCTTCGCAACCTGGGTGCCCTCGAAGGGCTCCAGCGGGGTGTCGACCTTCCGCGGTTCGGTCGCGAGGTCGCGCGTGGCCTCCGTGACGAGGAGGAGGCCCAGGCGGCGGGTCAGTGCCCGATACTCGGCGGGCCCGGTGTCGCGATCGCGGAGCCGGGTGAGCAGGTCGCCGGCGAGCGGGTGGTCGAGCACGGTGAACGTGGCAGCCATCGTGGCGCATCCTACGCGAGCGCCGTCACCGCCGCTTCACGGTCGGGCATGATGGGAACGTGAGGCCTGCTGTGCTGCTCCTCGTCGCACTGATGACGCTCCCCGCGTGCGGGCTGGGCGGGTCAGGGGAGGCTGCGCCGACGACGGTCGACGGCGTGACGCTTCTCAGGCACGGAGGCAGCGACGACGACGCCTATCCGGCCGCACTGGGCTCCGGGACCCTGGTGGTCCGTGATGGATGTGTCGCGATGAAGGGCGAGCGCGGGCCAGGGGTGTTCGTCCTCTGGCCTCCCGGCTACGACCTTCGGACTCGAGACGCACGGACCGAGGTCCTCGATACAGACGGCGACCTGGTCGGGGCCCCCGGCGACCCGATCACGCTCGGCGGCGGCTTCGGTGGACTCTCGTGGGCAGACGAGCTCACCGGCGGTGCGATCCCGGGCGCGTGCCGCGACGAAGGTGTCGAGCAGTACTTCCTGGCGGCGCCCGATGCATGGCCGTTCGCCGAGGCCGACGGGATCACGTTGCTTCGACATGGCGGGGATCGGCTCTCCGGCGATGAGGCCCTGCTGGAGGGCACGCTCTCGGTCGTCGCAGGGTGCGTCGCCATCGAGGGGGGTCCGTGGCTCCTCTGGCCGATCGACTACGGCCTGAGCCAGGATCAGCAACCGCCGCTCGAGATCGAGGACGGCCAGCAACGGGTCGTCGCGAGCATGGGGGAGCACGTGCGTCTCGGCGGTGGCATCGACGATTCCATGCCTGATCCGGCCGGCCTGCCGGGAGGGATACCGGACGACTGCCGGAGCGAGGGTGAGCACTACTGGTACGTGGGGGACGTCGAGGTCGTCTCGCCGTAGAGGTCCTCGCTTGTCATGCCTGCGCTCGTCGGGCATCATGGCGCGGTCATGCAGGGCTACTTCGGCTTCTGGTTCACCGACTTCGGGCGCGGCCCGGGGTAGGTCGCCGGCAGCCATCCAGCGGCAGCGGCCCCGGGTCGGTACCCGGGGCTTTCTCGTCCCGGCGTGCCGCCACCGGGCGAGGCGGAAGGATCGGCACATGGTCGTCGTCATGAAGCAGGACGCGACGGACTCGGACATCGAGGTCGTCTGCGAGAAAGTGCGCAACGCCGGGGGCGAGGCGTTCGTCTCTCGCGGCGCCGTGCACACGGTGGTGGGTCTCGTCGGCGACACCGCGCGCTTCCAGGCGATCCCCTTCTCCCAGCTCGCCGGCGTCGACCACGTGATCCAGATCGGCAAGCCCTACAAGATGGTCGCGCGCGACCTCCACCCCGAGGCCACGACGGTGATGGTCGGATCGACGCCCGTGGGGCGTGGCACGTTCACGATCATCGCGGGGCCGTGCGCGGTCGAGAGCGAGGAACAGGCGATGATCGCGACCCGGGCCGCCAAGGCCGCGGGCGCGACGGTGTTGCGCGGCGACATCTACAAGCCGAGGACGTCGCCGTACTCGTTCCAGGGACTGGGGGAGCGCGGGCTCGAGATCCTCGTGGAGTGCCGCCGCGACACCGGGCTGCCGATCATCGTCGAGGTCGTCGACGTGTCGCAGGTGGGCCGTGTGGCGGAGATCGCCGATTGCATCCGGGTCGGCACGCGCAACGCGCAGAACTTCGAGCTCCTGAAGGAAGTCGGGCTCACGGCGAAGCCCGTGATGCTGAAGCGCGGGCTCGCGATGACGATCGACGAGTGGCTGCAGGCCGCGGAGTACGTCGCGCAGCGCGGGAACTCCGAGGTGATCCTGTGCGAGCGGGGCATCCGCACGTTCGAGCCGGCCACGCGGAACACGCTCGATCTGGCCGGCATGGCGGTGGCCCAGCACGAGTCGCACCTGCCGGTGATCGTCGATCCTTCGCACGCCGTGGGGAAGAAGCACCTGGTGGCGCCGATGGCGCGCGCCGCGGTCGCGGCGGGCGCCGATGCGGTGATGATCGACGTGCACCATGATCCGGAGGGGGCGCTCTGCGACGGTCCGCAGGCGCTGTTGCCCGAGGAGATGGAAGCGCTCGGCAAGGAGCTGGTGACGCTCGCCGAGGCGATGGGACGCCCAGTGAACCGTCCGTCGTGACGCCCAGGGCCGAACCCTTGACCCTCGGACCCTCGCCCTCCTACTCTCACGTCGCCCGAGTGGAGGTTTCATGCGGAAGATCACGACGGCAGCGGCCGTCGTCACGCTCCTCGTTCTGGCGACGCCGAGCGCGGGAACGCCGACGCTCGGCACGAGCGCGTTTCCCGACCTGATCGTGCACGACGCGGTCGTGCTCACGATGGACCCCGACCTGCCCACAGCCACCGCGCTCGCCGTCACGGGGGATCGGTTCGTGGCGGTCGGAAGCGACGAGGACGTCCTGGGCCTCGCCGGTCCCAGCACGACCCTGATCGACCTCGACGGCAGGGCCGTGACGCCGGGGTTCATCGACTCGCACAGTCACTGGATCGGCGACCGCTCCTATTACGGGGTCAGATGGGCCCGGAAGGCGATCCAGATGGCGCTCGAGGGTGGGTGGACCAGCATCAACGAGCATTTCGTCAACCAGGAGCGACTGGACGAGCTCACCATGCTCGATGCCGCCGACGAGCTACGCCTGCGCGTCAACGCGTACCTCCCCGTCAACTACGGTCGCGACCAGCGCTTCGGGATGTGGTTCTCGGATCACACACCCGGCGAGGTCATCGGGCCGCGGCTTCGATTGGCAGGGGTGAAGTTCTTCGTCGACGCCTGCAGTCCCAACACGATGTACATGACGCAGGGCCGCAGGAACGACCCGAAGGACTTCGGGAACTTCCACTGGAGACGCAACGAGCTCCGGCGCATGGTCCGGCGGGTGCACGAGGCCGGATGGCAGATCGCCGCGCATTCGTGCGGTGACGCCGCGACCGACGAGTTCCTCGACGCGCTGGAACTCGCGTTCGGCGAGGCGGACGGGAGTCAGTTCCGGGCCCGACTCGAGCATGCGATCGCGCTCCGCGACGACCAACTCAGGCGTCTGCGACGGATGGGCGTCTCGCCCTCGTTCCAGGTGACGTTCGTCGACTCCGACTGGAAGTGGGTCATGCGGCACGAGTTCGATGACCCGCAGCTCGAGCTCATGGCGCGGTGGCGCGATATCGCCGAAGATCCGCGACTGCATGCCATGGCGAGTACGGACTCGCCATGGGGCGAGGACTACCCGAACCTGGAGCCGACGACGGTGATGGACGCGCTCGCCCAAGCGACGACGCGGATCGCGAAGCCCGGCCAGCACCCGCCTCTGTACATGCGCGAACAGCGCCTCACGCTCATGCAGGCGCTGCATCTGCTGACCGAGGGTGGCGCATACGGGATCTTCGCCGAGGACGAGCTGGGCACCGTGTCGCCCGGGAAGCTCGCCGACTTCGTCGTGCTCTCGGAGGATCCGCGCGACGTCCGCCTGCGGGCGCTCGAAAGCGTCGACGTCGCGATGGTCTTCGTGGGTGGGCTGCAAGAGGTGTGCGCTCCCGGCTACGAGGCTCAGTGTCCTTCCTCACTTTGACCGAGGTCCGCTCACATGTGTTGGAGCTGCTCGCCCAGCTGTGAGGCCGTGCCGTTCGCAGCGGGGGCTCAGGTGCGATCAGGCAGCTGCTGCACGCTCCAGGCGTTGCCGTCGGGGTCGCTGAAGAAGACGAAGGAACCCCACGGGAAGACCTGGACTTCGCTCGCGTCGACGCCGCGGCCCACGAGTTCGGCCCGGGCGACCTCGATGTCGTCGACCACGAGCTGCAGACCGGCGACCGAACCGGGAGACGACTCGGTGAGGCCGGTGCCGATCGAGATCGAACATGCCGAGCCCAGCGGGGTGAGCTGCACGAACCGCAGGTCGTCGGTGACCGTGTGGTCGTGGTCGACGGTGAAGCCGACCTGGTCGGCATAGAAGGCCTTCGCCCGATCGACGTCCGACACGGGCACGTTCACGAGTTCCAGTCTGAAGTCGGTCATGGCGGAATCGTACCCAGAGGCGCCGACGTGCACTGTTGACATATACCGATATAGACATATATATTCCCGGCCATGGCACGAGCGGCGACCACGACGGATGCCTTCAACGCGGTGGCTGAGCCGCGCCGGCGGGCGATCCTCGAGGTCCTCGCCAGCGGGGAACGGCCCGTCAACGACCTCGTATCGGCCCTCGCCCTTGCCCAGCCGCAGGTCTCCAAGCACCTGCGTGTGTTGCGTGAGGTCGGGCTGGTCGAAGTTCGCTCGGACGGACGGCGCCGCATGTACCGGGTGAACGGCCGGTCCTTGAAGCCGATCCACGACTGGGTGCGCACGTTCGAAAAGACCTGGACCCAGCGCTTCGAGCGGCTGGACACCGTGTTGGAGGAGCTCAAGGAAGAGGAAGGAGATGGGATCGATGGTGACTAGCGGGACCGCGGTGGTGACGCTTCCGTCGGAGACGCAGATCCAGATCACGAGGGAGTTCGTGGCTCCCAAGCACCTGGTGTACCGGGCCTGGACCACTCCGGAGCTGATCGAGCGGTGGTGGAGCGGCAAGCGCGGCGAGGTGATCGTCGCCGACGTCGATCTGCGGGTTGGCGGTTCGTGGCGCTACCTCATGACCGCGAACGAGGGGTACGAGGTCGGGTTCCACGGGGAGTTCCGTGAGATCGTCCCGAACGAGCGCATCGTGAACACCGAGATCTACGACACCGGCCCTGGAGCGGAGGAGGCGCAGGGCCTCGAACCGGCGGTGATCACGACGACGTTCACCGAGGTCGGCGGCCGCACGCTGCTCACGCAGACCACGGAATGCCACAGGGCCGAGGTGCGAGACATGATCCTCGAGTCGGGCATGGAAGCGGGCATGCAGGAGTCGATGGATCGCCTCGAGCAGGTCGCCGGATCGCTCGCCTGAACCGGCACGCGACGCGGTCAGAACGCCCGGCGTTCACGTGCGGATCCGCAAGCGCCGCGAGGCCTCGCGGATCAGTTCGCGACGTTGGGCGTGAGCTCGACGATGTCGCACGAGCCGCGCCACTTCGCGATGTTCTCGGCGGGCGAGCCCACGCGGCTCTTGCGTTTGTCGGCGAGCACGCCGGCGGCCGCCTCCCATTCCGCGCCCTCGAGGGTTCGCTGCGCCGCCCAGAATTCCTCGAGCGACGTGTCGCGCCCCTTGCGCCGGGTGACGACCACGAGCTGGTGCGCATCGGGCACGCCGGGCACGGTCTGCTCCTCGGGTCCCGGCTCGCGCTTGGAGATCACGAAGATCTTCCCGTCCTTGTAGGCGAACCACACCGGCGCCGTGCGCCGCTTCCCGGCCCGCTCGTAGCCGACCCAGATCACGTCGGACTTCTTCAGGCCGTCCTCGGTCTCCTTCGCGAGCTTCGCAGGCGCGCTCTGCACGTAGACCGGGAACTCGATCTCGCCCACGATCGCGTCGTCGATGATGAACGACGCCACGTAGGTGCCGGTCTCGTCGAACACCGCGTCTCCGACGCGATCGAGCTCGGTCGTGAGGTCCATCGCGCCGGCCATCCGCCGCGGTTGGGGTCCCCAACGGAAGATCGTGCGCCCCGACGGACCGATCAGGCGGATCTCCTCGCTCACGACGCCGAGGGGCACCTTCCACGCACGGAAGATCACGAACGGCAGGGCCGGGCCGGGCTGCCCGACGAGGTAGACGCCGTCGTTCGCCTGGGCGCCGTACGCCTCCCACACGCGCTCGTCGACGACGGCTGCTGCGACCAGCTCTCCGACCGGATCCATCGAGCGGAGAGGATACCCGACCGCCTCCGCTGCAGCCGCACGCGCTCCTAGACCGTTCGAGCGAGCCATAGGCGCGGCTCCGCGACCTCCGGCAGCGACGGCATCGCGTCGGCCGACTCCCACATGCTCGACAGGGTCGCCTCGTCGGTGAGCGAGACCACCGTGTCGCAGAAGGCGCGTCCGGCCGCGTACTGCTCGCGCTTCATCTCCACACCGAGCAGCCGCTCGAACACAGGATCGCCCGCCTCGCCCTCGCGGTAGCGACGCATCGCCTCTTCGATCCGTCCGTACGAGGGCAACAGCTCGGCGCCGAGCGCGTGCATCACGTGGTCGCCGTAACCCTCGGCCGCCGACATGAACGCCTGGATGCGCCCGAGCTTCAGTCGCTGCTCGTCGTCGAGCTCGGCTCCGAAGAGCCCCTCGTCGCTCTCGAGCATGCGCTGGAGCGCCTCGGGGTCGCTCGCGTCGATCGTCGACAACCGCGACTGCAGGGCGTCCATGTCGAACCGGAGCGTCGACAGGAAGTCGTCGAGCAGGTCGGCGAAGCGGGTCCGCGCCCACGACTGCGCGAATTCGAAGCGGTGCGTCACCTCGTGCAGGGCCACGAACGTGCGGAAGTCGGTCGCATCGAGCGACCAGTCGGCCTCGAACCGGCGCACGTTGGGCACCACGAACATCACGGCGCCCGGCCCCGACCGAGGCACCGCCACGTCGAACTGTCCGAGCACCCGCTGCGCGAGGAACCCCAGCACCTGTCCGACCTGGGCGCCCATCAGCAACGGCGAGATCTGCGCCAGCATGCCGCTCATCGCCTGCATCTCCGGTGGCAGGGCGTCGCGCTGCGTGCGATCCATCGACTCGCCGATGCGCCTGGCCGCCGGCTCGAGGAGGCCCGCGAGGTTCTCGGTGTTCGCGCCGATCCACTCGGCTCGTCGGACGGCGCGCACCTCGGCAAGATCGATGGGCGGGTCGAGACCCGTGAACCGCGCCACGTGGAGCTCGGCGACGCGCACGGCTTCCTCGAAGCCGTGGCGCTCGTCGTCGGTGGCGTCGCGATCCTCGCCCGCCTCGGCGGCGCTCGCGACGGCGACCTGACGCGCGAGCTCCCAGTTCACGGGGCCGGACGAGGCCGACATCACACGCTGCATCTCGCGGAACAGCGGCGCGTCACGTAGCGACTCCGGATCCATGCCGAACCCGAACCCGCCGCTTCCCTGGTCGCTCATCAGGTCATCGTACGACCCCTCGGTTCTTCGGCCTTGGTTACGATGGCCGCGTGTCCGACCTGCGAACCGGCTCCGAGCCCGACGCGAGAGCGCTGACGCGCGTGCAGGTCGCGCCGCTCTCGCTCGACGAGGCGGAGGCGGCCGTCGCCGACCCGGCAGCCGGTGCCGTGTGCATCTTCGCGGGCACCGTGCGTGACCACTCCGATGCCGGCGACGTCACCGGCCTCACGTACGAGGCATGGCACGAGCTCGCCGAGCAGCGACTGGGTGAGCTCGCCGACGAGATCTGCGAGCGTTGGTCGATCCGCCGGGTCGCGATCCTGCACCGCGTGGGAACCCTCGATGTCGGCGAGACCAGCGTGATCGTCGCCGTCTCGGCGCCCCACCGCGACGAGGCGTTCGAGGCCTGCCGTCACGGTATCGAGCGCCTCAAGCTGGACGTGCCCATCTGGAAGAAGGAAGGACTCGTCTCGGGTGAGGCCCACTGGGTGATGGGCAGCTAGGTGGCGACCCTCGGGATGCGTCGATAGCGATGGGCCGCGACCTCGCGATCGACCTCGGCACCGCGAACACCCTCGTGTACCGCCAAGGCGAGGGTGTGGTCTTCGACGAGCCCGCCGTGGTGGCCGTGCGGGCGGACACGGGCGAGGTGCTCGCGATGGGCGAGGAAGCCTGGCAGATGCTCGGCAACGACTCCGGCAACGTGCTCGCGGTGCGACCACTCAAGCAGGGCACGATGACCGAGTTCGACGTCACGCAAGCCATGATCGAGGTCGTGATCCGCCGCACGATGACCGTGCGCTTCCCGAGACCTCGGGTGCTGGCGGCGGTGCCCTCGATGAGTTCGGAGGTCGAGCGACGGGCGATCGAGGACGCGATCAAGTCGGCCGGGGTGCGCCAGGTGACGCTGGTCGAGGAACCGCTCGCGGCCGCGATCGGAGCGGGCCTGCCCGTGCACGAGCCGGTGGGACATCTCGTCGTCGATATCGGCGGCGGCCGGTCGGAGATGGCCGTCGTGTCGATGGGAGGAGTGGTGAGCGGCCGCTCCGCGTCGCTCGGCGGGTTCGATCTCGACGCCGCCGTCCAGCAGCACATCCGCACCGAATACGGGGTGGCGATCGGTGAGAAGGCGGCCGAGGAGATCAAGGTCGCGATCGGGTCCGCCTTCCCGACACCGGGCAGCAAAGCCGCGGTCGTGATCGGGCGCGAGCTCGCCACCGGGAACACCGTCGAGGTGAAGGTCACCGAGGGCGAGATCCGCAAGGCGATCGGTGAGCCGGTGCGCGGCATCGTCGACGCCGCACGTCTCACGCTCGCCGAGGCGCCGCCGGAGCTCACGCACGACGTGCTCGAGACGGGCATGTTCCTCACGGGCGGGGGCGCGCTGCTGCGGGGATTCGACATGCTGCTCGCCCAGGAGTGCGAGGTGCCGGTGCACGTCGTGGAGCGGCCGCTCGAGACGGTCGCGATCGGCACGGGCCGCATGCTCGAGCACCTCGAGGACTACCGATCGGCGTTCCAGCTGGTGCGGCGCCGCTGACCGCCTCGACCGTGGCCGAACCTCAGGCGCCGGCGTCGGAGACGAGGCGGGACACGAACGATACGAAGGCCCACAGCGAGAACGCCAGCGCGATCGCGCCGATCGCGACCGCGATCACCAGGCCCATCGCACCGCCGAGCCGCGCATGCCACGACGGCGCGCCGGGCGCGACCGGGATGTAGCCCTCCGGCACCTCGGTGCGGCGCTCGGTGGACGCAGGCGCCGAACGCGCGTCCCCTTCGCCGCCGGACCACACACCGACCTCGTCGTCCGGGCCGGGAGTGGCGGGCTCGGCCGACCTCGTCGGTTCCATGCCTCCGGCCGTGAGCCGGAAGACGAGCACGCCGACGGCAACAGCGATGAGCACCACCAGCACGGTTCCCACGGACCGGTCCTCCTCTCGGCGGGCACGAGCGTACTTCGCCCGCAGGGCTTCCGTGAAGGGACAGGGCTGCGCTCGCCCGTACTATCGATGCCGACCATGAGACGCACCGCCCGCATCGTCGCCCTCGTCGTTCTGTTCGCGCTCGCGTTCGCCGCGGCCTGGATCCGGCTGCCCTACTACGCGGTCGGGCCCGGGCCTGCGAACGACGTCGCGACGCTGATCCACGTGCAGGACGTTCCTCGGTACGGGTCCGAGGGCACGTTCATCATGACGACCGTCCGGTGGCAGCAGGTCACGGCGCTCCAGTCGCTCGTCGCCTGGATCGACGAGTCCCGCTTCATCGTCGGCGAGGACGTGATCTATCCGCCCGGCGTCGATCGTGAGCAGGAGCAGGAACGCGCGATCTCCCAGATGGACCAGAGCAAGATCGACGCCTCGATCGTGGTCCTCACCGAGCTGTTCGAATATCCGGAGGAGCACGGCGACGGCGCCCTGATCGAGGCCGTCGGCCCTGACTGCCCCGCCGGCGGCGAGCTGTTCGTCGGCGATGTGGTCGTGGCGATCGGCGGCCGGCGCGTCGAATCGAGCCGCGTGGCCAGCCGGGCGATCGACCGCGTCCCCGTCGACGAGCCCGTGACCTTCCGGGTGCGCGCCGGGGGGGAAGCCCACGATATCGAGCTGCTGCGGGAGCCCTGCGTCCCCGGAAACGATGAGCCGCTGGTCGGCATCAGCATGGTCAACGCGTTCCCGTTCCCGATCGAGATCTCGAGCGGCGATGTCGGCGGGCCCTCGGCCGGACTGATGTTCTCGCTCGGCCTGTACGACACGCTCACCCCCGAGGACCTCACGGGGGGGCGGACGATCGCGGGCACCGGCACGATCGACCCCGAGGGCCGTGTCGGGCCGATCGGCGGCATCGCCGACAAGGTGATCGGCGCCGAGCGCGCGGGGGCAACCGTCTTCCTCGTGCCCGCGAGGAACATGAAGGAGCTCGCCGACGTCGACACCGACGGCATGCGGCTCATCCCGGTCGCCACGTTCGACGACGCCGTCGACGCCCTTGAGACCCTCCCGGCGCCGTGACGCCCGACGCTCGTCACGTCATGCGTTAGGCTCGCCGTGGGCGCTCCCGCCGCCCGTCCGAGGAGGAACGACCCGTACCCATGTCGACCGTCCGCATCCCCACGCGCCAGCGACGCTGGCCCGCGTTCGTGATCGGAGGGATCGTCGTGCTCGCCGTGCTGTTCACGGTGATGTCGACGTTCTACATCGACCTGCTGTGGTATCGCGAGATCAACCAGTCCGGGGTGTTCTGGACGGAGCTGCGCACGAAGGTGGCCCTCGGCGCGGTGTTCGGGTTGCTGTTCTTCGGGCTGCTCTACGCGAACCTGTTGGTCACCCGCCGTCTCGCACCACCCCCCCTGCGGTTCCTGACTCCGGAGCAGGAGGCGATCGAGCGCGTGCGCCTGGCGTTCGAGCCGATCCTCGGGTGGGCGTTGCCGGTCGCCGCCGCGGTGCTGGCGCTCCTGGTCGGTATCGGGGTCTCGCGACAGTGGCAGGTGTTCCTGCTCTGGCGGAACTCGAGCGGCATCGATTTCGGCAACCCCGAGCAGCTGTTCGACCGAGACCCGGCCTTCTACATCTTCTCGCTGCCGTGGCTGAAGTTCCTGCAAGGGTGGCTGTTCTCGGCGTTCGTCGGGGTGACGTTCCTGACGGCGATCGCGCACTTCTTCTGGGGCGGCATCCGGCCGCAGGCGCGCACCTGGGCGGAACGGGTCGCTCCCGCGACGCGGGCCCACCTGTCGGTGCTGCTCGGCCTGATCATGCTGATCAAGGCCTGGGGCTACTACCTCGGCCGCTACGACCTGCTGACCTCGCGTCGAGGCGTGGTCCAGGGCGCGTCGTACACCGACGTCAACGCGCAGCTCCCGGCGCTCAACTTCCTGATCATCGCGGCGGTGATCTGTGCGGTGCTCTTCTTCGCGAACATCTGGCGGCAGCGTTGGGCGCTCCCGATCATTGCCGTGATCGTGCTGGGCGCCGTCTCGGTGCTGCTCGGCACGGCATACCCGGCGTTCGTGCAGCGGTTCCGGGTGACACCGCAGGAGTTCCAGCGCGAGCAGCCGTACATCGAAGACAACATCGAGGGCACCCAGCGGGCGTTCGATATCGAACCGGAGAACATCGAGTCGCCGCCCGAGCCCGGCTACGAGCCGGTCGTGACCGGCGAGGACCTCGCGGCGAACCAGGCCACGAAGGACAACATCCGGCTGTGGCGTCCCGCGATCCTGGGGCAGAACTTCCTCTCGCTGCAGCGGATCCGCAACTACTACGAGTTCCGTGACGTCGACGTGAGCCGATACGTCCTCGACGACACGCCCCGTGTGCTCATGGTCTCGGGGCGAGAGGTCACGCAGTCACAGACCACGACGTGGCAGAACGAGCACCTCGTGTTCACCCACGGGTTCGGCGCCGTGGCCGCGAAGGTGAACGCCGCGAACAGCGAGGGCGCTCCGATCCTCGAGCTCGCCGACATCCCGGTCCGCAACATCGGCGGTCCCGAGCTGGACCAGCCGCGCATCTACTTCGGGGAAGGCGGGCCCGAGGACACGCCGTTCGTGATCACGAACTCCGGGACGCCCGAGCTCGACTACGAGGGAGCGACACAGGAATACGAGTACGAGGGCGACGGGGGCATCGAGATCGGCAACGTGCTGCAGCGGGCCCTCTTCGCCTGGCGCTTCCGCGACGTGAACCTGTTGATCTCCGGCCAAGTGCTCCCGGACAGCAGGATCATGATCAATCGAAGCCTCGCTGCCCGGGTGCCGAAGCCCGTGCCGTTCCTCACGTTCGACGCCGATCCCTACCTCGCGATCGTCGAGGGCCGGCTGCTGTGGATCTGGGACGCCTACACCACGACGGATCAGTACCCGTACTCGGAATCGGTGAACCTGTCGGAGGCGACCGGCGCCGAGCTCGACCCGATGCTCGTGAACTACATGCGGAACTCGGTGAAGGTCACGGTCGACGCCTACGACGGCACGATGGCCTACTACGCCGACCTCGATGAACCGATCGTGCAGGTGTGGAGCCGGGTCTATCCGGATCTGTTCACCGACATCAGCACGGTCTCCCCGGCACTCAACGAGCACTTCAGGTATCCGGAGAACCTGTTCCAGGTGCAGGCGACGCGGTACACCACGTACCACGTGTCCGACCCTTCGGTCTTCTATCAGAACCAGGACCAATGGGAGATCGCGCCGGACCCGACACGCAGCGAGATCACGCCGTTGGGGACGACGACGACGACCTCGCTCGACACCGCGCCTCGGCTGCGACCGTACTACCTGCTCATGAAGGCGCCGGGCGAACCCGAGGAGAGCTTCCAGCTCGTGCTCCCGTTCGTGCCCAAGGGCCGGCAGAACATGGTGGCCTGGCTCGCGGCCGGCTCCGATCCCGAGACCTACGGTCGCCTGCTGTCGCTCGATCTCCCGTCGGAGGCGAACGTGCCCGGCCCGGGCATCGTCTTCTCGCGGCTGAACCAGGATCCGCAGTTCTCCGCCGAACGCACGCTGCTGAGCCAGAGCGGATCCACCGTGCTCTTCGGCGACCTGCTCGTGATCCCGATCGAGAACTCGTTCCTCTACGTGCAGCCCGCGTACGTTCGTGCGGACCAGCCGGCCGCCGTGCCCGAGCTGAAGTTCGTCGTGGTGGTCAACGGCGACACGGTGTCGACCGGCGGCAATCTCGATGAGGCGCTGGAAGGAGCCGTGGCCGACGTCGAGCCCGGAGGGGAAGGCCCCGGCGGCGGTGAGGGTGGTGGTGGCGGGGAGGTCGACCAGACCGTCGCCGAGCTGCTCGCCGAGGCGGCGCAGCACTTCGAGGCTGCCGATGCCGCCCTCCGCGATGGCGACCTCGCCACCTATGAGGAGGAGATCCAGGCCGCGCAGGATCTGGTCGCCCAGGCGCTCGAGCTCTCGGGCGCGGTGCCTGCAGAAGAAGGTGCGGCAGCGTCGCCGTCGCCGTCGCCCTCGGCGTCGCCGACCCCGTAGCACCGGGCGTCGGGAGCTCGCCCCGGTCACTCCGGCAGGCGGAACTCCAGGTCGGCGTCGACGTCGGTCACGTCCATCTGCGCCTTCTGCAGGTGGCCCGAGTAGTCCCAGTTCATCGCCTGCCAGCGCGTGAACTGGTCGAGCACCCAGATACCCGATTGCCTCGAGCCGTTCCCACTGCGTCCGTTGCCGCCGAACGGCAGGTGCGCCTCGGCTCCCGACGTGGAGTTGTTCACGCTCACCATGCCCGCCGAGACGCGTTCGCGGAAGCGGAAGACGCTCAGCGGATCGCTCGTGTAGATGCTGCTCGAGAGGCCGTAGCCGTGGCCGTTCGCGAGCGCGATCACCTCGTCGAACGTCTCGAACGTCGCGACGCCGACGAGCGGGCCGAACGTCTCGGTCGCATACAGTTCGTCGTCGGGTCCTACCCCGTCGACGATCGTCGGGTGGTAGAAGTGGCCGGACTCGGGGTCGCCGACGAATCCCTCACGGGGGTTCGAGCCGGTGATGCGTCCGACGCCCGACGAGCCGAGCACGGCATGGTGGGGCTGCACGAGCTCGAGCCATGTCTCGAACCGGTCGCAGAACCGTGAGGAGATCATCGGCCCGTAGAGCACGTCGGTTGTCGGATCGCCGATCGGTGCCTGTTCCGTGGCCTTCGAGAACCGATCGACGAAGTCGTCGTGCACGTCGGCATGCACGATCACGGTGCCCAGCGAGGTACAGCGCTGTCCCGCCGTGCCGAAGCCGCTGAACAGGGCTCCCTCGACCGCGAGGTCGAGGTCGGCGTCCGGCATCACGACGAGCGGGTTCTTGCCGCCGAGCTCGAGGCAGGGCGTCTGCAGATGGCGTCCCGCGAGTTCGCCGATGCGGCGGCCGATCTCGGTCGAGCCGGTGAAGCCGATCTTGTCGACGAGCCCCTCGTCGAGCGCCTGCTCGAGTCCGGCGAACGTCGATGGGCCGTCGGCGAGCACCATCGAGAAGACCCCGGCGGGCACGCCGGCGTGCATCAGGAGGTGCGAGAACGCGTCGGCCGTCGCCGGCGTGTACTCGGCGGGTTTCCAGACGACGGCGTTGCCGCAGACGAGCGCCGGCACGATGTACCAGCTCGGCACCGCGACCGGGAAGTTCCCTGCCGTCACGATCGCGGCCACACCCACCGGCACCCTGAACGTGAACAGCTGCTTTTCGGGCATCTCGCTCGGCACGGTCTGGCCGTAGAGCCGTCGCCCTTCCGACAGGAAGAAGTTGCAGGTGTCGACGACTTCCTGCACCTCGCCGCGCGACTCCCGGATCGGTTTGCCGATCTCCCGGGTGATCAGTCGGGCGAGGGCCTCGGCGTTGTCCTCGACCAGCCGGCCGAACTGCTGCACGACGCGGCCGCGGGTCGGGGCGGGCGTGGCCGCCCAGGCAGTTTGTGCAGCGCGGGCCGCCCGGCCGGCATCGACGACGGTCGCTGCATCGCCCAGGGCCGCTTCGCCCAGCGTGTCGTCGAGGCGCGCCGGGTTCGTGATCGGGAGCGTGCCGCCGGGGGCGCCGTCGTTGGGCACGCCACCGACGAGGGATCGGATCGTTCGCATCCGGCGATGCTACGACGCGCGCGCCA
>JBGGNG010000163.1:0-4062 GCA_041287635.1 Actinomycetota bacterium | reverse complement strand
GTGCACACCTACGCCGGCTACGAGAACAAGGTGAAGACCAACCTCGAGTCGCGCATCCACACGATGCAGATGGAGGGCAAGATCTTCCGCGTCCACATCCCCATGGAAGACGTGATGGAGATCAAGGGCGGCAAGAAGCAGGTCGTGCAGAAGAAGGTCTTCCCCGGCTACCTGCTCGTGAAGATGGACTACGACAACGACTCCTGGTACGTCGTGCGCAACACGCCGGGCGTGACCGGGTTCGTCAGCGCCGGCACTGGCACGAAGCCGACGCCGTTGTCCAAGCGCGAGGTCGAGAAGATCCTCGTCGTGAAGAAGGAAGAGGCCAAGCCCCAGGTGCGGCTCGGCTTCGAGGAGGGCGACGTGGTCCGCATCATCTCGGGGCCCTTCGCCGATTTCAACGGCACGATCAGCGAGATCAACGCCGACCAGGCCAAGCTCAAGGTGTTGGTCAACATCTTCGACCGGGAGACCCCGGTCGAGCTGGGCTTCGACCAGGTGTCGAAGGTCTAGGCGGGCTCAAGAAGCGAAGCGTAGCCCGGACGAGATACCCACAACCGAGGATGCGGGAGGCGCTTCGGCGCCGCTTGGACCGCAGGAGGTGAACGCACATGGCACCCAAGAAGGTGCTCGCACTCGTCAAGCTGCAGATCCGGGCCGGTCAGGCCACCCCCGCGCCGCCCGTGGGCACCGCCCTCGGACAGCACGGCGTGAACATCATGGACTTCTGCAAGCAGTACAACGACGCCACCCAGCAGATGGGCGGACAGGTGATCCCCGTCGAGCTCACGATCTACGAGGACCGTTCCTTCACGTTCGTGACGAAGCAGCCGCCGGCCGCCGAGCTGATCAAGCAGGCCGCGGGCGTCGACAAGGGCTCCGGCGAGCCGAACCGCGAGAAGGTCGCGAAGCTCAGCCGGGCGCAGGTGCGCGAGATCGCCGAGAAGAAGATGGTCGACCTCAACGCCAACGACGTCGAGAACGCGATGCGCATCATCGAGGGCACGGCGCGCAGCATGGGCGTGGAGGTGGACGCATGACGACCACCCACGGCAAGCGCTACCGCAACGGGGTCGCGACCTACGACCGCGAACGCGAGCACATGCCCGTCGACGCGATCAAGATCCTCAAGGAACAGCCCGACGCCAAGTTCGACGAGACCGTGGAGCTCTCGTTCCGCCTCGGCCTCGACACCCGCAAGGCCGACCAGGCGCTGCGCGGCACGGTCTCGCTGCCCAACGGCACCGGCCGCACCGTGCGGGTCGGCGTGTTCGCCGTCGGGGAGAAGGCGCGCGAGGCCACCGAGGCCGGCGCCGACGTGGTCGGCGGCGAGGAGCTCGTCGAGCAGGTCATGGGCGGCGAGATCGACTTCGACGCCGCGGTCGCGACCCCCGACATGATGGCCGCGGTCGGCAAGGCCGGTCGCGTGCTCGGGCCGCGCGGGCTGATGCCGAATCCGAAGACCGGCACCGTGACCCAGGACATCGGCAAGGCCGTCGCCGACATCAAGGGCGGCAAGGTCGAGTACCGCGCCGACCGCACGTCGAACATCCACATGGTGATCGGCAAGAAGTCGTTCGGCGAGCAGCAGCTGCTCGAGAACTACATGGTCGCGGTCGACGAGATCCTGAAGGCGAAGCCGAGCTCGGCGAAGGGCCGCTACATCAAGTCGCTGACCCTCTCGTCGACGATGGGCCCCGGCGTGCGCATCGACCCGACGCGGCCGAAGGGCATGGACGCGCCCGTCGACGACTGACGATCGGCCCGCGGGCTCGGCTTGGACCATGCACAGCCGCGCCGATGCGCTACGTCTGATGTGCGCGGCGCCCCCGCCGCCGCGTGGGTAGGTTCCCCCGCATCGGGCGTAGCCTTGCCTGGCCGCTCGGCGGTGTCGTAGAGTTGTGAATCCTCCGATCGACGTACGCCGATGAGACTATATAACCCCCCCATCCTCCCCACAGCGCTCTCAATGCCCAGCGGTCGCCCGCTCGTGGCCGTTGCCGGCGGCGACGAGTACGCCCTTCGATCGGTTCCCGACCTCGTCGATCGGGCGCTCGGTGTTCCCGCCGAGTCGGTGCGGCTGTTCATGATCGATGCCGCGGGCCGCCTGCACATCGTTTGGGAGCGGGTGGGTCCGCAGCTGACGGCGGGTAAGGGCGCCGCGCGGCGCCGCGAGGCGGTGGCCTCGCGGCAGCCGAGCGTCATCCATCTGCGCAAGCCGGCGGGGGCCGCGCTCGCGATCGTGCCCGTGCTGAGGGACAACACGCCGCTCGGCGTGCTTGAGGTGACGGGGCCCGCGTCGGCCGTCGAGGGCTCCCTCGAGGCGCTCGAGACCGTCGGCTGGCATGCCGCCGTCGTGCTGCACTCGGTGCGAACGATCGCGAGCGCGCGGTTTCAGGCGGGGGTGGTCGCGGGTATGGCCCAGCTGATGGCCGAGCTTCACACCGCTTCTTCGCGTTCGCGCGCTGTTCGCAGCGCTGTTCACTTCTGCTGGAAGGTCTTCGGGTCGCCGGCCGCCGGTTGGCTTCGGGAGCCGGGCGAGGAGGGGTTCCGCATCGTTGCGTCTCGCGGCATCCCTCGGGGCGCCAAAGCGGCCCTCGCGAGGGCCGACGGCACGGCCCGGGACGCCGAGGGCGTGGTTCGATCGGCTGCCGCGGCCTTCGAGGGGGCGACGCCGGTCGTGACTTCGAGGCGGGACGCAGTGGTGCTGATCGCGTCGGCGCCCGAAGGGAGCCACGTCCTCGCGGCGGTAGAGGACGGCCTCTCGCTCGCGCTTGCCCGCCTCGCATCCGCGAGCGCCTCGAAGGAGCTTGCACGGTCCGTCGATGCCGGGCTGGGATGGACCGCCCACGAGATGCGAGCCTCGCTGCTCGCGATCGAGAAGGCGATCGACCGCATCACCGGTCACGATCGCCTCAGCGACCGGGACCGCCGGCTCCTCGATCGGGCGCAGGGCGACCTGCTGCGGCTCTCGTCCACCGTCGACGACCTGCTGCGGTGGTCGGTGGGCATGGCATCGATCCGGTACCGGCGCACCGACCTCGCTGAGCTCGTGGCGGAGACGATCCGGGCCCTGTCGCTCGAGGCCGGTGGCCGCAGGGTCGCGGTCGACGTGCCGGCGGACGTCGTCGTCCGCGTGGACCCCATGCTGCTGCGCATCGCGATCGAGAACCTCGTCAGGAACTCGCTCCAGCACGGAGGGAACGACGTGCGGGTCGCCGTCACGTTGTCGGATCGCGAGGCGACGGTCAGCGTGCACGACCGGGGCCCGGGCGTTCCCCGGGAGGAACAGGCGGCGATCTTCGAGCCGCTCGTCCGGGGACGGAGCGCCGAGCACGGTGGTCGCGGGCTCGGACTGGTGATCGCGAAACGGGTCGTCGAAGCCCACGGCGGCACGCTGTGGCTCGACGACGCCGACCCAGGGTCGATCTTCCGCATGCGGATCCCGGTGGGCGCGGCATGATCCAGGCAACGGTCCTGGTCGTCGACGACCATCGGCTCTTCGCCGACGTGGTCGCCTCCGCGCTGGAGCAGCTCGGCGCACGGGTCATCGGGCCGGTCGGCACGGCGGCCGATGCCGTCTCCACGGCCGCTCGCGAGGGTCCCGACGTCGTGCTCCTCGACCTGGGCCTGCCCGATGCCAACGGGGTGGAGGCCGGCCGGGCGATCCTTCGGGTCCGCCCCGAGACCGTCATCGTCGCGCTCTCCGCTTCCACCGCCCGAACCGACATGACGGCGGTGCTCAAGGCGGGCTTCCGGGGCTACGTCGCGAAGGACGCCCCGCTCCGCTCGGTCGTCAAGGCGATCCGAAGCGGCCTCGACGGACGGGTGGCGGTGATCCCGCCCTCGCGGTCGGTCTCGAGGTCTTCGTCGGACCGCTCGTCGCCGATGGCCCTCATGGCCAATGGCCTGACGGCACGGGAACGCGAGGTCCTGGGGTTGATCGTCGTTGGCTCCGGGAGCGTGGAGATCGCCGATCGTCTCGGTATCACGACGAACACTGTGCGGACGCACGTGCAGGCGATCCTCACGAAGCTGCAGGTCCATTCGCGGTTGGAGGCG
>JBGGNG010000162.1:0-39126 GCA_041287635.1 Actinomycetota bacterium | reverse complement strand
GGGCCCAACGACAAGGCCGGGAAGTACGTCAGCGCCGCGACGATCACGATGACGCCTATCAGCAAGCCGACGAAGAGCGGCGAGGTCGTCGGGAACGTGCCCGACGAGACGGGCACGTGCTGCTTGCGCGCGAGCGACCCTGCGAGCCCGAGCACGAGCACGATCGAGCCGAACCGCCCCATCAGCATCGCGAGTCCGATCGCCGTGTTGAAGAAGGTCGTGTTCGCGCTCAGCCCGCCGAACGCGCTGCCGTTGTTGTTCGCGCCCGAGGTGAACGCGTAGAGCACCTCCGAGAGTCCGTGCGGCCCGGGGTTGAAGATCGACGTGACGGCGGAGTCGAGCACCACGGCGACGCCCGTGAGCACGAGCACAATCGCGGGGACCAGCAGGATGTAGAGGGAGACCAGCTTCATGTCGGTCGGCTCGATCTTCTTGCCGAGGTACTCGGGGGTTCGCCCGACCATGAGCCCCGCGATGAACACCGCGAGCACCGCGAGCACGAGCAGGCCGTAGAGCCCCGATCCGACCCCGCCCGGCGAGACCTCGGAGAGCATCATGTTCACGAGCGCGACACCGCCCCCGAAGGGGGTCATCGAGTCGTGCGAGGCGATCACCGCACCGGTCGAAGTTCCGGTCGTGGAGGCGGCGAAGGCGGCGCTGACGGGGATGCCGAACCGCACCTCCTTGCCCTCCATGTTGCCGCCCACGACACCGGTGCCGGCGGCGGCCTCGACCTGTGGATTGGCCTGGGCCTCGAAGGCCCACGCGAGCAGCACGGAACCCAGCCAGAGCGACACCATGACGGCTGCGAGCGCGTACCCCTGGCGACGGTTGCCGACCAACTTCCCGAACGTGCCGGTGAGCGCGAACGGGATCACCAGGAGCAAGGCGATCTCGAGCAGGTTCGTGAACGGATTCGGGTTCTCGAACGGGTGAGCGGAGTTCGCGTTGTAGAAACCGCCGCCGTTCGTTCCCAGTTCCTTGATCGACTCTTGCGACGCGACGGGACCACCCGGGATCGACTGGTCCGCGCCCTGCACGGTGGCGATCACGCGTGCCTCGTTGAAGTTCTGCACGACGCCCTGCGAGAGCAGCACGATCGCCGCGATGAAGGCGATCGGCAGCAGGATGCGCACGGTGGCTCGTACGAGGTCGGCCCAGAAGTTGCCGATCGTCTCGCTCGTTGCCCGCGTGAATCCTCGGATCAAGGCGACCGCGACCGCGATGCCGACCGCCGCCGAAACGAAGTTCTGCACGGCGAGGCCGACCATCTGCACCAGGTGGCCCATCGTCGACTCACCGGCGTAGGACTGCCAGTTCGTGTTCGACGTAAACGACGTCGCCGTGTTGAAGGCCTGGCTCGGCTCGACGCCCGGGAACCCGAGCGAGAGCGGCAGCGACGGCTGCACCCGCTGCAGGAGGTAGAGGACGAGCACCGAGACGGCCGAGAACGCGAGCACGGAGATCGCGTACCCGGACCAACGCTGCTCTGCCTCGGGGCGCACGCCGGCGAGGCGGAAGATGAGCCGTTCGACCTTGAGCGTGCGGGGAGAGTCGAGTGCCCACGCCATGTAGTCGCCGAGCGGCCGGTAGGCGACCACGAGGATCACGATCAACGCACCGAGCTGGATCCAGCCGGCCATCAGAACCGCTCCGGGAACACGAGGGCGATCACCAGATAGACGATTAGTCCGATCGCCAGCACGATGCCCACGACGTCGCCAGTCACAGCCGATCCACCCCCCGCACGAGCAGCATGAGCGCGGCGAACACCGCGAGAGTCACCACCACGAAGATCGCATCAGCCACGGCGGCCTCCTTCGGTCATGGAGCCACCGTAGGACCGAGAACGCTGCGCGGCAGCCGTCTTGATGCACCCTTGACGCGGGCTGTTCGGATCATTGACGCGTCGCTGACGCCCGACGCTCGCGCGCGAGCGGGGCCGACCAGGCGAGTCCTCAGGCGCTGAACTCGAGCCGGGGGTTGATCATCTTGGGCGGACCACCGCTCCGCTGTTCCCCCAGCACTCCCTCGACGACGACCTTGGTGCCGAGGGAGAAGCCGCCGATGCCGCGCCGCCCCATGAACACCACGATCGCCTCACCCGTTCCATCGGAGACCAGTGCCTCGAGCGATTCATGCCCGCTCATCGGGAGCACCGTGATGCGTCGGATCACGCCGGCGATCTTCACGCGGGTGCGCAGCGGGGCCTCGCCCAGGCGGACGCTGCCCTGGATCGAGTCCGCCCAGTCCTGGGTCTCGGCCGACAGGCGCGTTTCGTCGCTCTCGGTCAGTCGGTCGAGCCAGCGACGGAGCGCCCCCATGTCGTCAGCATCTCTCCCGGGGTTCGCGATACCTCAGGCGCTCACGGCGGCCTTGTCGGCGAACTCAGCGTCCGCGTCGAGCTCGGACTTGCGAGCTTTCGAGACGTAGATCGCTGCGCCGAGGATCACGGCGGCCACCAAGCCGATCGCGATGCGCGCGGCCGGCTCGTCGGCATACTGGACGACGAGCGGCGCGATCAGCAGCGCGACCAGGTTCATCACCTTGATCAGCGGATTGAGCGCCGGTCCGGCGGTGTCCTTGAACGGGTCGCCGACCGTGTCGCCGATCACCGCCGCCTTGTGAGCGTCGGAGCCCTTGCCGCCGAAGTGGCCCTCCTCGATGTACTTCTTCGCGTTGTCCCACGCGCCGCCGGAGTTCGACAGCATCACCGCCATCAGTTGCCCCGTGACGATCGCGCCGGCGAGGAAGCCGCCGAGCGCCTCTTCCTTCAGAAGGAAGCCGGCGATCACCGGTGAGAGCACCGCCAACAGGCCCGGTGTGAGGAGCTCCCGCAGCGAGGTCTTCGTGCAGATGTCGACGACCCGTGCGTAGTCGGGCTTGACCGAGTAGTCCATGATGCCCGGGTTCTCGCGGAACTGTTTGCGCACCTCGACCACCACCTGCGCCGCGGCACGGCCGACCGCACGGATCGCGAGCGAGCTGAACAGGAACGCGATCGTGCCGCCCGCCAGGAGCCCGACGAGGACGTCGGGCTGATCGATACGGATGCCCTCGAAGGCGAAGCCTGCCTCCTTGAGCGCTTCCTCGAACGAGCCGAACAGCGACGTGGCCGCGATCACCGCCGTCGCGATCGCGAGGCCCTTCGTGATCGCCTTCGTCGAGTTGCCGACGGCGTCCAGGCCGCCGAGGATCTCGGCCGGCCGGCCCTCGAACTCGCCCGACATCTCCGCGATGCCCTGCGCGTTGTCGCTGATCGGGCCGTAGGTGTCCATCGAGACGACGACCCCGACCGTCGTGAGCATGCCCATGCCCGACAAGGCGATGAAGTACAGGCGCTCGGCGAACAGGTTCGTGGACTCCGGGTCCGCGAGCAGGAACGCCGCCATGATCGTGCCGGCGACGACCAGCGCGGCCCACACGGCCGACTCGAGGCCGACGGAGAAGCCCGAGAGCACGGTGGTGGCAGGACCGGTCACCGTCGAGTCGGCGACCTCCTTCACGGGTTTGTACTTCGTGTCGGTGAAGTACTGCGTGAGGATCTGGATGATCGATGCGAGCACGAGGCCGATCGCGACCGCGACGCCCGGTCGCCAGCTCTCCATGTAGGTGACCGAGATGATCATCACGACGACCGCGGAGATCACGGCCGAAAGGAAGAAGCCGCGGTTGATCGCCTTCATGCCGTGCTCCTCCTCGGAGCGCGGCGTCACGGCCATGATGCCGATGATCGACGTGACGACGCCGACCGCGCGCACGAACAGCGGGAACATCACGCCCGCGATCGCGCCGATCTCACTGTCGGCGAACGCCGCGGCGCCGAGGATCAAGGCGGCGACCAGCGTCACCTCGTAGCTCTCGAACAGGTCGGCCGCCATGCCGGCGCAGTCACCGACGTTGTCGCCCACGTTGTCAGCGATCGTGGCGGCGTTGCGAGGGTCGTCCTCGGGGATGCCCTGCTCGATCTTGCCGACCAGGTCGGCGCCCACGTCCGCCGCCTTGGTGAAGATACCGCCTCCCACCCGCATGAACATCGCGAGCAGCGCGCCGCCGAACCCGAAGCCCACCAGCACGGCCGTGGCATCGCCTTTGAAGATCATCAGGATCAGCGTCGCCCCGAGCAGGCCGAGGCCGACCGTGAACATGCCGGCCACCCCACCGGCGCGGAACGCGATCGTGAGCGCCTTGCGCAGCCCGGATTCCTTCGCGGCGTTCGCGGTGCGCACGTTGGCGCGCACGGCGAGCCACATGCCCGCGTAGCCCGTGAGCATCGAGGCGCCCGCCCCGAGCAGGAACGCGATCGACCGCCCGTCACGGATTGACAGCTCAGGAGACATGCCGAGCAGGGTCGTGGTGACGGCGTCGGAGACGGGCAGCGCGAAGAACAAGACCACGGTCAGGATGCCGAGGAAGATGCCGAGCGTGCTGAACTGACGGCTCAGGTAGGCCTTCGCGCCTTCCTGGATCGCGGTCGCGATCTCACGCATCGTGTCGCTGCCCTCGGGCTCGGCGAGCACCTTCGCCCGCAGGTACCAGGCGAACGCGAGGGCCACGAGCGAGATCGCCAGCACGATCCAGAGCCATGTGCTCTCGAACGACCCGAAGGTGACCTCGAGCGGGCCGCCTTCCTGGGCAAGGATGCGGAACATGCAACCTCCTGAAGTCGGGTGGAGTCCTCTCTGGGGCGCCCGAGCGGGCCGGGCGACCGGTGCAGTATAGGGAACGCTTCCCCGTGCGACCTGCAGGGATGCCGCGCGGGGCGACGCTCGTGGGAGCATGTCGCGCGATGGGGTTCGAGGGCACCACGCTGTGGCGCATCCGTCAGAAGATCGGCACCGATCTCGTGCTGTGGCCGGGCGCCAGCGTGATGGTCGTGCGCGACGACGGTCGCGTGTTGGTGGCCCATCGCCTCGACAACGGCATGTGGGCGATCCCGGGCGGTGGGGCCGAGCAGGGTTCGAGTTTCGCCGACACGGCTGTCACCGAGTTGCGCGAGGAAGTCGGTCTCGTCGCCGACCCCGGGGACCTCGAGGCGTTCGCCTGCATCTCGCGCGAGGACAACCACCTCGAGAGCTACCCCAATGGCGACGTGACCCACTACTTCGGCCTCTGGTTCGTGCTCCGCCGGTGGCAGGGCGAGCCCGCGGGCGACGGGGAGGAGATGGGCGAGATCGCCTGGGCCGACCTCGACGATCCGCCCCAACCGCTCTTACGCTCGACGCGGGTCGGGTTCGAGCTGTACCGCGCGTGGATGGAGACCGGCCGCTTCCAGGCCTATTGAAGCTCGTCCGGAGCCTTCGGGGTCGCCCCCGGCGACGGTGCCACACGCAGGATCACGTAGCCGAGCACGCCCGCCACCAACGAGCCGGCGAGGATCGCCGTCTTCGCCTCGTCGAGCAGCGGTCCTGGTGGGAACGCGAGCTCCGCGATGAAGAGCGCCACCGTGAACCCGATGCCCGCGGTCATGCCCATGCCGGTGAGGTCTCCCCACCCCGCGTCGTCGGCGAGGCTGCCCAACCCGGAACGCACCGCGAGGGACGATCCCACGAGCACGCCGAGCGGCTTCCCGAGCACGAGCCCGAAGAAGACGCCCAGGGAGACCGGCGCCGTCAGCGAGTCGCCGAGCCGGGTGAGCGACAGCTCCACGCCGGCGTTCGCCAGGGCGAAGATCGGCAGGATCACGAAGCTCGTCCACGGCAGCAATGCGTGCTCGGTGCGGGCGAGCGGCGACACGGCTTCGCGGGAGAGCCACGCGAGGCGCATCCACCATTGAGCATCGTCATCGGCCGATCTCGGCTCGTCGCTCGTCTCATCGGCGGTGCGGCGAGCCTCCTCGCTCACCGCGGCCGGACGCTGGAACGGGGTCGCAGGGGTCAGCAACCCGAGCACCACCCCCGCGATCGTCGGATGGATGCCCGCCTCGTACGTCGCGTACCAGAGGGCGGCCCCGAGCACCACGTACACGAGGATGAAGCGGATGTGCACCGCGTTCGCGACCGCGATCACGCCGACGATCGCGAACGCCGCCATGAGGGCGTTGGCCTCGACACCGCCGGTGTAGAAGATGGCGATCACGATGATCGCCCCGATGTCGTCGACGATCGCGAGCGTGAGCAGGAGGGGCTTCAGCCTCGGCGACGCGTACGACGCGGCAAGCGCCAGCACCCCCAGGGCGAACGCGATGTCGGTGGCCATCGGGATACCCCACCCGCGCCCGGCCTCGCCGCCGCCCGCGATCGCCAGGTAGATCAGAGCCGGCGCCACCATGCCGCCGATCGCCGCCATGATCGGCAGGGTGGCCACCCTGAGCTTCTGCAGCTCCCCCGAGACGACCTCGCGCTTGATCTCGAGGCCCACCACGAGGAAGAAGAGCGCCATGAGCCCGTCGTTCACCCAGAAGTGCAGATCCTTCTGAAGGTCGACCAGCGAGCCGAGCCGAACGGTGAACTCGGTCGCGAAGAGGGCCTCGTACCCGCCTTTCCAGGGGGAGTTGGCCCAGACAAGTGCCAGGACCACCGCCACGAACAACAGCGAAGCGCTCGCCGTCGCCGTCTGCAGGAACTCCTGCAACGGCTGCACGACCCGCCTCGGGACCAGCCGCTCCGACCGAGACCACGGTGGCCGGACTTCCTCGAAGGCGTCTCGGGATGAGCCTCCGCGTGGATCGGGCGTGACCGGTTCGGACATGACGACTCCTCCCGCCGACCAGTCTTCCCGGCACACCTGTTGCGTCGGCGGCAATCGTACCCGTCACGGAAATCACACGCCGATGTCGTTGGCGAGGCCCGCCTCCGCCGGTAGGCTCCGCACGTTTTGGCAGATGGTCGGCATGTAGCCACCCCTTCCCGGAAGAAGCCCCTCCTGATCGTCGGCGCCCTCGTGATCGGCGCGCTCGCAGTGGTGGCGATCTTCGCGCTGTCCGGCGGCGACGCCGGTCCTCTCACCGACCTCGTGGGCGACGACACCCCCGAGACCCCCGAGTTCGCATTCGAGGCGAGCAAGCCGAAGGCCGTCGAGACATCGGCGAAGCCGAACCATCAGGCCGCCGTCGCTGCCGCGCAGGCGCCCTCGACCGCCGTCACGCAGCAGCTCGACGGGCTCTACACCGCGGCCTTCCTCGACCCGGGCAACTGGATGGACGGGGAATACGACGACGTGCTCGAGTTCTTCTCCGACGACGCCCGCGATGCCGCCGAAGCCCAGCTCGACGTGCTGACGGCGGGGACGGAGGCGGGCGAGGCCTTCGAGTCGATCACGCCGAGGCCGAGCACGCTCAAGGTCCACGTGCTCCTCGATCCCTCGCGCGTGCCGCACGCCGTCGAGGGGAGCGCACGCTTCGTCGCCCGCGGCACGGGCGCCGACGGCCAGGTGGAAATGGTCAGCAAGGGCCAGTTCGTGCTCGAGAAGATCGACGGCGAGTGGCTCGTGGTCTCGTTCTCTGTGCAGCGCAGCGACGAGGCGCGTGAACCGAAGCCGAGCGCATCGGGCTCGCCGGGTGCGAGCGGGAGCGCCGAGCCGTCGGAGGCCGAGGCCTCGTGAGGCGGCGCGCGACGTTCCTCGTGGTCGCCCTCGTGGCCTGGGTCCTCGGCTCGGGCCTGGGCGCCCTGAGCGGCACCGTCGTCGCGCGGGCGCAGTCGACCGGCGTCGTGATGGGCAAGGCGCACGCCGGCTTCACGCCGTCACTCACCGGGTCAAAGCCCGTCGTGATCCTCGCGATCGGATCGGGCGCGCGCGAGGGCGAGAACGTGATGCGCTCGCTCGGCGACTCACTGCACATGATCTTCCTGAACCCCGCGAAGAAGCGAGCGGTCCTCGTGGGGGTGCCGCGCGACTCCTACCTGCCGATCCCCGGCCACGGCAGCGGCAAGATCAACTCCGCGATGGTCTTCGGCGGGCCCGAGCTCATGGTGGCGACGATGGAGCAGAACTTCGGCGTCACGATCGACTACTGGGCGCTCACGACCTTCTGGGGCTTCACCGACATGATCAACGCGGTCGGCGGGCTCACGGTCGATGTGCCGTTCCCGATGGTCGATTCGTACTCACGCAGCGACTTCCAGCCGGGGGTCCAGAAGTTCACCGGCCCGGAGGCGCTCGCGTTCTCACGTGACCGTCACAGCTTGGAGCAGGGCGACTTCGGCCGCCAGGAGAACGGCGGCCGCCTGATCCTCTCGTCGCTCGCGCAATTCAAGAAGGAGTTCCGTGCCGACCAGGCCCGTCTCTTCACGTGGCTCGGCGCCGGCATGCGCAACATCGAGACCGAGATCCCGTTGTCGGAGGTCATGGCGCTCGCGTTCACGGCGTCGAAGGTGCCGCCTGCGAAGGTGCAGAACGTCGTGCTGCCCGGCGGCACGGGCATGATCGGCGGCATCTCGGTCGTCACGCTCGACATGGCGCGAGCCCGCGCGATCGTGGCCGACGCGAAGCAAGACGGCATGCTCCTCAAGAAGAACGTGCCGCCCAGCCCCACCGCCAACGAGTGACCTCGTCGCGGGGTAGGCTGCGGCTCGCATGACGACCCTGCAGGACGACATGACCGACGTCCACCCCGGACGCGCCAAGATCGAGATCGCCCTCGCCCTCGCGCTCACGGTCCCGGGGTTCGTCGTGCGGTTCACGCACCCGGACATCTCGCACCCGCTCGAGGCCTTCCTCTTCGGCCTCGCGATCGTGGGAGCCGCGTTCATGCTCTCGTGGGCCGCCGAGGCGGCACAGCTCGATATCTCGGCGGGCCTCGCGATCGCGATCTTGGCGCTGATCGCCGTGTTGCCCGAGTACGCGGTCGACTTCGTGTTCGCGAAGAAGGGCGGCGAGTCGTTCGCCGAGACGGGGGCGGCCTGCCTGCCGCTCGACGGCGGCACGGAGTCGCCGTGTCATCTCGCCCTCGCCAACATGACCGGGGCGAACCGCCTGCTGATCGGCGTGGGCTGGACGATGGTGATCTTCATCGCCTACTTCCGTCTCAAGAAGCGCAACCGCCTCGTGAAGACCCCGAGCGGCCGCTGGGAAGGCGTGCGCCTCGACCGCGAGCACTCGATCGAGATCGGGTACCTGGCCATCGCCACGATCTACTCGTTGACGCTGCCGCTGAAGCACTCCGTGACGCTGATCGACGCCGCGATCCTGATCGGGATCTTCGTCGCCTACTCGATCAGGGTCTCGAGGGCCCCGGCCGAGGAACCGCACCTCGTCGGTCCCGCCCGCTACATCGGCACGTTCGGCACCGTGCCCCGGCGCGTCACGGTCGGGGCGATCGCGGTCTTCGCCGCTGCGGTGATCCTGCTGTTCGCCGAGCATTTCGCCGAGGCGCTCGTGCTCTCGGGCGAGGCCCTCGGGGTGAGCGAATTCCTGCTCGTGCAGTGGGTGGCGCCGCTCGCGTCGGAGGCCCCCGAACTGCTGATCGCCGGCCTCTATGCCTGGCGATTGAATACGAGCGCGGGCCTCGGCACGCTCGTCTCGTCGAAGGTGAACCAGTGGACGCTGCTCGTCGGTACGCTGCCGATCGTCTTCTCGTTCGCCGCCGGCGGGCTCCATGGGCTGCCTCTGGACACCGTGCAGCGGGAGGAGTTGTTCCTCACGGCCGCGCAGTCGTTCTTCGCCGTCGCCGTGATCTCGAGCCTCACGATGTCGTTGCGAGAAGCGTTGTTCCTCTTCGCCTTGTTCTGGGGACAGTTCATCCTCGGCGGCATCGTCCCGGAGCAGTACCACGGCATCGAACGCGTCGCCGTGGGCATCGTCTACCTCGTGTTGGGCGTCTGGGTGCTCGTGAGCGACCGGTTCAACTTCCGGCAGCTGGCGCGTGATGCGTTCAGGGCGCCCTACGACGAGCTCGCCCGGGAACGGGAGGCCGACGCGCTCGCCGAGGCTGCCCGACGCCAGGTCTGAGCGCCCCCGTCGCCCGCCGCCGGTAGCCTTCGGCCGTGGACCCCTCGGCGTTCCTGCGGCACCTCGAGACCGATCCCGACGTGGGCGACTCCCTCGTGCACGTGCGGGTCCTGCCGGCACGCAGGCCGGTCGTCGAGCCGTTCCCCTCCGACCTGCCCGAGCTGCTCGTGACCCGGTTGGGCCTGACGGGCGTGCGCGGCCTCTACCCGCACCAGTCCGACGGTCTCGCGGCGCTGCGGGCGGACCGCGACGTGGTGATGGCCACCGGCACCGCGAGCGGCAAGACCCTCGTGTACAACACGGCCTTCGCCGAGACGGCGATCACCACGCCGAAGGCCACCGCGCTCTACCTGTTCCCGACGAAGGCGCTCGCGCGCGACCAGCTGCGCTCGGTGCGTGCCCTGAAGCTGCCGCAGGTCAAAGCCGCCGTCTACGACGGCGACACGCCGAAGGCGGAGCGCCCCCTGATCCGAACGAACGCGAACCTCGTGATGACGAACCCCGACATGCTGCACCTGTCGCTCCTCGCCGACCACGCGCGCTGGGCCGACTTCTTCCTGCGACTGTCGCTCGTGGTCGTCGATGAGGCCCACGTGTGCCGCGGCGTGTTCGGTTCGCACGTCGCGATGGTGCTGCGACGGCTGCGGCGCCTCGTCGCGCACTACGGCGGCACCCCGCGGTGGTGTCTCGCGAGCGCGACCGTCGGGAACCCGCGCGAGCTCGCGAGCCGGCTCACGGGCCTCGACGACGTCGTCGAGATCACCGACGACGCCTCGCCGTCGGGCGAGAAGCTCTTCGCCCTCTGGAACCCACCGCTCGCCGACGAGGAGACCGGAGCGCGTCGAAGCGCCCTCGCCGAGAGCGCCTGGCTCCTCGGGCAGCTCGCGAGCCGGGGAACCCGCTCGATCGGCTTCACACGATCGCGTCGGGCGGCGGAGCTGCTCGCCGAGTGGACGCGACGCGAGGTCGGCGACGCGCAGCTGCGGCAGAAGATCACGAGCTACCGGGCCGGGTACCTCGCGGAGGATCGGCGACGGATCGAACGCGCCCTCGCCGACGGCGAGCTGCTGGCGGTCGCCTCGACGAGCGCGCTCGAGCTCGGCATCGACATCGGGTCGCTCGACGCCGCCGTGCTCACGGGCTACCCCGGGACCCGCGCGGCCATGTGGCAGCAGGCGGGGCGAGCCGGGCGTCGCGACACCGACTCGCTCGCCGTGCTCGTCGCTCAGGACGATCCGCTCGATCAGTACCTCGTGCACCATCCCGAGGATCTGTTCGACAAGCCCGCCGAAGCGGCCGTGATCGACCCGACGAACCCTTACGTGCGCGAGCCGCACTTGCGCTGCGCCGCACGGGAGGTGCCGCTCCGCGACGACGAGCTCGCCTTCTTTGGCGACGCGGCCGAGGTGCGCGCTTCCGTCGAGGCGATGACCGAGCGCGGGGAGCTCGTGCGTCGCCGGGAGGCCTGGCACGATCGCGGCAGGGACGCGCCCCACCGTGCGGTCGACGTGCGCGCCGGCGGAGGTCAGGTCTACTCGATCGTGATCGACGGCACCGGGGAACTGCTCGGCACCGCCGACGAGCATCGCGCGTACGCGACGTTGCATCCCGGCGCCGTCTACCTGCACCTCGGCGAGCAGTACCTGGTACAGGAGCTCGACCTCGTCGCTCGCGTGGCGGTCGTTCGCAGCGCCGACCCGGACTTCTACACCCAGGCGCGCGACGTCACCGACATCGCCATCGGCGAGATACTTGCGCGGTCACGTATCGGCGACGTGGAGCAGTGCTTCGGAACGGTCTCGGTGACGAACCAGGTCGTGAGCTACGTGCGGAAGTCGGTCTCGACGAACGAGACGCTCGACGAGTTCCCCCTGCCGATGCCTCCGGTCGAGCTCGAGACCCGGGCAGTGTGGTGGACGATCCCCCAGACGGTGCTCGATCGCGCCGGGGTCGGCCCCCGCGACGTGGCCGGTGCGATCCATGCGGCGGAGCACGCCGCGATCGGGCTGCTGCCTCTCGTCGCGACCTGCGACCGCTGGGACATCGGTGGCGTCTCGACGCCCGGGCACCCCGACACCGGCCTCACGACGATCTTCATCTACGACGGCTACCCGGGCGGCGCCGGCATCGCAGAGCGCGGCGCGGCGACCAGCGAGCGATGGCTCCGCGCGACGCTGGAGGCGATCCGCGTGTGCCCGTGCTCGCACGGATGCCCGAGCTGCGTGCAGAGCCCGAAGTGCGGCAACGGCAACGAGCCGCTCGACAAACAGGGGGCCGTGGCGCTGCTGGCCGCGTTCCTCGGGGAGCGCTGGGGCTAGCGGCTCGCGCGGGCGGTTGCGGCGCTGCGCTCGGCGAGCTCGCGGATCCGCAGGAGCATCTTGCGTTCCATGATGAACGCGCCCGGGTCCGCGATGGCGATCCAGACGTAGGTCGCGGGCGTGCGCGGCCAGTCCTGCATCCAGCGGCTGATCAGGCGGGTGCGTCCCTCGCCGGCGGGCTCGACGAACAGGCACCACGAGTCGGAGTCCCCGCCGCTCACGATGTGCCGATCCGGTTCGATCGCCCGCACGACGGGGCCGACCCCCGGCATCATCTCGACACGGTCACCGACCTCGAACCGCATCCCGGGCTCGATGCGCTCCACGCTCGGATGGCCGTCGTTGTCGATCCAGTCGTAGCTGTACCACCCGCCGCGGCCGAATCCGATCTGCAGCAACCAGGGGAAGACGTGCTCGGGTGGGGCGTCGATCGTGATCGCTCTCGTCGTCGACGGCGCGTCGGCGCGGAGCATGTCGTCTCCCGGAAGCACCCGGTGCACCTCGTCGTGGGTTGCACCCCAGCGGCGCTGCCAGGGACCGAGCGCGAACAGGTACGCCGCGATCGCGACGGCGACCAGGCCGAGCGCAGGACCGAGCCCGAGCCACGCGATCAGCCCGACCACCGTGGTGAGACCCGCGAGCAGGCACATGCCCAGGATGATCCCGATCGTCCGCTGGGTCCTCATGCCGGTCCCCCTTCGTCGGCTCCACCCTCGGGGACGAGACGTGCCGCGCCCACGGTCATCGGTCCCCGGACCCGGGGGCCGACCGGCCGAACCACGCGCCTGCGGTAGCCTCGATGCGCCCGTGTACCCACACCGACTCACCCGTCGACAGTTCATGAGCCGATCCGCCGCGGCTGCGGCCGGGTTCTTCGTGACGTCGTGCGTTGGCGAGCGGCTGTCGACGAGCCCCGAGCCCCGACCGACGTTCACGAGCACCCCGCCCGAGCGGCTCGCCACGCGCTGGCCCGTCGATCGCGTCGTGTACCTGATGCTCGAGAACCGAAGCTTCGACAACATCTTCGGCCGGTACCCGGGCGCCAACGGCACGCGCACCGGCATTCGATGGGGCGAGGAGGTCCGGCTGCGCCGCTGCCCCGAGTGGCTGCCGGGCGACCTTCCCCACGACACGGCGTCGTGGCACGCGATGTACAACGACGGGAAGATGGACGGGTTCGCGATCGGCGAGTACGGGCCGTACTTCGGCTACTCGCAGTTCGACCGCCCGGATGTGCCGAACTACTTCCAGTGGGCGGACGAGTTCGTGCTCTGCGACAACTTCTTCGCGTCGGTGGCGGGTCCGTCCTACCCGAACCACCTGTACATGATCGCCGGGCAGGCCGGCGGGGCGATCAACAACCCCGAGAACATCAAGGTGAAGCAACTGAACGACGGGCGGGCGTTCAAGAGCTGGGGGTGCGACGCGTACGGCGACGACGTCTTCGTCTACGTCGAGGACGAGCAGGGCAACTTGGGCCGGCACCCGACGTGCTTCGACATGAAGACCGTTGGTCACCAGCTCTCGAAGCGCGACATCGACTGGGCCTACTACTCCGCCGACCCGTACCAGGCCGGCTACATCTGGCAGGCGTACTCGTCGATCGAGGACATCTTCCACGACGACGAGTTGTGGGAGGGGCACATCTGGCCGGTCGACGACATCATGCGGGACATCGAAGCCGAGGCCCTGCCGCCGGTCACATGGATCACGCCGCGGTTCCAGCTCTCGGACCACCCCCCGTTCAGCACGCGACACGCGCACAACTGGGTCACCGACATCGTCAACGGCATCATGCGCTCGTCGATGTGGGAGTCGATCGCGATCTTCATCACCTGGGACGAGTGGGGTGGACTGTACGACCACGTGGCACCGCCGACGATCGACGACGTGGAGCTCGGGTTCCGTGTGCCGATGATGGTGGTCTCGCCGTACGCGAAACGCGGGTACGTCGACGATGCGTTCGCGGAGTTCTCCTCCCCGTTGCGCTTCATCGCCGACAACTGGGATCTTCCGTACCTGACACCACGCATCGCGAACTCGCACAACTACACGCATGTGTTCGACTTCGATCGGAAGCCGCGCCCGCCCTCGCCCGGCCGCCACGTGCGCGCCACGAACGACTTCTGGGATTGGCCGGAGACGTTCCCGGGATGGCCGCCGTCGCTCGACCCCGAAGATCCGAAGATCCGCTACCCCTGATCGGTCGTGGCTGCGGCGTCCTTGCTGCCGTGGTCGGGCAGCTTGCCCTCGAGACACGGGAGCTCCTCGAGCATGTCCGAGGGGAACGCCGCGATGAACGCATGCTCGTTCGCCACACCGGGTTGGGCCGGGTACTGATTGCCCTGTAGCTCGCCCTTCGTCACGGTCAGCAGGAACGCGGAGATCTCCTCGAGGGTCGCGCCATTCTGCTCCATCTCGTCGCTGTCGATGAAGATGTGCGTCGGCTGCGTGAACTCCACGATGCGCACCTCATCACCGTCGGTGTCGAACCGCTGCTGGATCGCGTCGGCGACCTTCGTGGGTTCGAGCGCCTGCGCGCCACTCACTGCGGGATCGGGCGTGTGGCCGTGGTCGGCGGTAAGCATCATCACCCACTCGCCCTCGCCGACGTGGCGGTCCAGCAGGTCGATCAGGTTCGGCAGGTCAGCGTCCTGCGACGCGACCGCGTCACGCATCTCTGGCGCATTCATCGAGTAGAGATGGCCGATTTCGTCGACCAGCTTGTAGTTGATGTAGAGCAGATCAGGCACGTCGTCGGCACCGAAGCCTTCGCGCCGCACGACCTCGTCGATCAGCCGGGTCTGCCACGGGATGCGCGCCGGCGTCTTCAGCGCCTCTTCGGCCTTCGCGCCCTCGAGCGCCAGCGAATGCCAGAGATCGTCGTCGCGCCCATCCTGCAGGTCGACGTCGTCGTAGTACTCCGTGATCGGCGGTAGGTCGTTCACGTACGGCAGCATGCGGTAGTAGGGCGCAACGGTGCTCGGGAGGTTCCAGCTCAGCCCCTCGGCCCCGAGGGTCGCGGCGCCCTCGCGCTCCCGTAGCACGGCGATGTCCTTGTCGCCCCCTCCCCACAGCGACCCGTGGCCCATCATGCCGAGGTGGATCGCTACGGTCGCCAGGGCGCCCACGACCGGCCGGTTCCCCATCCCCCGGTCGTACAGGTCGGCGAACGTGGGGGCCACGAGGTAGCGCGGACCGGCCTCCCACGGGTCGGTGAGCCGGTCGCCGATGCGCAGTTGGTGGGCGACCAGCCCGTGGTTGCGTGAGAACGCCCCGGTGCCGATCGTCGCGTGGATCTGTGCCGTGCTGGGGGGGGAGGACCCGACCTCCGCCTCCTCGTACCATGTGCCGTCGTCGATCAGCCGCCGCAGGTTCGGCCACGACTTCGGCCACTCGTCGAGCACGAACCGGCCGGCGCCGTCCCACACCACCACGACCACGACCTTCGGCGGGTCCGCATCGGGCACGAGAGCCTCGGTCAACGGCGCGCCGTCGGGCGCGTCGAACGGGAAGTCGACCAGCTCACCCTGGGTGGGCGCGATGTCGGCGAGCGTGACGACGCGGTCGACCTCGCCGCGCGCCTGGATGTGGCCGGGTCCGTAGAGCCAGAGCGGGACCTGCCCGACGTAGTCCCAAGGGCCGGAGTGGGGCAAGCCGGCCGTGCCGACGAAGTCGGGCTCCTGGGGGATGATGTCGATGTCGCCGCTGCGATCGTCGCGGTGGCCCCGCCAACCCCGCACGAGCAACTTCGTCGGTATCTCGCACGCGCTCGCTGCGAGCTGGGCCTTCATCGCCTGGGTCTGCGACAGTCCAGGGGTCGTCGAGCCGGTCGCGGGCGCCGCGACGAGCGCGCCGATCGCCACGAGCATCCCGATCGAACCGGCGAGCGAGCGACGGACACTCATGCCGCGTCTCCCGGCCGCGGCGGCACGAACGCGCCGTAGTCCTCGCCCCCGAACAGCAACACGACCAGGCCGATGTGCTTGGGCTCGGGCACGGCCGGGCGCTCCACCTGCCACTCGCTCTCACCCTCGGAGACCGCGGCCGCCTCGACGACGGTCCAGTCGACGCGGGAGCCGTCGCGGGCGTCGAGCACGTACACGCCGGGGCGGGGCAACGTCCCGCCGGTGTCGTTCTCGACCGTGAGCACCGCGCCTTCTTCCTCGATCGTGATCCTGGCCTCGATGCCGGCGGCGTCGGTGAAGACGTAGGAATCGGTGCTCGTCACGGGCGGCGGCGACGTCTGCGGCGATCCCTCGGCATCCGCCGGAGGGTCCGCGTCGGCTGTGCACGCGGCGAGCGCGAGCGTCGCGACAGCGACACCGAGCATCACGCGGAACGGCGTGTTGAGGTGGAAGCGGGGTGGGAGGCCCATCGAGCGCGGCAGTCTAACAGTGGGGTTGTGGCGGCCCTGTGACGACGCACGGGGGGATCGACGGTCCGACCACCCGAGGGCACGACGCCCGCCCTGCGATACTCAGCGGCATGGCGCACCAGCACCCCCCCTACGTCGCGGTGATCGGCGCGAGCGACGCCACCGAGTGGGAGTTGGCGATGGCAGAGGATGTCGGGCGCCGGCTCGCGCGTGCCGGAGCCGTGCTCGTCTGCGGGGGCCTGGGTGGCGTGATGAACGCCGCCGCCGCGGGAGCGGCGGCCGAGGGCGGCACCTCGGTGGGCATCCTTCCCGGCGACGATCGCACGGGCGCGAGCCCCCACCTCACCGTCGCCGTGACCACCGGGTTCGGTGAGGGCCGCAACGTGCTGGTCGCCCGGAGCGCCGACGCGGTGATCGCTGTCGGAGGGGAGTTCGGCACGCTGAGCGAGGTGGCGCTCGCCCTGAAGATGGCCAAGCGCGTCGTGGGGCTCGGCACCTGGGACCTGCGACGCGACGACATGGAGGCCGACCCCCTCGTTCGGGTCGAGACCGCGGCCGACGCGGTCCGTGCGGCGCTCGAGAGCTGAAACCCTCTCCGGCGCGCATCGCCGCTGCGCCCTAGCCCTTCTGCGGTATCGCCCGGAGGCCGTCGCGGGCGTAGCCTGCGCCTCCGAACCTGCAGTGGTCAGCCGATGTGCTCGCCCACCCCGTCGCGTCCGCCTACACGCGCGTCGTGGGCTCGAGCACCGGGTGACCGCGGGGCTCGACGGCGGCGGGCTCTACTGCCCGCCACGGTCGCACGGCGGAGGGCGGAGACGCTCACCGCCGCCCGGCCGGTCGTCGGGCTCCATCCGTCCCGGTCGTGGGTCGTCGGGGGGACCACACACGACCGGGAACCCACGTTTCGACCCGTTCGACCCGTTCACGCCGCCGTTCGGCCCTTGCCGATGACCCTGCCGGTCATGCGGAGTGCGGTCGCCCGCTCGTTGGGCTTCAACCCGATCGCGAGCAGCGCCACCGTATACGCCACGGTGCCGAACGCCGCCGAGAGCACCAGGTTCACGAGCCATTGCGCCTCGGGCAGCGCCGCATGGGCGGCGGCCATCACGAGACCACCGATCACGGTGGGCACCACCAACCGCGTGTAGGAACGGTCGAACGGCCAGATGTGCAGGAAGCGAGTCACCAACAGCAGCCGAGCGATCGCGCTGAACGTGAGCGTGGCGGCCTGGGCGATGGCGGCCCCCTCGATCCCGAGCACCTCGGGCCGCGCGAGGGCGAGGGCGAGGGTCACGTCGATCGCGAACCCCCCGACGTAGACGAGCAGGTCCCAACCGGTGCGCCCGGCCATGATCAGGATGAACCCCACCGTTCCGACCATGACCGGCACGATCATGCCGACGATCAGGATGCGCAGAGCGGTCTCGCCCTGCACGAACTCGGCGCCGAAGATGCGCAGCACCGGACCGGGCATGATCGCGAGCACCAGGAGCACGGGGATCGTCGCGGCGAGGGTCCACCGGGTCACCTGCTTGTAGAGATCGTCGAGCTTCGCGCGCTCACCGCGGTGATGCAGGTCGGCCACGAACGGGCTGAACGTCAGCGAGACGCTCGTGAGGAACAGGAACAACGCCTGTCCGGCGCGCAGCACGGCGCTGTACACGCCGACCTGGCCCTCGGCGGCGGCGCCCTGGCCGCTCGACAGCAGCGAGAGCACGAACAGGTCGGTCCAGAAGATCAGCTGCGAGAACAGCGTGGCGGGGGCGCGCAGGGCCCCGAAGCGCAGGAGCGGTCCGGTGCGTTCCTCCGGGATGCCCTCGCCCGTGAGCTCGTGCGGGAACCGGCGCTGTTCCTTCTGCCAGCCGTACGCGGCGATCGCGAGCGCCAGCGCCCACGACGCGCCGAACGCCCAGCCGGCGGCGCCGGCGGTCGCCGCCCAGATCGCCCAGAAGCCGAGCGTGAAGACGATCCAGCCGATCGGCTGAGCGGTCCACTGCGAGTAGAGCGTGTACCGCATGATCTTCAGGCCGCGGGTGGCCCCCATGTAGGTGAAGGCGAGCGCGGCGAACGGGATCGTCACGGCCGCCGCGCGGAACGCGGGCACGGCGGCGGCGTTCCCGCTGAAGAACGTGCTCGCGAGCCACGGTGAGAGTGCCCAGGCAGCCATGCCGCAGGGCACCGAGACGGCGGTGGCGATCAGGCCTGCGCGCCGCACGAGCGCCCGACTGCGCGCGGCCTCGCCGCGGCCGACCAGGATCGCCACCAGGCGCACGTTCGCGACGTCCATGCCGAACCGCGTGAGCGCCGCTGCGATGAACGCGAACTGGGTGGTGAGGGTGACCACTCCGTAGGCGCGATCGCCCAGTCGCTGGGTCATGATCACCTGGGCGGCGAACGTCGCGACGGCGCCGATCGCGAGGCCGAGCACGTTCTGCCCGGTGTTGCCGAGGATCACCCGTTGATCGGAACCCTTCGGACCCACCTGCACGGGCTCGTCCGCCCCAGTGACCTCGACGGCTTCCTCGACGACTTCGGGATCCATGACCGGCCAAGTATCTCGGACCCGGTGGCCGCTGACCGTCAGGAACATGTGGAGCCGTCGCCGTGCCCGAGTGGCTTGACCGGCCTGGCGGCGGGCGAGCGCGTCGGCCGAGATCATCGGTTCTCGCTGCGCACGGCGCCGTTCGCCGAGGCGGAGGCCTGGATGCGCGCGATCGGCGCGACCTGGGACCAACGCCTCGAAGCGTTCCGGCGACTGGTCGACGGGACCTGACGACGACGCACATGGAAGGGGCCCGGCGCATCCGCGCCGGGCCCCGCGGGCACCCCTGTCGGAGGCGACCGATCTCGTGCGGGCGATCAGAACGTCGCTCCCCCCGAGCAGGTCTCCCCTGCGTGCGTCGCACGGGCTCGGAACACGTCGTTGCCCGCTGTGTTCGCCGTCACGACCCGAACCTCGAACGAGCCACTCGGGCCGCTCGTCGTGCGGTTCCCTCGGAAGATCACGGTGCCGTTCTTCACGATGCGCACCGCCCAGGTCTGACCGACGCGGTTCGAGTCGACCTCGTACTCGACCTCGATCTTGCCGTCCTCGGGCGAGAGCTTCAGCTTCCAGTCGGTCGCGCCGCTACACGAACCGCGCCGGATCACGTCGCCGTCCTTGGCCATCGCGGGCACGGCGCCGGCCAGAGACATCGCCATCATCGCGGCCACTCCGACTCGCAGGATCTTGCCGATCATCTACATCCCCTCCTCGGGCTCTCGGCCGGATCATCCGGCCGTCGTCGTCAAGGTTCGTCGGGAGCGGGTCGGGGTCACAACGGGACGACGGTCCCGGGACCGAGGGCTCAGTAGGTGAGGGATCCTTCACACGTGGTGCCGTTCACCGTGTTCACGCCGCTCGCGGCGATACGGTCGGAACCGGCACGGTTGACGGTGCGCTTCGAGACACGGACCTCGCCCGTGGCGTCCGAGCTCTTCGTGCCCGAGAAGATGCGGGTGCCGTTGTCGGACAGGAAGAGCTGCCACGGCTGCCCTGCCGCCACGTCGTCGATCGTGAACCGCACACGCAGGGCGCCGTCGTCCCGACGAACCCGCAGGGTCCAGTCGCCGGGACCCCCGGAGCAGGAGCCCCGCCGCCGCACCTCGTCACTCGCGCGCGCGGGGGCGGCGGCGAGCATCAGCGCCAGTACGAGCGCGATCGCGCGGATGCGGGTCCCAGGCATCGTTCCATCGTGCGAGGGTGCGGGAGACCTCACAACGGGACTTCGGTCCCGGGACCTCGGCCTCGTCTCAGTCGCGCAGGGCCCCGGTGCGCTCGGCCCACAGCGCCGCCTGCGTGCGGTCGGCCACGCCGATCCGCTGGAAGAGGTTCGTGAGGTGGCCCTTCACGGTCTTCTCGCTGATGCCCATGCGCCGGGCGATCTGTTTGTTCGCCAACCCGCCCACGACGAGTCCGAGCACCTCACGTTCACGGGGTGTGAGCTCGACCTCGGGAGGCCGGTCGCGTCGGTGCGCCAGCAGGGCGGCCGCGGCGCGCGGCGTCAGCGGCGCTTCGCCGCGGGCGGCGGCCTGCACCGCGGCGTGGAGCTCATCGGGCTCGGCGTCCTTCAGCAGGTAGCCGACCGCGCCGGCATCGAGCGCCTGCACGATGCGCTCACGGTCGGAGAACGACGTGAAGACGACGACCTTCGTGTCGGGTGAGACGTCGCGGAGCCGCTTCGTGACCTCGATGCCGTCGAGATCGGGCATCGATAGGTCGAGCAGCAGCACGTCAGGACGGTGCTGATCGCAGAGGGTCACGGCTTCCTCTCCCCCCTCACCGGCCCCGAGGAACTCGACGTCGTCGAACGTCTGCAGCAGCTGTTCGAGCCCGACGCGGACGACCTTGTGGTCGTCGGCGATCACGACACGGATCATCGGAACGGCACCTCCACGCGCACGACGGTACCCGCCGACTCGCCCGGCCGCAGGAGCAACCGCCCTCCGGCGTCGGAAGCGAGGTCCTCGAGGATCGACAGGCCCACGTGTCCCTCCCCCTTCGCGTGCTCCACACGCTCAGGGTCGATGCCTCGTCCGTCGTCCTCGACCTCGAGCACCGCGAGCGGCCCCTCCGCCCGCACCCGGATGTGGACCGCGTTCGCGCTGGCGTGCTCCTCGACGTTGCGCACGGCCTCCTGTGCGGCACGGTAGAGCAACGCGTCGGCTTCCTGCCCGAACGTCGCCGCGGGATCGATCTCGACCGTGGCGTCGACACCGTGCCCACCGAGCCGGGCGACGAGGTCGGTGAGCGACGCGGCGAGGCCGACCTGTTCCAGGTTGGGCGGGTAGACGCCGACGACCGCCGATCGCAGGGTCCGGACGCTGCCCCGCACGGCCGACGCGGAATCGCGCAGCACGTCGGCAGACGGGTCGTCGTCGACCTGTTCGGCGGAGGCGGACAGCCGCATCGACAGCCCCGCCAGCTCTTGGACCGGTCCGTCATGCAGGTCGCCGGCGATGCGCCGACGCTCGCGGTCCGACGACTCGATCGCCCGCTGCATCAGTCGCTCGCGCTCGTGCTGCGCCGTCCGCACCCGTCGGGCGAGCATCCACGCGATCGGCACCATCAGCAGGGCGAGCGCCACGAGCGTGACCACGAGCACCGGCACGAACGTCGACGCGAGCTCGCGTCGGCGCTCGGCGATGCTCGAGGCGGTCTGGTAGGTCTCGAACAGCAACGGGGTCCCGTCGGGGGTCTCGACGCGCGTATACACCTCGAGCAGCTCGCCGAACCTCCGCTCGAAACGGTTCTCGGGCCCGCTCAGGTCGCTCACCTCGGAGACGACGCCGCCTTCGTCGAGCACCTCGAGGTCCTCCTCATCGAGGTCGTACTCCGAGCCGATCAAGCGGCTCTCGTCGGAGTAGACGATGTGGCCCTCGCGGGTCCAGAGCTTCACGCGGACGATCGGTTCCACCAGCACGGCATCGAACACGATGCGCGCGACGGCGGCGCTCGCGGCAGCGTCGCCCGTGAGCAACCCGTCGTCGGTGAGACGGCGTTCGACGAGCCGAGCCGAGACGTCGGTGAGCTGACGGGCCTCGGCCAGCGCCTGGTCGGTTGCCACATCACGCACGACCGCGACACCGGTGCCCGCGACGAGACCGAGAGCGACGAGCGCGAGCAGGGCGAAGACGGCGAGCGGACGAGCGAGCGAGTCCGAGCGCGAAGTCACGCCCGGATGCTACGCCGCCCCGTGCCACGATCAGCCGAGACTTCCGTCCCGGGACTGGCGCTCACTCCTGCCACCGAAAGATGGGCCGGAACCGACGCGCGAGGCGGTTCGACCGCTCGATCCCGGCCGGCAACGCGATGTCGAGCGCCTCGAGCACCTCGGCGGCCGCTCGGCTTCCGCTCTCGACGCCGCCGTTGAGGAACCCCTGGCTGTACGTCGACGTCTGCTCCCCCGCGATGTGCACGGCGCCCTGCGGCTCGCCCATCGCCCCCCAGAAGCGCGAGAGCTGACCCGGGTGGAATGCGGCGTAGGACCCGCCCACCCATGGGTCCTGCACCCAGGAGTCGAGCCACGCTCGCCCATTGAACGCAGCGGCCACGCCGGGGACCACCTGGTCGACGGCCTCGAGGGTCTCGTCGATCACGCCCTGACCGGCAGGAGCGTGGGGCTCCCCGGCGTCGTAGCTCGCCCCGACACGACCGCCCGAGTACACGGTGAGCAACCCGAGCCCCTCTGCCCCGTCGGTGGCGCCACTCTCCCACGTGCCGAAGATCGGCTCGTCGCGGCGGTTCATGCCCCCGCTCCAGTCGCCGAAGCCCGTGTAGAAGGGGCGATCGAACTGCAGTAGCACCTTCGCGTTCGTTCCCATGCCGAGCTCGTCGATCGCGGCCAGCATCGGAACGGAGAATCCCGAGTCGTCGATGTCGACGTGTCGCAGGGTCGTGAACGGCACCGCCAGGATCACGCGGTCGGCGACGACGGGGGCGGCCATACCCCCGAACCGCAGCTCGACCGTGTCGCCGACGGACCGCACCGACTCGAGCGCGGCATCGAGCGTCACGGTGCCATCCGGGAGCTCCTCGACGATCCGCGTGGGCACTTGGTCGTTCCCGCCGCGCACCGTGTACCGCTCGTCGCCCCCTGGGTAGTCGGTCGCGTAGAAGTCGATCAGGTTGCCGGCGCCTGTTCGGGCGGTCGAGTCCGTACCAGCCCGCGAGTCGCTGGGTCCACAGGCGATAGAGGCCCGTCGATGGGTCCCCGACAGCACCCTCGTACCACTCGGCCGCCGTCATCTCGTCGAAGGCCGCGATCTCGGGAGGCGACGCGCCCGCCTCGAGGGGTCCCGCCGCCGCGAGCGCGACGATCTCGTCGACCGCCGGCGCCATGTGCCGGAACTCGTCGCGCGCCCTCACGATCTCGCCGTCGACATAGGTCAGCCACGTGGAACCCGGCACCCACGCCGACCAGAGGTCGTCCAGCTCGAGCCCGAGCTCCTCGACGAGCACCCGCATGTGCACGTGCCGCGTATCGACGAACTCGCCGCCGTGCTCGCCCCACCTGTCCGCCGACCCAGTCGCGCGCGCTCCAGCAGCGACCACCGACGCGGTCGCGTGCCTCGAAGACCAGCGGCCGGATGCCCGCCTGATGCAGGCGGTAGGCCGCGGTCATCCGGCGAGCCCGGCCCCGACGATCGCGACGCTCGGGAGGTCGCGTCCGTCTCCCCTCGGGTTCGATGGCTGCCGCGAGGTGCTCGGCTGCGGTGAGCCGCCCCGGTCGCACGCCGCCAGCACCGCGCCGGCGCCCGCGATGCCCCCGATCCGCAGGAAGTCGCGCCGCGACAGTCGCGCTCCGACACGTGCACGGCCTCGTCGAGCGTGATCGATCGTCGCGGTCCCACGTGGCGGCGCACCCGCGCGTACTCGCGCAGGGCTCGATCGACAGGGCTTCGTCGTCCGCCAGGCATGGGACGACCCTATCCCGACGGAACGGGGAGACCGTCCTGGGGGACGCGAGGCCCTCCGTCATGCGAGAGCCCCGGAGTCGCGAGCCCCACGAGCCCCGGCACGGCCATGACCCCGCTCATCACGAGCACCGGTACGGCCACCGTCGGACCACCGAGCAGCACACCCGCGAGAGCGCCCCAGATCGGCGGCGTCGACTGCATCAGGGTGCGCAGCACGCCGAAGACCCGTCCCCGCATCTCCTCGGGGGTGAGCCTCATGCGGATCGTCTGCGCCCAGATCGTCAATGGCGACGCGAGCAGGCCGGCCAGCGCGAGCGTCGTCGCCGCCGCGAGGAACGACGTCGCGGCCGCGAGGCCCAGGAAGGCGAGCCCGGCCAGCGTCTGGACGACCGCGATCGAGCAGCCGAGTGGCCAGCGCCAGGTGATGGCGCCGATCGCGACGGACCCCAGGAGCGCCGAGAGCGAGAACACGCTCAACAGCGCGCCGAAGGTCGCGGCGTTCCCACCGATCACCTCGCGCGAGAACGTCGGCATCAGCACGAGCAGCATGCCCTCGCCGAGGTTGAAGGCCATGAACATCAGCGTGGTCGCCCGCACAGCCGGTGTGCGCCACATGAACCGGAACGCCGGGCGCAGCGACGGCTTCGCCTCGTGGGAAGGGCGCGGGACGAACTCCGGGAGACGACCGCGCAGCGCCACCAGGCACGCGAGGAAGGCCAGGTAGGAAGCGGCGTCGATCGCGAGCACCTCGTAGGCGCCCGTAAGTGCGATCAGCGCCCCCGCGATCGCCGGACCCGCGACGTCGGCGATGCCGAAGGTGGCCGCCTCCATCGCGTTGGCGGTGTTCAGATCCTCCTCGCCGACGAGCGCCGGGATCAACGACGGGATGCCCGCCCAGTTCGCCATCTTCAGGAAGCCGTACGACCCCGCAACCGCGAACAGCAACCACGTCGGTGGCGGACCGGCGAGCACGAACCAGAGCGGCACGGCGGCGACCGCGAGACCGAGCACGAGGTTCACGCGAACCAGCCGCGGAGCCGGTCGGAACGATCGAGCAGCAGCCCCATCGCGAACCCGCCGGCGATGACAGGTGCGGTGGAGACGACGACGAGCGCCGAGACGAGCCCGGCACCGCCTCGTTCGAACGCGATCCAGACGAGCGCGACCCACGTCATCGAGTCGCCCATCGCCGAGAGGGTGGATCCCGTCCACAGCACGGCGAATGGACGGTTCCGCAGCAGGCGCAGGTAGTGACCCACGGACGGTCAACTCGCTCGCTGCCAGAGGTGCATCGCGGCGTACCCCCGCCACGGCCGCCACCGCTCGGCCCGCTCGCGGATCGACGCGAGATCGTCGGCCAGCTCGAGCGCAACGAACCCGTGTCGCACCCCGAGGTCGCCGGCGGGGAACGCGTCGGGGTCGCGCAGCGCCCGCATCGCCACGTACGAGGCGGTCCACGCTCCCACCCCGCGGATCGACCTCAGCGCATCGATCGTGGACCCGAGATCCGCACTGCCCGAGAGATCGAGCGCCCCCGTGGCCACGGCTCGAGCGACCGCCACGATCGCGTCGGCCCGCGCGGCCGGCATGCCGAACGCGTCGCTGCGTGCGTCGGCGAGGCGCTCCGCCGTCGGGAACAGACGCACGATCTGCCCCGCCCGCGACGGAAGCGGATCGCCGAACCGCTCGGCGATGCGGCCGAGGGTCGTGCGGGCGCCGGCCACCGAGACCTGCTGGCCGACGATCGCGCGGACGGCGAGCTCGAAACCGTCGGTCGTGCCCGGCAGTCTCGTGCCCGGCGCGGCGCTCACAAGCTGGCGCAGCGCCGGGTCGCGGCAGAGCGCCTCGTCGATCGCCTCGGGATCGGCGTCGAGATCGAAGAGGCGTCGCACCGACTGCACGACGGCCGCCAGCTGCGGCACGTCGTCGCCCACCCCGATCACGCGCAACGCCACGATCGGTTCGACCGCGTCGGGCTCGGCCTCGATGACGACCGGGTGTCCGGCCGGTGAGCGCACGGCTCGCGAGTACCGACCATTCGCGACGGTCTCGACCCCCGGGATCGCACGTGCGTCGAGGAAGTCGCGCAACCGGTCGGCGGCCAGCGGGGGCCGGTAGGCGAGCCGCAGCCGCGGGGCATCGACGCGGGCATCGTGCGGATGCCGCCGGCTGCGGATCTCGGTCGGGGTCCGGCCGTACACCCGCCGCAGGGTGTCGTGGTAGGAGCGCACCGAGGAGAACCCGGAGGCGAAGGCCACGTCGGTGCTCGTCAGATCGGTCTGCTCGAGCAGTTGCTTCGCCAGTGCCGCCCGTCGCGATCGTGCGACCGAGAGCGGCCCCGCGCCGAGCTCCTGCACGAACGCTCGGTGCAGATGGCGACGTCCGACCGACAAGCGGCCGGCGAGGCCGTCGATACCGTCGCGATCGACCACACCCTCGGCGATCAGGCGCAGCCCGCGTCCCACCAGATCGGCGCGCACGTCCCAATCGGGCGAGTCGGGGCTCGTCTCGGGCCGGCACCGGCGGCACGCACGGAACCCGGCACCTTCGGCGGCCGCGGCCGTCGTGAAGAACCGGACGTGCTCCCGCTTGGGCATCGTCACAGGACAGACGGGGCGGCAGTAGATGCCGGTCGACGTGACGCCGACGAAGATGCGCCCGTCGAGTCGTCGTTCGCGGGCCTCGACCGCCCTGTACGTGACCTCGAATCCGTCCACATGCACGGGTATAGCGCGCTGCGACGACATCGCGCTGGCAGGTTTCGGACTTCCTGACGCAGAGGTTGGATCCGCGACATTCGGGAGGTCGATGCGCTACCTTCGAGTGACAACCGAGGGGGAGTATCCCCCAGACGTCGCCGTCAGCTCGGCCTCACGGCCCGGTGGCGTCGGTCGTCGGGAGCCACGCGTCCGGCGGCCGGAGAGACCTTCGGTCATACGGACGCCGTCGCGCGACGCGGCGGCGGCGATCGAAGAGGAGTTCGAAGCGTGGACGTCGGCATCTGGGCATGGATCGGGTTCCTCGCGCTCATCCTCGCGTTGCTCGCGCTGGACCTGTTCGTCTTCCATAAGGAGGCGCACGAGGACACCTTCCGAGAGGCCACGAAGTTCAGCATCTTCTGGATCTCGCTCGGGCTCGCGTTCGGCGTGCTCGTGTACTTCTGGCTCGGACCGCAGGCGGGCGGCGAGTACTTCGCGGGCTACCTGATCGAGAAGAGCCTCTCGGTCGACAACATCTTCGTCTTCGCGCTGATCTTCACGTATTTCGGCGTGCCGGCGATCTACCAACACCGCGTCCTGTTCTGGGGCATCCTCGGGGCACTCGTCTTCCGCGCGCTCTTCATCGCCGGCGGTGCGGCGCTGCTCGAGCAGTTCCATTTCACGATCTACATCTTCGGCGCGTTCCTCGTGCTGACCGGCATCCGCATGGCGCTGCACCGCGAAGGCGAGATGCACCCCGAGCGGAACCCCGCGCTGAAGCTCTTCCGGCGCGTCGTGCCGATGACGTCGGAGTACCACGGGCAGCACTTCTCGGTCGTCGACGCCGGTCGACGCGTCGCCACCCCGCTGCTGGCGGTGCTGGTACTGATCGAGACGAGCGACATCCTGTTCGCCGTCGACTCGATCCCCGCGATCTTCGCGGTGACCGACGACCCGTTCATCGTGTTCACGTCGAACGCGTTCGCGATCCTGGGGTTGCGGGCCCTGTACTTCATGCTCGCGGGCATGATCCACAGATTCGTGTACCTGAAGATCGGGCTCGCGATCGTCTTGATCTACGTCGGCTTCAAGATGCTCGTGAGCACCGTCTACAAGATCCCGATCTGGGCGTCGCTCACGTTCATCGCGGTCGCGATCACCGTCTCGATCGTCGCGTCCCTGCGATCGACGAAGGGAGCGCGGGCCGAGGCGCTCACCGAGGCGCACCCCGAGGCGCTCGGCGGCACGAGCGACGTCGCTCAGGCCGAACCGGTCGAGGTGCCACGATCGAGCGACGACCCGGGGGAGTCACGATGAGGGTCCTGTTCGCCACCGACGGAGCGGCGCCGTCGGAACGCGCCGGCGCGATGCTGGCCCGGCTCGCCGACCGTGCGGGGACCCACGTCGTGGTGATGTCGGTGAACGACTTCGACGTCGCGATGCGCGAGGCTCAGCTGTCCGGACACTTCTCGACCGAAGAGGGGCACGCCGCTGCCCGTCTGGCGGCCGACGGAGCCACCGAGGCGTTGCGAGCCGCCGGCTTCGAACATGTCGAGGCCCGCGTCGAGGACGGCGACGAGGCGAGCGAGATCGTGCACGCCGCCTCGACCGAGGACCTCGATCTCGTGGTGGTCGGCAGCGGGAAGGAGAGCTGGCTCGACTCCGTCGTGCTCGGCAGCGTCAGCAGCTCGGTGCTGCATGGCTCGCCGTGTCCCGTGCTGGTGGTGCATCGCGCTCCCGAGAGCGACGGACCCGTGCGCGTCGTGATCGGGGCGGACGGCTCCGAGGGCGCGAGCCACTCGATCGCGGCGTTCGCGGCCTTCGCGGACCCTGCCAGGTGCGCGGTCACCGTGATCACGGCGGCGGCCCCCCTCGCCCTTCCCCCCGGGGGTCCGGCAGGCGAGTCCATCCTCGGCCGCGAGGTCGCCGACGACGAGATGGTGCTCGCCAGCCGCCACGCGGAGGCGGCCGCCGACCCGCTCCGAGCGGCGGGGTTCGACGTCGAGACCGAAGTCGTGGTCGGCGGCGCAGCCGGGGTGCTGCTCGAGGGGGCGGAACGCCGAGAGGCCGACCTCGTCGTCGTGGGCGCCCGCGGGCTGGGGAGGTTCCGGGCCAAGATGCTGGGCTCGGTGAGCGATCGCCTGATCCGGCACGCGCCCGCGACGCTCGTCGGCCGCTGAGCCTGACGCACTTCGACACAGCGTGTCTCTCTTGCGTGCGCAATTGGTAAGTGCTAACTTACCGATGGGATGGGATCCGCGGCGACCGCAGATGAGGCCTTCGACGCGTTGGGCGACCCGACGCGCCGGCAGGTGTTCCGGCTGCTCCGAGGCGGTGAGCGATCGGTGGGCGAGATCGCGGCACAGCTCCCGGTGAGCCGGCCCGCGGTCTCCCAACACCTGCGGGTCCTGAAGGAAGCGGCCCTCGTGAGCGACCGGCCCGACGGTGTGCGACGCCTCTACTCCGTGCGTCCGACGGGCCTCGAAGCGTTGCGCGCCGAGTTGGAGACGATGTGGGACGACGCGCTCAGCGCCTTCGCCGTGGCCGCCGACGACGAGGACCCGCCACGAGGCCGCGATCACCACCCCCATCACGGCCGATAGCCCGGAAGGAGCGACCGATGATCGACCCGATCCACCGCAGCATCACCGTGTCGAGGACGACGGCCGACGCGTTCCGCCTGTTCACGAGCGAGATGGGCACGTGGTGGCCGCTCGACACGCACGGGCGGGTCGAGGAGTTCGACGGCGCGAAGACCGAGCGCCTCGTGTTCGAGGAACGCGAGGGTGGCCGCGTCTACGAGGTGCTGACGAACGGCGCCGAAGCGGACTGGGGTGTCGTCACCGCATGGGAACCGCCATCGCGGGTCGTGCTCGACTGGAACCCCAGCCCCGAGGACCGTCCGTACACGGAGGTCGAAGTCACGTTCACACCGTCGGCCGAGGGCACGACCCGTGTCGACCTGCATCACCGGCACTGGGAACGACTCGGCGAGGAAACCGGCGCGGCGTATCGCGCGAACTACGGCCCCGGCTGGGCCTACGTCTTCGAGGAGCGCTTCGGCGACGCCGCGGGCTGATCGGTCGTCGTGATCGGCCTCGGTTGGTTCGCGCGTTCGTTCAGCGCGGCGAGGCTCGCCGTCCGTTCCACGCGTGTGGCCCGGGTCTCCTCGCGCTTGGCGGAGTAGATCCACCAGAGGATCTGCTTGCGCGCACTCGGCGGGAACCCGTCCCAGTTCGCGCGGGACCCGGCGTGCCGCTCGAAGGCCTCGACCAGGTCGTCGGGCACCAAGAGGGCATCGCTGCGGTCGAGGGCGTTCCACGATCCGTCGGCCTTGGCGGCCTCGATCGTGGCGAGCCCTGCCGTGGTGATGAGTCCGGCGTCGAGCAACGAATCGATGCGCTGTTTGTTCACGGCTGACCACACGCTCTTGGGCTTGCGAGGGGCCATCCAGAGCCGATAGCGCTCGTCGTCGAGCGAGTTCGCCTTCGAGTCGATCCATCCGAAGCAGAGCGCCTCGAGCACGGCGTCCTCGTAGACGAGCGAGCCGGAACGCGAGCCCTTCTTGTGGATCACGAGCCAGACGGCGGCTCCCCTGTGGTGGCTCGACAACCACCGGCGCCACGCGGCGCGATCGGGAACCTCCACGAGCTCGGGTTCGGGCATCGACCTAGTGTCGCATCACGGGGACGGGGACGGTCCATGCACCGGCAGCCGCGCGGTGAGCGAGGCGCCGGCCTCGACGTCATCGACCCGCACGTCGCCCCCGTGCGCCTCGGTGATCGCGGCGACGATCGCCAGGCCCAGGCCGGCGCCGCCGGTCTCCCTCGACCGGGCGCCGTCGCCACGATAGAACCGTTCGAACACGCGCTCGCGGCCCTCCGGCGTGAGGCCCGGACCCTCGTCGGCCACCGTGAGGAACACGTCGTCGCCCTCACGCGCGACCCGAACCCGCGCGGGGGTTCGGGTCGGCGTGTGCTCCCGGACGTTGTCGAGCAGGTTGTCGACGACTTGGCGCAGCTTCCCGGCGTCGCCCTCGATCACGACGTCGCCGTCGATCTCCAGCGAGATCTCGCGCGCGGCATCGATCGCCCGAGCGGCGTCGACCGCATCCGTCGCCACAGCGCCGACGTCCACCGATTCACGCTCGAGCGGACGCCCCTGATCGAGCCGCGCGAGCAGCAGGAGATCGTCGACGAGCACGCCCATGCGAGCGGCCTCGGCCTCGATCGCGGCCATGGACCTCGCCAGGTCCTCCGGTCGTTGGTCGGCGCCTCGGCGGAACAGCTCCGCGTACCCCCGGATCGACGTCAGCGGCGTCCGCAGCTCGTGCGAGGCGTCGGCCACGAATCGGCGCAACCGGTCCTCGCTCGCCTTCCTCTGCTCGAACGCGGCCTCGATCTGGGCCAGCATGCCGTTGAGGGCCATGCCGAGGCGGCCCACCTCGGTGCGGGGTTCAGCGGTGCCCACGCGCCGCGAGAGGTCACCCGCGGCGATCGCATCCGCCGTCTCCCCCATGTCGGCGAGGGGCTTCAACCCGAGACGTACGAGCCATAGCGCGAGGCCGGTGGCCGCGGCGAGCACGAGCACGCTGGCGACGAGCTCGACCCCGAGCAGCTGTCGCAGCGTCGCGGTGGTCTCGGTGAGCGGCACCGCGACGACGAGCGTGCCCGCGCCGGACAGGGTCGTGGCGAGCGCTCGCCACGACGTGCGTCCCTCCCGAACCGTGAAGGCCACCGTGCGCTCGTCGCCGTCCTCGCCCACGGTCGGCGGCGGTAGCTCGACGGGCAGCGGCGGCGACGCTTCCTCCTCGAACCCGAAGGTCGTCACCGCGATCACGGTGCCGGCTTCATCACGGAACTCCGCGTAGGTCCCGGGTGGCACGGCGACGCCCGACGGTGGCGCGCCGAACGGCCCCCGATCGATCAAGGCCGAGGCGGCGAACGGGCGGGCGGCCGTGAGCTGATCGTCCACGCGCTGCACCAGGAACGTCCTCGTGAAATGGAAGGTGGCCACGTTCGCCACCACGAGACCGGCAGCCACCAAGCCGACGGTCACGAGCAAGAGACGGGCGCGCAGCGACACGTCGCTACTCCCGCGGAAGGCGCAGCACGTAGCCGACCCCGCGCACCGTGTGGATCAGGTGGGGCTCGACGACGTCGACCTTCTTGCGCAGGTAGCTGATGTAGGTCTCCACGATCGCGGGATCCCCGCCGAAGTCGTACTGCCACACGTGGTCGAGGATCTGGGCCTTCGAGAGCACCCGCCGGGCGTTCACGAGCAGGTAGCGCAGCAGGCTGAACTCGGTGACCGTGAGCTCGATCGGCAGCTCGCCGCGCCACACCTCGTGGGAATCCTCGTCCATCTCCAGGTCGACGAAGCGCAGCCGTTCGCTCGAGCGCGACGCTCCCTGGGTCCGTCGCAGCACGGAGCGGATGCGGGCGACGAGCTCCTCGAGGCTGAAGGGCTTCGTGACGTAGTCGTCGCCCCCGATCGTGAGACCCCGCACCTTGTCCTCGGTGGAATCACGCGCCGTGAGGAAGACCACCGGCGTCGGTCGCGCGTGGTCGAGCAGCCGCCGCTGCACCTCGAAGCCGTCGACGTCGGGCAGCATCACGTCGAGCACGATCAGGTCGGGGCGGAACGTCTCGACGCTCGAGAGCGCCTCGCGCCCGTCGTGTGCGGTGGCGACGTCGAACCCTTCGTACCTCAAGGCCGTCGAGACGAGGTCGGTGATGTTCGACTCGTCGTCGACGACGAGCACGCGAGCGGGGCCCTCGGTCGAGGGCCCCGCCACGCTGCCGTTCGCGCCGGCGTCGCTCACGCCCCGTCCGGCGGGGTGGGTTCGTGCGGAGCGGCCGCCGGTCCGCGAGCGGGGGGGCCGCCCCCGATGTCCATCAACCGCTGCGTGTAGTCTTCGCGCGCCATCTCGCCGCGAGCGTAGCGGAGCCGCAGTTCCTCGAGGGCACCATCGGGCCGGGCGGCCACGGGCATCGACGCGCTCATCCCTCCGCCGCCGACGAGGGCCGCGGCGCCACCCTCACGCGTGAGCCGTATCACCGCCCACACGATCACGCCGATCAGCACCGCGAAGAGCAGCAGGGGCACGATGCCGAACCAGTGGAATCCGCCCTCGAAGCCTCGCTCGATGCCGGGCCCGAAGCCGGGACCGAAGTCGTGCGTGGGCATCGGCTGTCACCTCCTCTCTCATGGACGCTCCCTCTGAGACGTCCCGCGACCAGGACAGCACCCACGCCTGGGAACGGGCTGGGAACGGCCGGGGCCTCGGCTCAGACCGCCCGACGGTAGAGGCGCACGGAGATCGTGCCGAAGATCGCGATCAGCCCAACGCTCCAGGCGATCGAGGCGATCACGTCATCCGCGGCAGGGCCGCCGAGCGTGAGAGCCCGCACCGCCGAGGCGGCCGCCGAGACCGGCTGATGCTCCGCGAACGTCTGCAGCCACGGCGGCATCGTCTCGATCGGCACGAAGGCGGACGACGCGAAGACGAGCGGCGCGAGCACGGGGAACGATGCCGCCTGCGCTGTCTCCGGGTCCCCGACGGCAAGCCCGACGGTGGCGAAGACCCACGACATCGAGAAGCCGAAGAGCACGACGATGCCGTAGGCGGCCAGCAACCCGAGCACGTCGGTGTGGATGCGCCATCCGACCAGGAAGCCGACGAGCATCATCAGCGCGACGACGAACACGTTGCGCACCGTGTCGGCGAGCGTGCGCCCGCTCAGCACGGCCGAGCGGGCCATCGGCAGGGCGTGGAAGCGCTCCATCAGACCGCTCTTCATGTCGGTGGCGAGCCCGATCGCGGTCGCGATCGCGCCGAAGACCACGGTCTGCACGAAGATGCCGGGCATCAGGTAGTCGACGTAGTCGACGCCCGCCGGAAGCGCCGCGGAGACCGCACCGCCGAAGACGTATCGGAACATCACCACGAAGATCACCGGCTGAATCGTCGAGAAGACGAGCAGCTGCGGAACGCGCCGGTAGGCGATCAGGTTCCGCTGGACGATCGCGGCCGTGTCGCGGACCACCCCCATCGGGATATGCCGGTCGAGGGCGACGTCCATCGACGTCTCGACGGCGGGAACGCTCATGCGTCGCCTCCCTCCGTCACCGCGCGATGACCCGTGAGCGCGAGGAACACATCGTCGAGGCTCGGCTCACGCACCGAGAGCGTGTCGGGTTCGATGCCGTCGCCATCGAACCGTCGCAGGACGTCGACCAGCACGTGCGCGCCTCGGTTCGACGAGACCTTCACGGTGCGGTGCTCACGCTCGACCGTGCCGAGCTGATCGCCACCGAGCAACGCCATAGCTCGCTCCGCAAGCGCGTCGTCGGCGAAGTCCATCTCGACCACGGTGTCGCCCAGGTTCGCCTTGAGCCGGGCGGGCGTGTCATTCGCGATCACGTGACCGCCGTCGATCACGGCGACCCGGCCGGCGAGCTGGTCGGCCTCCTCCAGGTACTGCGTGGTCAGCAGCACGGTGGTGCCCTCGCGAACGAGCTCGCGGATCATGTCCCAGAGTTCGTTGCGGCTGGTGAGGTCGAGCCCCGTCGTGGGCTCGTCCAGGAACAGCACGGGCGGCTTCGGCACCAGCGACGCGGCGATGTCGAGTCGTCGACGCATCCCGCCCGAATACGTGCGGAGCGGACGGTCGGCCGCGTCGGCGAGCGAGAATCGTTGGAGCAGCTCGTCGGCACGCGGAGCGATCACGGCCCGCGGCAACTGACCGAGGATGCCCACCATCCGCAGGTTCTCGCGCCCGGTGAGGTTCGGGTCGACGGCAGCGTACTGACCGGCGAGCCCGATGCGCCGACGCACGGCCGCCGGCTCACGGACGACGTCGCGACCGAGCACCTCGGCGCGTCCGGCGTCGGGGTGCAGGATCGTCGCCAGCACGCGCACGGCCGTGGTCTTGCCCGCGCCGTTGGGGCCGAGCAGCCCGAAGATCGTGCCCTCGTCGACCGAGAGGTCGATGCCGTCGAGGGCGGGCACGTCCCCGAAGCGCTTCTCGAGGCCCTCCACCACGATCGCCGGTTCGCGCACGGCCGCCTAGCCTTCCCCCGGCTTCGAGGCGGCGTAGGTCGTCGCGCCCTGCAGGTGCAGGGAGACGTACGGCTCGTCGCCGACGACCCAGCTGTCGTGGCCGCCGGGGATCGCGAACACGTCGCCGGGTTCCATCACGAGCTCGGTCCCGTCGGCCATGCGGACGGCGGCGCGGCCCGACACGACCATGCCGACGTGCTCCACCTCGCACATCGTGGCGCCGGTCGCTGCGCCGACGTGCTCGGACCATTTCCAGCCCGGGTCGTAGCTCGCGCGTCCCACCGTCATGCCGCCGAGGTTCACGAGTACGAAGGAACCGAGCTCGAACTCCCGTCGCTCGTCGGGCTCCTCGAAACGCTTGATCGCGAGTTCCATCAATCGACCCCTCTCGCTCCGGGAACCGGCTCCCCCGATCGTTCCTGCATCGCGTTCAGCACCGAGGTCGTGAGCGCGAGCAGGCCAAGCACGAACGCGAACGCCGGGTGCCCGGCCGACCAGAGGGCGAGCGACGCGGCGCCGAAGAGCGTGAGCTCGATCGCGACGCGCGCTCCGAGCGGTACCGGCCACCTCGCCTTCGGCGCGACGAACGCGCCCCAGATCCCGGCTGCCGCGAGCGGGAGGCCCACGGCGAGCGCGATCGCGCCGACGCCCTCACCCACGTGCGCTCCCCAGACGGCGAGCGCCGCGAGCATGCCGAGCTCGCAGAGGAACCGGACCCCGAGCGTCACCCCTCGCACCGCAGACATCACCCACCACCGAGGGCGACCGCCTCGAGTGCCTCGCGTGCCTGGCGAAGGTGGAAGCGGTCGTGTCCCGCGATCATGCGGAACGACAGGTCGTAGCTCTCCGGGCCGCGCTCCGCATGCCTGCCGACGCGGGCTCGTTGCTCGTCGGAGCTGCGCCGCCAGAGCTCGATGTTGGCCGCTCGCATGGCCTCGAAGAGGCTGAACAGTTCCTCGGCCGACTCGACTCCGGGGTCGGCGTGGAGCCGCCGCACCCAGAGGTCTTGGTCGTACCCGAGGATCTGGGGCTCGTCGTGGGCCAGGATCCATCGGTAGCGGCCGCTCATCACGATCTCGGCGTCGACGGCGTGGGCGAGGCAGCCGAAGACCGACCACTCCCCTTCGGCCGGCGACGTGTGCAGATCCGCTCCGGCGAGATCGACTATCGTGTGCCACTCACCCGGCGCCGCGTGCTGCACGACGGCAGGATCGTCGTCTCCCAGCAGCCCGAGCAGATGCCGCTGGTACCTCTGCGGATCGTCGATCGGGTCGGGAGAGGTCGTGGTGTGGTCGTCGGTCGTCATCGTGTCACGCTACCGCGCCCTTGAGCAGGAAGGTCTGCATCAGACCCTTCCCCTTCACCTCGATCGGCCCTCGGGGCTCGAGCTCGAACACCCCCTCGAGCCGCTCGGCCGCCCGTTCGGTCAGCTGCACCTCGCCCGGCACGCCGTGCGACTCCATCCGGCTCGCCGTGTTGACCGTGTCGCCCCAGAGGTCGTAGATGAACTTGCTCCGGCCGATCACGCCTGCGACCACCGGCCCGCTGTCGATGCCGATGCGGATCGAGAGCGGGGCCTCGGTACTGGAGGCGATCCGCGCGACGTCGTCGCGCATCGCGAGCGCGACACGAGCGACGGCCTCGGCGTGGTCGGCCCGCGGCGACGGCAACCCCCCGGCAAGCATGTATGCGTCGCCGATCGTCTTGATCTTCTCGAGGCCCTCGGCGTCGGCGAGTGCGTCGAACGAGGTGAAGATCTCGTCGAGCAATCCCACGAGCGAGCGAGGATCCATGTCGGCCGACATCTCGGTGAACCCGGCGAGGTCGGCGAAGAGCACGCTCACCTCGTCGTGCTGTTCCGCGATCACGCCCTCGTGTCGTTTGAGTCGGTCGGCGATCGGCTCGGGAAGCACGTTGAGCAGCAGCCGTTCCGAGCGCTCGCGCTCGACCTCGAGGGCCGCGTGGGCACGCTCCCGTTGATGCACGAAGTAGCCGAGCATCAGGAACGCACCGAGCGTCATCCCCGAGATGTTGAGCACGAAGAATGCGATCACGAGCCTCTCCGGCAGCTCGGCCGGATCGCCGTCCACGAGCGCAGGATCGAGCACGATTAGCACCGCGAGAACCAGGAAGAACGCCACCAGCCACTTCAGGGACCGCCGGACGCCCAGCATCGCGAGCGCGGCGAGCGGGCTCATCACCGCCCACAGGATCATGCCGCTCGAGGCGGCGAATCCACCGAGCGCCACCTGCAAGAGCGCCGGGAGCAGCAGGAAGCACGTGAGCTGAGTCGTGCGGAAGATGTCGAAGCGCTTCGTGCGTGCGAGCACCACGAGCCCCACGAGGGTGACCACCTGGAACGTCGCCGGGATCGCCGCCGCAAGCGGCTCGTCGAAGGCGAGATAGGTGATCACCCAGACGAACGAGATCAGCCCGATGCCGACGGATGCGAGGATCAGAGCGCCGGCGCGAAGTCGCTCGTCGTGGGGGTCCTCGGGCTTCGCCCCGATGTCGGCGAGTCGCTCGAGCATGCCGGCGACGAGTCCGGCGCCCCTGGCGTCCTCGCCCGAGCCGAGCTCCCGGTCCGATCCGGATCCCACCATGCGAGCGATGGTAGGCCCGCGCGGGAGGTTCAACGCTGTATCAGGTGGGTAGGGACCAGGGCATGTCATCACACGACGGGAACGGACAACGATTGGCCACGTTCGGGGAAGCGACGCTGACGGGGTGGCGAGGAGCCGCAGGCCGCGCCATCGCGCGCCCGATCGCCGACCGAACCCGATTCACACGGGAGCAGGTCGAGGCAGCGATCGGGCTGGTGCTCGTGACGTACGCCGTCTACCGGGTGGTGCGGCCGCTGGTCCACGCCGTCCGCACCACCCGGTAAAGCGTCAGCGCTTCTTCAGCGCTTCTTCGCGGACGACTTCTTCGAGGTCGCCTTCTTCCGGCTGGTCGACTTCTTGGCAGGGGACTTCGGCTTCTTCGCCGGTGCCTTCTTGGCGGCCGACTTCTTCCTCGGCGACTTCGTGGCCGCGGTCTTCTTGGCCGCGGTCTTCTTGGCAGAGGACTTCTTGGCAGAGGACTTCTTGGCGGAAGACTTCTTGGCGGAAGACTTCTTGGCAGAGGACTTCTTGGCAGAGGACTTCTTGGCAGAGGACTTCTTGGCAGAGGACTTCTTGGCAGAGGACTTCTTGGCGGAAGACTTCTTGGCGCTCGAACGCTTCGGGGAACGGCCGCCGGCCTTGGCGGCTCGGTCCTTCACGGTGGCGGCGACGTCGTCGGCCTTGTCGACCGCGATCTCCTCGAGCTTGTCGACGACGGCCTCGACGACACCTTGCGCCGTGTCGGTCGCGAGCACCTTCTTGCCGGCTTCCTTGCCGGCGTCAGCGATCTTCTTGGGTCCCTGCATCGGGCCCCCCCTTTCGTGATTGGACGGGGACGGCCATACCCAACGCGAGGGATGTTCAACCACCCGGCCGCCGCGACCGGCGCCGCTTGAGATCAGGCGATGACCGCGACGGCCTCGATCTCGACCAGCTGGCCGCGGTAGCCCAGCAGGGCGACGCCGAGAAGGGTGGAGGGCGCCGATGCCAGCGGCGAGCGCTGCACGGCCTCCCAGACGCGCGCCTGCGTCTCATGGGAGCCGCCGGCGACGTAGACCGTCGTCTTCACGACGTCGTCCGGGCCGGCCCCACCCGCCTCGAGCTGCCACAGCAGGTTCGCGACCACCTGGTCGGTCTGCATCTCGGGGTCGTCGGAACCCACCAGCTCGCCGTGCTCGTCGAGCGGCACCGCACCCGCGGTGAACACGAGCGTGGAGCCCGTCGCGACCGCGACGTGCGCGTAGCCAGGAGGTTCGGCCAGCCCGCCGACGGTCCGGCGCTCAACGGTCATGCCTGGGATTCTACGAACGTGGGCCGGGATCCCTCGAGAGCACCGAGGTCCAGCCAGCCACGATCGAACGAGGAGGGGACGTCATGCGGATCGGGATCATGGGCACCGGAGGGGTCGGAAGGACGCTCGCGGGAGCGCTCTCCGAGCGGGAACACGAGGTGGTCATGGGCTCGCGCGACCCCGAGGCCGCGCTCGCCAGCACCGACGTCAACCAACAGACCGACACCACGCTGTCTGGCTGGCATGGGTCGAACACCGCTGTGCGCGTCGCGACGTTCGCCGAGGCCGCGGCGCACGGCGACGTGCTGATGCTCGCGACGGCCGGCAACGGGTCGCTGGCCGCAACCGCGGCCGCCGGCTACGATCTCCTCGACGGCAAGGTGCTGATCGACATCTCGAACCCGTTGTCGTGGTCGGACCAGGGAC
>JBGGNG010000161.1:0-2622 GCA_041287635.1 Actinomycetota bacterium | reverse complement strand
CGCGTCCGCGGAACATGATCGTGACCTTGACCTTGTTCCCGCCTTTGAGGAACCGCTCGACATGGCCCTTCTTGGTGGCGTAGTCGTGCGGGTCGATCTTGGGACGGAACTTGATCTCCTTCAGACCGCTCCGCGACTGCTTCTTGCGGGCTTCCTTCTGGCGCACGTCGCGTTCGTACTTGAATTTCCCGTAGTCCATGATCCGGCATACGGGAGGGCTGGCCTGCGGCGCCACCTCGACGAGATCCAGATCGAGCTCGCCGGCCTGCCGCAACGCCTCGCGGGTGTCGACCACCCCGATCTGCTGGCCGTCGGCTCCCACCAGGCGCACCTGGGGAGCCCGGATCCGGTCGTTGATTCGCGGATCGGTGGAGACCCCGCATCACCTCCTACAGACGAACGAGCACCGGGCATGCCCGGTGCATGACGAACACACGTGCGTGCACTTCTGGGCGAGAAGTATAGGGGGCGGACCCTCGGGATGTCGACGGAGGGCTCACCAATCGGGCTCGAGCGGCCGCCCGTACGCGTCCTCGAGCCGCTGGGTGTCGTCCTCGGTTGTGTACCCATAGGCGATCTCGAGGATGCGTCCCCGCGTGTCGCCGACGCAGCGGATGCGGTGGGTCTCCTCGGCGGGGATCATGAACTCCTCTCCCGGCTGAGCCTCGACGACCCGGTTCCCGATCTCGATCGTGAGCCCCGGGTCGAGCACGACCCACATCTCGTCGCGCATGCGATGGTAGTGCACGCTCGTCTCTTGGCCCGGCTCGACCGTGATCACGCGCACCGACGACGGCTGGTTCAGCGAGTAGGTCGCCACCTTGCCCCACGGCTTGTCGACCAGCATCAACATCCCCTCCCGTTCGAGCAGCGGCCGCCCACCCACGGCGGCAACTCGCTCATCCGCGCACGCCCCCCTCGGCAGGCAGCCGCTCGAGGAGCCATGCCATCTCGAGGGCGGCCTCCGCCGCTTCCCATCCCTTGTTCCCGTGTGCCCCCCCGGCCCGCGCCTCCGCCTGGGCGAGGTCGTCGGTCGCGAGCACCTCGAAGACGAGCGGAACACCCGTCTCGCGCATCGCGGCGGCGACGCCACGGGCAGCTTCGTTGGCCACGAGCTCGAAATGCGCGGTCTCGCCGCGGATCACCGCGCCGAGACAGATGACGGCGTGGTAGCGGCCCGACCTCGCGAGTCGCTCCGCGACGAGCGGGATCTCGAAGGCTCCCGGCACCCACGCGACGTCGATCGCTTCGTCAGCCACCCCGTGCTTCGCGAGGGCGGCGAGCGCGCCCTCCACGAGCTTGGCCGTCACGACTTCGTTGAACCTCGCCACCACCACGGCGAGGCGCCGCCCCGAGCCGTCGTGCGCGCCGACGAACGTGTTCACGCCCCGGCCTCCGCGTCGGACCCGATCGCGGGCTCGGCCTCTGGCACGTCGAGCAGGTGACCCATCTTCTCCTGCTTCGTACGCAGGTACCCGATGTTCTCGGGCGTCGGGTCGATCCGCAAGGGCAGACGGTCCTCGATCGCGAGCCCGTACCCCTCAAGCCCTGCTCGCTTTTCCGGGTTGTTGGTGAGCAGACGCATCGTGGTGACGCCGAGGTCCACCAGGATCTGCGCGCCGATGCCGTAGTCGCGCTGATCGGCCGGGAACCCGAGCTCGATGTTGGCTTCGACGGTGTCGCGGCCTCGATCTTGCAGCTCGTACGCGCGGAGCTTGTGCGCGAGGCCGATCGCTCGTCCCTCGTGGCCGCGGACATACAGCACGAGGCCCCGACCCTCCTTCCCGATCATCTGCAACGCGCGCTCGAGCTGCGCACCGCAGTCGCACCGCATCGACCCGAACACATCGCCGGTCAGGCACTCGGAGTGCACGCGGGTGAGCACGCTGCGACCGTCGTCGATGTCGCCCATCACGAGGGCGACGTGGGTCCGACCGTCGACGAGACTCTCGTAGGCGTAGGACCGGAACTCCCCGTAGGGCGTCGGGATCGCTGCTTCCGCGACGCGCTGCACGAGCACCTCCCGGTGCCGCCGGTACTCGATCATGTCGGCGATCGAGATCAGCTTCAGGCCGTGCTCGCGGGCGACGCGCACCAGCTCCGGCATGCGCGCCATCGTGCCGTCCTCGTTCATCACCTCGCAGATCACGCCGGCGGGGAACATGCCTGCCATCGTGGCGAGGTCGACCGCGGCTTCGGTGTGCCCGGCCCGGCGGAGCACGCCGCCGTCTTTGGCCCTGAGCGGGAACACGTGCCCCGGCTTCTGGAAGTCGCGCGGCGCCACGTCGGCGTCGGTGACGGCCTTGGCCGTGATCGCCCGGTCATGCGCGCTGGTGCCGGTCGTCGTACCGTGGCGGAAGTCGATCGACACCGTGAACGCAGCCTCGTGGCCGTCGGTCGTCTCGGTCACCATCTGCGGGATGCCGAGCTCGTCGAGCCGCCACGCGGCGCACGGCAGGCACACGATGCCGCGGCCGTGGGTGACCATGAAGTTCACCGACCCGGGGGTGCAGGACTCGGCGGCCATGATGAAATCGCCTTCGTTCTCACGGTCGGCATCGTCGACGACCAGCACCATGCGGCCGCGTCGGATCTCCTCGATCGCCTCGGGGACGGTGGAGA
>JBGGNG010000160.1:0-12788 GCA_041287635.1 Actinomycetota bacterium | reverse complement strand
AATCCCTTCGCGCCACTCGCGAGCGCGAACCTCGTGTGGATCGCGTTCGCGATCTCGTGGGCGCGGTCGGCGAGTCCGTAGGCTTTCGCGAACTCGGTGGTCCCTGCTCGGTCGACGCGCACGACGCCGGTGAACCCTGAGTCTCGTGCGACCGTGTCGATCGCGTCATCGAGCGGCTGCATCGATCGAACCTATCAACCGCGCTTCACCCCGTGCCGGTGACGCGGTAGCGCAGGTACACCATGTCGTTGGCGAACCGGCGTTCGTCCAGCAGCTCGAGGCCCAGGTGCATGCCGTCGGGGAGGGCTCGCGTTCCGCCGCCCACGACGACGGGTGCGAGGAAGAGGTGACACTCGTCGACCAGTCCGGCCGACAGAGCCTGGGCGGCGAGCTCCGGACCGCCGACCGAGAGGTCTTGCTCGGCCGACGCCTTCATCCGCCGTACTCCGTCGGGGTCGAAGGCGCGCTCGATGTGCGTGTGGGCGGTGGAGATGTCGTCGAGGGTCGTCGAGTACACGACCTTGCGGGCCGCCCTCCAGATCGCCGCGAACTCACGGATCGAAGGAGGCTGGTCGGTGAGATCCATCGTCTCCCAGACGGCCATCACCTCGTACATGCGTCGCCCAAAGAGGTAGGTGTCCACCGACCGCGCGAGGTCGTTGATGAAGGTGTGGACCTCCTCGTCGGGCACACCCCAATCGAAGTTCCCGTGCTCGTCAGCCACGTAGCCGTTGAGCGACATGATCGTCAGGTAGGTCAGCACGGCCATGGGTTCCTCCGAGTACTCGTCGACGTTAGATGGTGATGACGATCTTGCCGAGGACTTCGCCCGACTCCATGCGAGCCTCCGCTGGCTAGGCTGTCGTCGTGGGCATCACGAAGTTCTACACGGCCACGAGCATCGACGGGTTCATCGCCGATGAGGCGAACTCCCTCGAGTGGCTCTTCGAGGTGCCGGGGGGCGACGACGATGTGGGCCACGAGGCGCGGTTCGCGGCGTTCTACGAGCGGGTCGGCGCGATGGCGATGGGCTCCACGACCTACGAGTGGGTGTTGGCGAACGAACAGCTGCTCGAACAGCCCGAGAAGTGGCGCGGCTACTACGGCACGACGCCCTGCTGGGTGTTCACGACCCGCGAGCTGCCGGCGATCGACGGAGCCGACCTACGGTTCGTGCAGGGCGACGTGGCCCCGATCCATGCCGACATGGTCGAGGCCGCCGATAGCGGGAACGTCTGGATCGTCGGCGGGGGCGACCTGGCGGGCCAGTTCGCCGACGCGGGCTTGCTCGACGAGATCCAGCTCAGCATCGCGCCGGTCACGCTCGGTGGGGGCGCCCCCTTGCTGCCCAGGCGCCTGCTCGCGTCAGATCTCACGCTCGTGGACCTCGAACGTCAAGGGCAGTTCGTCGCCGCCACGTACCGGGTCGGTCGAGCTCGGGACCAGGAGACGAGCGTCGCACCTTGACCGTTCCGCGACAGAGACGGCAGGGTAGGTGTTCGAGCACCCGAAGTGGAAGGGGAGACGCATGCGCAAGGTGGTGCACTTCGAGATCCCGGCCGATGACGTCGAACGGGCGAAGTCGTTCTACGGGTCGGTCTTCGAGTGGGACCTGAACACGATGCAGATGGACGAGGGGGAGTACACGATCGCGACGACCACCCCGGTCGACGAGTCGATGATGCCGACCGAACCAGGGGGGATCAACGGCGGCTTGATGCGGCGATCGGACGAGACCCCGTCGCCGGTCATCACGATCGACGTCGACGACATCGAGCAATCGTTGAAGAACGTCGAGGCGGCGGGCGGCAGTACGGTGACACCGAGGACCCCGATCCCCGGGATGGGCGCGTTCGGCTACTTCAAGGACCCCGAGGGCAACGTCATGGGCCTGTGGGAGACGAGCGCCTGACGAGGCGAGTCAGAGTGGTCGGACACTGGACGCGCCGGACGTCGTGGACCGTTCCACGGTCGGAGCTCCCGCGTAGCGCACCATCGACGCGCCGCTCGCTCCGGCGGACAGCCGGGCGGAGACCGCTATGTCGGCGGTGGAGGCTCCCGACGCGTCGATCGTGAGGTCACCGACCGAGAGCTCGTCGGCGTAGAGGTGACTCGCACCGCTCACGGTGACCTCGAGCGTGCCCGCGGACCCCGAGATCGAGGCCGTCGACGTTCCCGAGAGCTCGAGGTGTCCCCGTACGACCTCCAGATCGGCGGTGAGCTCGCTCGAGCCAGACAGCACGAGATCGACGCGCTCCACCTCGTTCCTGCCGTCGATCCGGACCTGAGAGGCGCCGGACGCCGCCACCCGTTCGAGGGCCGGAACGGTCACGTCGACCTCGAGCGTCGCGTGTGTCACCTCGGTGCCGAACCGTAGCCCGACGCGCAGAGTGCCGTCGTGCACGCCCACGTCGACGACATCGAGCAGGTTGTCGTCGACGCGCAGCGTCGCCGACTCGGGCGACCCGATCGCGACCCGTACGGTGAAGTGGTGCGACGCCTCGATCGCGCTGAACGGCGTGACTTCGATCGGTATCGACGTGACGGTGCCGGATCCCTTCTTCCCCATCACGTTCCCTCCCCGTTCCGGTCGCGGGCGTCGTGTCGACGATCGTCGGGGGAAACGTACCGCCCTTCCGTCGGCGCGGCCTAGTCGAGCTCATTCGGTGCCGTTCCGCGGTGATCTCGATTGGCGGGTGGGCGACCGGACATGGGAGTCCGGAACAAGGCCGTGACACGAGCTTCGTGGATGCTGGAGGCAGGCTCTCCCGGGAGTTACCCTTCAATGAAACGCCTAGTTCCGCATGGGAGGGGGAGCGATGAGGGTGCGTTGGGCCGTTGCGCTCATGGTCGCCGTGACGAGTTCGATCGGTGTATTCACGGGATCTCCGGCGATGGCGACTGCTCCTGGGCTGGATGGCATCCTCTCCGTCCGCTACCTGGGCTATATCTACGTGGTCGATCCCGTGAAGGGCCTCGACCGACTCGGTGAGGCCGGGGTGACCGACGGCGATTCGGCAACTTGGTCGCCTGACGGAAGCCTGCTCGCGGTCAACGACGGCGGCAGCATCGTCACCTTCCGACCGGATGGCTCCGGCGGACACCTCATCATCACGCCCGGGTGTCTTGACGGTCGGGTCACGTGGAGCCCCGACGCCAGTCAGATCGCGCACCAGTCCTGCAATGGTGTGGCGATCGTCGACGTGGCGACCGGACAGGAGATCCCGATCCCCAACTCGCTCGGGCTCCGCTGGCTGGCATGGTCGCCCGACGGCGAGTGGATCGCGGGTGCGCGGGTGACCGGTGAGGACGGTGATGCCGACCTCTGGAAGATCCGGCCGGACGGCTCCGACCTCACCCAGATCGTGGATCGAGTAGGACACCAGCTGATCCCCTCATGGTCGCCCGACGGGTCCCAGATCGCGTTCGACGATGCCGCGCCTGGCACCAACACGGACGTCTCGGTCGTCGCTGCCGACGGTGGAACGGTGACGACCTTGACCGGCGCAGCGACCAACGACGGATACCCCGCGTGGTCGCCGAGCGGTCAGCGGATCGCATTCAACAGTTCGCGTGACGGCGGCGGCCTCTTCACGATGGCCGCGGACGGCACCGACGTGCGTAAGGTCAGGTCCAACTACGGCCTCGAATCGCCCGATTGGCAGCCGGCCCAGGCCACGATCACCGCGTCGGAGGTCGTCGTGAACTCGGGAGCGAAGGTGCGTCTGGATGTCCGCGTCGCCAACCCCGATACCGACGTGCCCCTCGTGACGATCCAGCGCCGGGTGATGCCGGGAACCTGGAAGGACTTCACCACTGCGACGGTCGATGACACAGGGCGAGGCTCGGTCAGGGCACGGGTCCTGAGTCGCACCCTCTTCCGGGCGGTGTGGGCGGGCGATGCGACATCGCTCGGCGGGCGGAGCGCCCAGATCGTTGTCGAGGCGAGGGCCATCGTCAGCGGCACCCTGAAGCGCTACGAAGGGCGACAGGGGCATTGGTACCTCTACCGGAACGGCAGTCGCGTCTGGTACACGGGCCGGATCCGACCCGCCAGTCCTGACGAGAAGCTGTGCTTCGAGCTCGAAGTGCTACGCAACGGCCGCTGGCGTGACGTCTTCCGGGACTGCTATCGACTCCAAGGCGCAGGGACGACCGCGTCGCTCTACATCTACAACATCCCGGCGAACGAACGAGGACGGCTCCGCGCCTCGTTCGCGCAGACTCCCGAATTGCTTCGAGACGTCTCCCCCTGGAGCTACTTCAGGATGACCGGTTGAGGCGTTGGAAGTGCCTGAGCGACGGTGTCAGGCGAACGTCTGGGGGTCGTCGCTCGGCGCGACGGTCTGCCCGAACGGCCAGAGCGCAAGCAGGCTCAGCTTGAACGACTGCACGCCGAACGGGATGCCGATGATCGTGATGCACAGCAGCAAGCCGGCAACGAGATGCGCGATGAACAGCTCCCACCCGAAGAACAGCAGCCACAGGATATTGAAGATGATGTCGAGCACGCCGAGCGCCTCGGGCTTGGGGACGACCGTGCGACCGAACGGCCACAGCACGAACCCGGCCAACTTGAACGCCTGCACGCCGAACGGAATGCCGATGATCGTGATGCACAGCACGAGGCCGGCGATCGAGTAGCCGATCGCGAGCCAGATGCCCGCGAGCACGAACCACAGGATGTTCCCGATCGTCTTCATGTTCCCGTCGCGTCAGGCACGATCCAGCGCCGACTCGATGTCGTCGAGGTGCTCGCCGCGGTGCGACGCGCGCACGGCGTAGATCGGACTCTCGGGGTTCTGGGGCCAGAGCTGGTCGGGCGGAAGCGTCGCCACCCGAGCGTCGGTGTCTTCGGCGATCTGCAGCGCGAGTCGCGCCAGCTCACCAGGCGGCACCGCGTGGATCAGCGCCCGGGAGGCATCGTTGATCCAGTCGACGTCCTCCGGTTCGGTGTCGGACTCCGCGAACGGCACGCCGCGGTCGAGCTTGTCGCAGAGCGCCAGTATCCGCGCGTCCCAGAACGCGATGTGGCCGAGGACGCCGGCGATCGTCCAGTGCTCATTGGCCGGTCGTCGCAGGTCGTCCTCGCTCAGGTCGTCGACGAGCGAGCGCATGCGCTCGAGCTCGCGCGCGTTCTCCTCGAGGTATGAGCGATCCTCGGTCATGACCGCGACGATACCCCTTGCGGCGGCGCACGATGCGTCTGGCTTGCGGGGCGTGTTCGCTCTACGCTCGCCGCCATGACCCCGACACCCGATGCGCAAGTCGGCACGCCCGAAGACCAGCGCCGGTTCTACGAGACGCTCGTCGAGGAGAGTCCGACGGCCATCGTCACGTGCGACCCATCGTTCATGGTGACGGAGTGGAACCCTGCCGCCGTGCGGCTGTTCGGCTGGTCGCGCGCAGAGGCGCTCGGCCGCCACATCGACGAGTTGGTCGGTCAGCACGAGGCGATCCGAGACGACGCCGCCTCGCTGAACGACCGCGTCCTCGACGGACCGGTCGAGGTCGTCACCCGCCGCGCCAGGAAGGAAGGGACCCTCGTCGACGTGGCGATCCGCTCGGTGCCGATCACGATCGACGACCGGCTGGTGGGCGCGTTCGCGCTGTACGAAGACGTCGGTGAGCTCGTCCGTCAGCGCCGCTTCTTCGAGGAGCTCGTCGAGACGAGTCCCACGGCGATCATCAAGGTCGACCGGAACTTCGATGTGACCCTGTGGAACCCCGCCGCCGAGGGACTCTTCGGCTACTCCGCCGACGAGGCGGTCGGCACGCATCTCGACGATATGGTCGCAACGACCCCCGAGCTGCACACCGAGGCGACCGCGTGGACCAACGAGGCATGGGGCCGGCCGTCCTTCCGTCGGATCGGCCGGCGAACGCGCAAGGACGGTTCGCTCGTCGATGTCGAGATCCTCGCGATCCGTGAGGAGCAGGAAGACGAGCCGAGCGGCTTCTACATCCTGTATCACGACGTCACCGAGCTCGAGCACACGCGGCGCAGGCTCGAGGCCAGGGTCGACGAGCAGATGGCCGAGCTCGTCCGCACCGGCGAGCTCGCCCGCTTCCTGCCCCGGCAGGTCGCCGAGCGCCTGCTGGAAGGTGAGCTGCCCGTCGAGGAGGATTCGTTCGAGCGCCGGCGCATCACGGTGCTGTTCGCCGACATGGTCGTGTTCACCGACCTCGCCGAGAGCCTGGAGCCGGAGGAGCTCGCCGTGGTGCTGAACGGCTACCTCCGGGAGATGACGGCGGCGGTCATCGCGTTCGGCGGGTCGGTCGACAACCTGATCGGCGACGGCGTGATGGCCGTCTTCGGCGCTCCGAAGGAGATGCCGGAGGCCGAGCAGGCATGGGCGGCGGTCCGGGCGGCGATAGAGATGCACCGGCGCTGCGACGAGCTCGCGACCTCGCTGCGTGAGCGCGGGATCCCGGCCGACCTCAAGATCAGGGTCGGCGTGAACACCGCGCACTGCACCGTCGGCGTCTTCGGGAGCGAGGTGCTGCGGGCGTACATGGCGGTCGGCTTCGCGGTCAACGTCGCCGCCCGTCTGGAGACCACGGCCGAACCCGGCTCGACCCTGTGCGGCTTTCGCACCTATGCGCTCGTGAAGGACCGCGTGAAGGCGGAGGAGCGAGGAGAGCTCACGGTGAAAGGGGCACGCCGACCGGTCGAGGCGTGGGAGATCGTCGGCCTCGCCGACGACTGACGGTGCCCGGCGCCGCGGGCACTGTGCGGTGTCAGCCCGAAGGCTGGAGCAGCTCGCCCGTCGGCTCCGTGGGGATGTCCATCTCGCCGCTCGCTATCTCCTCGATCGCACGGTCGAGGTTCGCGATCGCCTCGGGGCTGAGGCCGTCCCCGCTCCGGGAGTACGTGATGATCCCTTCATCGACCGTCAGACGGCGGGCCCCGGGTTGCAGCGTTCCCTCGACGAAGTCACGGATCACCGTGAAGTTCACGATGTCCCAGCGGATCATGCTCGAGGTCAGGATGTGCGAACGCTCGGCCTCGTTCGCTTGCTGCCACTGATCGGTGTCGACCCCGATCGCCCAGAGGTGGCGGTCGGCCGTCGACCGTTCGACTGCGGCTTCGAAGACGCCCGCCCCCGAGAGCCCGGTCGCGTGAAACACGACATCGGCGCCCGTGTCGTACTCGATCCGAGCGATCCGCTTCGCCACCTGGGGCTCATTGAAGTACTGATCGAACTCCCGGGTGAAGTCGAAGATGAGGCCAGAGAGCACCTGCACGTCCGGATCGACCCACTCGGCTCCCGCCTCGTACCCGGCCCGGAAGCGCCGGAAGATCGCCGGGGGCTCGCCCGGATCTCCCTCCCACGCACCGACGTAGCCGATCACCCCGCTTTGGGTGGTGGAGGCCGCCGCTACACCCGCCAGGAACCCGCTCTGCTCGAACGCGATCTCGAGGGTCGTCACGTTCGGTCGGTCGATCGGAACCTCGACCGGGCTGACGACGTAGTGGGTGGGCGGCGCGAACAGGGCGGGTCGATCTCCGATCGTGAAGCTCGCGTTGTTGTCGAGGATCAACAGGTCCGTCTCCGCGGCGGCTGCCTCTTCGATCACCGTCTCGGGTGGCAGCAACACGTCGGCGCGTTGCACCGTGACCCCGAGTTTCTGCTCCGCCCGTGTGATGCCTTGCTCGCCGAGCTCGTAGACCATGTTGTCTTCACGGTTGCCTAAGGACAGGCTCGTGATCGTGGGGAGTTCGTCCTCGCCGTTCGCGAGCACGACGCCGACCATGAGGGCGGCGATGAGGGCGGCCGCTCCGACGCCCACCGCGAAAGACCGGCGCCGTGCACGCACGCGGATACGTGTCTCGGCCTCCGCGCGCTCGGCCTCAGCGGCCGCGGCCTCGTTTCGCCGACGCACCGCCTCGTCGAGGAACGCTCGCTCGTCTTCGGTCAGGCGCATCGCCGTCCCCTCCCGCCAGACCTCGTAGCGCTCGAGCCGCCCGCCGCGCAGCAGGTAGTCGGGGTCGCGGCCCGCCGCCAGCCACTCTCGCATGGCGCCCACGAATGACCGATGTTGCCGCAGGTCCGCCCGGCCGCTCTCGATCCACTCCGCGAGTCGCTGCCACTCGCTCAGCAGCGCCTCCTGGGCGAGCTCGACGGTCGCCGCGCCGGAGGCCGGGTCGCGGTCGACCGCGAGCAGCCGGTTCGAGACGAATGCCTCCACGGCGTCCTGCATCGTCACGAGATCGATGTCGAGCGACGCGAGCTCGTCGGCCTGTACGACCCGCCGGGTGGCCGTGCCGGCGCCGACGCGCACCAGACGCAGGAACAGCTGACGGGCAGCTTCCTGCCGTTCGAGATCGAGCCGCGCGAACGTGTCCTCCGCCCGGCTCGCGACCGCGCCCCGGAGTCCACCGAGCGCCTCGTAGCGGGCGAGGGTGAGCTCGTCGCCTTCACGCCGATCGAACAGTTCGGTCAGCGCGTACTGGAACAGCGGTAGAGCGTTCGGCTGGCGGCTCACGTCGCCGACCAACTCGGCGAGCAGGCCCGGCTCGAACGACACGCCGACCCGCTCGGCCGGCTTCGCCGCCGCGGCTTCGAGCTCGCTCGGACCGAGCGGCAGCACGTGCACGATGTGCTCGGTCATGAGCCGGCCGAAGATCGGGTAGGCCAGCGGACGGTCGAAGAAGTCGGCGCGGAGCACGACGAGCACCCGCAGGCGCTCACCCGGCTCCTCGGCGGCGGCCACGAGTCCGGCGAGGAACCGGTTGCGTGTCTCGTCGTCGACGAGCGTGAACAGCTCCTCGAACTGGTCGATCACGAGCAGCAGCCGCGACCCGTCCTCGGGCAATGCGCGCAACACCGCTTCCAGGAGCCACGTGTCCCCGTCGGTGCGGCGGTCGCCCGAGGTCGATGACGGGAACGTGCGCCCCATGGCGGCGTCGAACTCCGTGAACGGAAAGGCACCCGGGCGCATCGATGCGATGTCCCACGGGTCGCCGACGCCGCGTTTCCGCAACGCGGGGACCAGCCCGGCGGAGACGACGCTCGACTTGCCCGACCCGCTCGGGCCGATGAGGGTGACGAGACGGGCGTCGTCCTCGAGCGTGGCGACGAGCAGCTCGGTGAGCGCCTCGCGACCGTGGAAGTCCTGGTCGTCGCCTTCACGGAACGGCCGTAGTCCCTTGTAGGGGTTGTCGAGCTCGATCGTCCCGCGGCCCGCCGACGCCGTCGGCAGGTCGAGCTCGGGGTCCTGCAGCAGGATGCGCTCGTTCAGCTGCTGCAGCGGCCGGCCGGGTTCGACCCCGAGCTCATCGACGAGGATCGATCGGGCATCGCGGTAGGCAGCGAGCGCCTCGGCCGGCCGCTCGGCCCGGTAGAGCGCGAGCATCCGCTGGGCCCAGAGGTGCTCGCGCAGCGGCCACCGGCGGGTGAAGTCGTCGAGCTCGGCGACGACCTCGGTGTGCCGACCGAGCGCGAGGTCGGCGTCGATGCGACCCTCGATCGCCTGCAGCCGTTCCTCCTCGAGCCGTCCGATCTCGCCCAGGAGCGACGGTTCGTCGGCGAGGTCGGAGAACGCCGATCCACGCCAGAGACCGAGCGCTCGCCGGAACAGATCCGACGCCCCCCGCGGGTCGCCGCCGACCTCCGCGTTCGCTCGGGCCGACGTCTGCTCGAACTCGAGGGCGTCGAGCTCGCCAGGCCCCACCATGAGCCGGTAGCCGCCTGCCCCGGTCTCGAGTCGTTCGGTGCCGAGGGCCTTGCGCAGGTTCGACACGTAGGACTGCAGGGAGCCCTTCGCGGCGCCGGGCGGCTCCTCGCCCCACACGTCGTCGATCAACGTCTCGGTCGAGACCCAGCCGTTGGGGCGTCGCAGCAGGTGGGCGAGGACGAGTTTCTGCTTGCGGCCGCCGAGCGCGACAGGTTCGGGTGTCGCCTCGACCTCCAACGGTCCCAACACGAGGAAACGCACGGCCGGACAGTACCCCGTTCGCGTTGCGTCGGAAAGCCACTCCCACTCTCGAGAGCTCCAAGTCGGTTCCAAGCACGTCCAAGCGTTTGCGGGCGGTGCCTGCAGCGCTCGGGCACACGGTCGGCCCATGTTCACGAGGAGCGCACGGGCCGTCGGATGGATCGGGATCGCCATGAGCGTCGGGGCGATCGCGAGCCTGCCCGACGCCGTCGCGCTGACGCGGGCCGGAGACCCGGTGCCCGGCACGCCGCAGATCGTGGTGGTGGACGCTCCGCCGGTCGCGATGGAGCTCGCCGTGTGGGCCGTTGGGCGCTTCGAGGCCGCCGGGCTCGAGCTGCCGCCGACCGAGGTGCACTTCCACGACGGCATCGAGGGCTGCCGAGGGTTCCTCGGCTACGCGCAAGGCGGCCGCGTCGATCTGTGTGTGCGTCTCGAGATGGAAGCCGGCCCGCAGCGTCTCGTGCTGCACGAGCTCGCTCACGCATGGGAGAGCGCGTCCCTCGACGAGGCGTGCCGCGAGCGGTTCCTGCAGCTGCGCGACCTCGGCGCCTGGGCCGGCGACGACGTCGAGTGGAAGCAGCGGGGCATCGAGCAGCTCGCCGAGATCGTGGCCTGGGGACTCGCCGACGGCGCGATGGCACCGATGATCGACGGCGACCGCGACCCTCAGGCGCTCAGCGAGGCGTACGACCTCGTGCGCAGCCGTTGCGCCGCCTGACGCCGGATCAGTCAGCCGCGGGAGCGTTCAACAGCAGCAGCGCTCCCGCGGCCGCGATCGCCACGCACACGATCTGCGCCCAGAACCCGACCCCCATCGGGAACGCGTCGAAGCCGAGGATGTTCAGCGCGGAGCCGATCGTGATGGTCGCCCAGGTGGCGACGGCTGCGACGAGCCCGTGCAGAGCGGCGCCACGGCGTCGGCCCGTGAGCAACATGAGATCCAGGCTCACGATGAGCAGCGGCGGACCGAACGTCATCAGGATGCCGCCTGCGACGGTCAGACCGGATGCCGTTCCTTGCCCCGTCAGCAGGTCGAAGTACGTCAGGCCCATCTGTGTCGGGCCGGTCCCTGGACCGTAGAAGTCGAGGGTGACCGTCGAGGCGGCATACCCGGCCATCGCGACGAGCACCAGGCTGTGTCCGAGCTTCCTCATGGAGGCATCCTTCTCGTAGCGATAGCGCCCGGCAAGTGCGTCACACGTCCTCAGGTGTCACTTCGTGGGCCTGTGTGAGGAGTGCCCTGAGTCCGTCGAGATCGGCATCGTCGAGACTCGAGAAACTGAGGCTGGCCGACCCCGTCTTCACCCTGCCCAGGCGATCCGCGTGGCGGGCGAGCAGGTACGCGCCGTCGAGCACGGCGTTGATGTACAGGCTGAAGTTCCGCTGCTGCCTGGCGAGGCCCACGAGGAACCACTCGACCGGCTCGCCGCGCGGACGCGGTTGCACGATGTCGCCGTACCCGATGATCTGCTGGTCGCTGCCGCCCAGAACGGCCCTTCCCAGAGGACCCGGCTCCTGCCGGGCAGGCAGGAGGTGATGATCGCGTCGAGCTCCTTCATCGCGCCCCGGGTCTCGTCGGGCAGCGATCCGAGGAATGCATCGGGCGGGGTGTCGACCTTCTTCACGGGCGCCATCGTCGCACCACGGCCGAGATCGCGTGAGAACGACGGTGAAGGTCCCGCGGGGACGGGGTCCGTCGCTGCCGCCACGCCCGTCTCGACTTGGCAGGGTGGAAGTGGCTGCCGGGCGATCGCTGGTCGCGGGACCCGGCGAACGAAGGGAGGGCACGATGGTGTCGTCAAGCACCCGTTCCACGATCGAACCTGCATCCTCCGGGGACGTCGCCCCCGACCGGCGGATCGCGCGGATCCTCCACCGGTGGTCGGCCGTCGGTCTGGCCGTCGGCGTGGTGAGTGACGGGTCGCTCTCGTCGTTCTCCGCGCACGGCGTCGCCGACATCGCCGAGCGCACACCGATCACCGAGAACACGGTCTTCCGGATCGCGTCGGTCACCAAGACCGTCACGGCGGTCTCGGTGCTGCAACTGTGGGAGCAGGGCCTGGTCGACCTCGACGCGCCCGCGAACGAGTACCTGCGTGCGTATCGCCTGGTCCCCGCCGACGCGGGCTGGAGGCCCGCGACGCTGCGGCACCTGCTGACGCACACCGCCGGCATCCCCGAGGTGGTGCCCGCCGGGGGCGCGTTGCGGCCCGACTTCGGCGAGAGCGTCGCGCTCGGGAAGCGCCTGCCCTCGCTCGCGGAGCACTACCGTGGCCGGCTGCGCCTCGTGGCCGAGCCCGGGACGAGGTTCCGATACGGCAACCACGGGTTCGCCACGCTCGGCCAGATCGTCGAGGACGTGAGCGGAGAACCGCTCGACCGCTACTTCCGCCGGCACGTTTTCGACCCTCTCGGCATGGACCACACCGACCTGGTCCGCTCGGAGCGGGTCACGCCATGGCTCGCGACCGGATACGAGATGGGTCACGCCGGCCCGAAGGCCGTCTCCCCACGGGAAGCCGTGACCGTCGGCGCTGCATCCGTCTATTCCGAGCCGGGCGACATGGCACGCTACGTGGCGGCGCTGCTCGGCGGTGGTGGGAACGACGACGGCTCGATACTCGAGCCGGAGACGGTCACGATGATGTTCGAGCCGCAGTACCGGCCCGACCCCCGTATCCCTGGTATCGGGATCGCGTTCTGGCGTGCCGACCTCGGTGATGGCCACCCGGCGGTCGAGCATCAGGGCACGCTGCCCGGCTTCCACTCGCAGGTCTTCCTCGCCCCCGACGACGGCGTGGCGGTGATGGCGTTCACGAACGGCTCGTGGCGCCCGGACTTCTGGC
>JBGGNG010000159.1:0-12758 GCA_041287635.1 Actinomycetota bacterium | reverse complement strand
GGTGGACGCTCGGTCCGCGAGGAGTATCGGGTGGTGTTGTGTCGCTGCGGCGCCAGTCGGAACAAGCCGTTCTGCGACAACAGCCATCGCCTGATCGACTTCAGCGACACCGGCGAGTTCTGACGGCTTCCCCGGCAGGGGCTCCGCCGCCTACTCTCGGGGCCGTGGAAACGTCCCGGGTGCGACGACTGCTCAAGCTGAAGCCGGGCGAAGGGCGTTCGGTGAGCCTCATCGTCGCGATGTCGTTCTTCGTGTCGGCTGGGCTGATGATCGGCCAGAGCGGCATCGAGGCCCTGTTCTTCGCGCGTTACGGCGTCCAGAAGCTGCCGATGATGTACCTGATCCTCGGCGCCACGATGTTCATCACCACCCTCGGCTTCGGCGCCTTGCTCGCTCGCATGGGTCGCGGCCGGGCGTGCATCGTGATCCCGGTCTCGATCGCCGTGCTCGCGGCGGTCGGACGCGCGGGGCTCGCCGCCGACCTCTCCTGGATCACCCAGGCGCTCTGGCTCCTGCAGGGTGTGGGGTACTTCGTCCTGGGATTGGCGGTCTGGGGGCTCGCCGGCATCGTGACCGACACGCGTCAGGCGAAGCGCTTCTTCCCACTGATCGGCGCCGGCGGCGTGCTCGGCTACGTCGTGGGCGGCCTCGTCACGAAGCCCCTCGCCTCATGGCTCGGCACCCCCAACCTGCTCCTCGTGTGGATCGCGACGCTCGTGGCGTCGGTGGCCCTCGGCATCGCGCTGCTCGCCGGCACCGACCGGTCGGACGCGGCGCGACGGCGTGAACGCGCCGACCCGCTCGAGCAGCTGAGGCTCGGACTCAGGTACGTCTCGAGGTCGCGGCTGATGCGATGGCTCGCGCTGGCGTCGATCCTCTTCTCCCTGCTGTTCTTCTCGCTGTACCTGCCGTTCTCCAGGGCCGCGACGATCCGGTATCCCGAGCCCGACGACCTCGCTGGATTCTTTGGCCTCTTCTTCGGCCTCTCCACCGGCGTCGCGTTCCTGATGTCGCTATTCCTGATGAACAGGCTGCTCTCGCGGTTCGGCGTGCCGACCGTCATGCTGGTGTTGCCGCTGCTCTACGTCGTCACGTTCGGGGTCCTCGCGATCGACGCGAGCTTCGCCGCCCTGATGGTCTTCCGATTCACCCAGGTCGCGTGGTTGCAGGGTGGTGCCACGAGCTCGTGGGAGGCCGTGATCAACACCGTGCCGCCCGATCGGCGCGACCAGACCCGGGCCTTCCTCTACGGAGGACCGACACAGGTCGGCACGATCCTGGCAGGCGTGATCGCGCTCATCGGCGAACGTGCGCTCTCGCCGAGCGTGCTCTACCTCGTCGGGCTCGCGTGCGCGGTGCTCGCGACCGTGGCGATGGTCGGCGTGCGGCGGGCCTACCCGCGCGAGCTCGTGCAGGCCCTCCACGAGGGCCGGCCGAGCGTGTTCGGCTCGACCGCCGCCGGCACCGAACCGTTCGGGTTGACCCGCGCCGACGCCTCGGCGCTCGAGGTCGCAGTGGCCGCCCTCTCCGACCCCGACGTCAGGATGCGGAGGGTGGCGGCGCGGGTGCTCGGCGACCTCGACCCGTCGGGCACCGAGGAGGCGCTGCACGCGGCGCTGCACGACGCCGACGCCGAGGTGCGAGCCGCCGCGGTGCGGTCGCTCGCGACCGCCGGCGCTGACTCGGTGCTCCCGGACATCCTCGAGCGGTCGGTCGACCCCGACGCGGTCGTGCGGCTCGCGACGGTCGACGCGATCGGCACGCTCGGGGTGCAGGCGGAGGCCGCCTCGCACGCGGTGGGGCCGCTGATGCACGACCGCGATCCGTTCGTCCGTGCCGCCGCCGCCGCCATGCTCGTGCGGATGAGCGCCGACCTCGGTGCCGTGGTGATGCTGCGGGAGCTCGCGGCGGCCGAGGACGACGGCGTGCGCGCTTCGACGTTCCGAGCGATGCGGGCGCTCGAGGACGGACGCCTCGCCGACGCCGTGCTCGCCGGCATGCAGGACCCCGTCCCCGCGGTGCGCTCAGAGGCCGCCCGCGCCGCGTCGACGATCGACCCGACCCGGGCGCTCGACGCGCTCATGGTGGCGATCGGCGACGAGCAGCCAACGGTCCGTGACGCCGCCGCCGCCGGGCTCGGCGACATCGGCGCACAGGCCGTCGATCCGGTCATCGGCTCGCTGGTATCACCGTCGCAGCGCGACGGCGCCCTCGCCGCCCTCGCCCGACTCCCGCTCGACGGGCGGAGTGACGACATCCGGGAATTCGCGGTGGGGATGGTAGCCGAGGCCGTCGATCGTCACCGGCTCGGCGTGGCGATCGACGGAGACGCCGACGACCGGCTGCGTCTTCTGAGGGACTCGGTGATGGACCGCGCCGACCGCGACGCGTCGTTCGGGTTGCGCGCGGCGGCGTTGTTGGGCGAGGGGCACGAGATGACAGTGGCGTTGGACAACCTCTCGGTGTCGGATCCTGCGCAGCGGGCCAACGCGCTCGAGGTGATCGAGAGCGTGGGGGAGCGGCGCATCGTCCGTCCGCTCGTCTCGATGTGGGACGGGGCGCTCCAGCCCGCCGATCGAGGCGATGTGCTCGACCGGCTCCGCCAGGACCGAGACGATTGGATCCGTGCGTGCGCCGAGCTCTCGGCCGCGCCCGAAGGAGGAGCGATGACACAGTCCCTGACGACCCTCTCCGTCATGGAGCGGGTGCTGTTCCTGCGCAAGGTGCCGCTGTTCGCGGAGCTTCCGCCGCCCGACCTGCAACCGATCGCGTCGATCGCCCAGGAGCGGGCGTACGCCGATGGCGACGCGATCGCCGAGCAAGGCGACGAGGGCGACGAGATGCACATCATCGTCAGCGGCGACGTCGCGGTGGTGAGGGGGGAGGGGGAGCAGCGGCGCGTCGTCGCGACCAGGTCCTCGGGCGACGTCGTGGGGGAGATGGCGGTGATCACGAGCGAGCCACGCATCGCCGGGTTGGTGGCGCGCGGCTCCGTGCGCGTGCTCTCGATCGACCGGCGACGGTTCGAGGCGATCCTTCGGGAGCGTCCGGAGACGTCGCTGGCCGTGATCCTGGTGCTGTGTCAGCGTCTCGCGGAGGCTCCTCAGTCCGACGCGGGCGACGTCGCGTCGACCGGTACCACGACCGCGTCGACCTGATGCCCCTTGAGCGAGAGCTTCCGTCGTTCGAGGTCGTCGCCGTCGAGGCCGGCCGCGCCCGCGGTGGCGTCTGTCACGAGGATCTCGCCTGGGTCGGCCTGCGCAGCGAGGTGTGCTGCCACGTTGATCGTGTCGCCGAACGCGGTGAACTCGCTCGCGGATCCGTGGGAGACCATGCCGACGAACGCCGTGCCGCTGTTCACCCCCGCCCCGAGCGGGAGCCACGGGCCCTCGTCATCGGTATGGCCGGTCGCGGCGAGGAGCTCGCGAGCAGCGAGCACGGCGGCGCGGGCGTGATCGGGCCCAGTCATGAACGGCATGAAGAACGCGACGACCTCGTCGCCGATGAACTTGTCGAGGATCGCCCCGTTCGAGAGCAGTACGTCGTTCGCGGTCGAATAGAACCGTTGCATGAGGTGAGCGAACGCAGCCGTGTCCATCGTGCGAGCCAGCTCGCTCGACCGGCGCACGTCGGCGAAGAGGAAGGAGATCTCGACGTCGACCCCCATCACGTCGTACCCCTGCAGGGAGTTGATGCAGTGGGTGCAGACGTTGGGGTTCTTCTCCCAGCGCGTGAACCCCGCGCGACGGAACACCCACCCGCCGGGTCCCCCGAACGGCGCGAGGCAGACCACGCATCGCGGGTCGGAGGGGAAGATGCGGAACGTCCGGCGCCCCCATGCGATCGACGGGTGTGTGCCGTCGAGGTAGGAGCGCCACTCGTCCTCGGGTGTCGCGAACCTCGCCATCGCCGCTCGTTCCTACGACGCGGTGGGACGCCACTCGACGGTGGCGACCCTCACGGGGTTCGCGATGCCCTTCAGCGTCTCTGCATGCTCGTCCACGATCGGGAACGGTATCGGATCGTCCTCGATCGTCGAGCACGTGACCAGGATCTCGTTGCCGCGGGCGAGCGCCGCCACGCGGGCGGCCTCGTGCACCCCGATGCCCGCGTAGTCCTGGCCCACCATGCTCGCCTCGGCCGCGTGCAGGCCGATCCGCACCTGGGGGGCGAACCCGTGGCGACGTCGATGCTCGGCCAAACGCTGCTGGATCGCCACCGCGCACGTCGATGCCGTGGGCGCGTCGACGAACGCCGCGAAGTACCCGTCGCCGGTGGTGTGAACCACGTCGCCCCGATGGGTTCGGATCAGCGATTCGAGCGTCTCGTTGTGCCAGCGCACGACGTCTTCCCATGCCTCGTCGCCGATCGCCTCGAGCAGGTTCGTCGACCCCACGATGTCGGTGAACATGAACGTGCGCCCGACGCGACGGCCGGTCGTGGCGATCGCCGCCTCGATCGCCTCGTGGCTGCGCTGCGCGTCGAGGGTCGCGCCGAGCTGCTCGAAGATCGCGTGAGCCGCCCGTAGCTCCAGCAGGGCCGAGGCCTCGTCGCCACCGGAGCGGTGCGCGGCGGCGAGCCGCATGCGGGCCTGCGCGGTCTCGAACGGCAGGTCGGACTCGGTCCAGAGCCTGATCGACGCGCGCAGCTCGGCGATCGCCTCTTCGGGCTGCCCCTCGTAGGCGAGGACCGTTCCCATCGCCTGGCGCGCGGCCGCGCGCCATGGTGCCGCGCCGTAGTCATCGGCGATCTCGCGCAGCTCCTCGGCAGCTTCCCGTGCCTCCGCCACGTCGTGTGACGCGACCGCGATCTCGACCGCTGCGGGAAGCAGACGAGCCCGTCCCATCTCCAAGGGCTGATCGGCGAGAGCGGCGCGGATCGAGGAGCGGGCAGCCACCGTGCGCCCGCGGGTCAGCTGCAACAGCGCCAGTCCGGGCTGCGCGTCGTTCCCGCGTTGATGCGCCTGGGCGAACGCCTCCTCGGCGCCGTCGAGGTCACCGATCCTCAGCCGGATCTCGCCGATCTCGCGGAACCCCACCCCTGCGATCGGCACCTCGCCGAAGGCCATCAGCTCGCCCACGGCGGTTCGTGCCTGCTCCTCGGCGTCGGCGAACGCCCCCCGCAGGCGCATGATCTCGGCGCGGCGCACGCGGCAGTGGCCCGGGAACCCGCTGATCGCCTGACGCTCGCACCATCGCGTCGTGGCCTCGGTCCACTCGCCGGCACGTCGGTAGTCAGCGAGGTCCATGCACGCGACGATCGTGAAGCAGTAGACGATGCCGGTCGCAAGCGGCGTGAGCTCGCCCCCGATCGCCGCGACTGTTGCCTCGTCGATCAGCGACATGCCGACGTCGACACGGGCCTGGGCGATGTTCGCCATGCCCTGACACATCAACCCGAATGCCTGCAGATCGTGGTCGCCGAAGCGTGTGCCGATGTCCAGGACCGACGTCGCGTGCTGCATCATCTCCTCAACGCTGCCGCTGTCCTTGGCCCTCGCGAGCTCGAGGTACCCGTGTTCGACGCCCTCGGGTTGATCCTCGAGCAGCCGCGTCGCCCTCTGGAACCATCCGGCCGCCTGCGCCGGCTGCGCTCGCTCGTTCCACTGGTCGACGAGCTGCAGCGCGACGTACGCCGCCCGGCGCGTGTCGCCTTCGTTCGAGTGCGCCTCGTACGAGCGCTCGAGCGCGTCGATGCACTCCTTCGGATGAGCCGTCCACCATGCGGCTTCGGCGAGCCGCTCCAGATCCTCGCCGCTGAGCGCCCCCTCGAGCGCGGCGTCGGAGTACGTCCGGTAGGCGTCGTCCCAGGCATGGTCGTCGAGGGCCTGCCGAGCACGATCGAGCGTTCCCGCGTCACCCATGAGCGATCCTTCCGCGAAGGGCATCGTGCCACGTCGCTCCGGTACGCGGAACCCGGGGGAGCGGCCCGCCCAGTCCAGGCCGGGCTCGCGGTCGTCGGTTCAGCCGGCGGGCCGGACCGCTCGGTACAACATGACGGGCTCCGCGATGCCCTTCAGTCGGGCGGCGCCGAACTCGTCGAAGCGCAGCCCGTCGTGGGGGCATGCGTCGACCACCGCTCTCCCGACGAGCACCTGTCCCGGCCCCGCTTCCGAGGCGATCCGCGCGGCGATGTTGACCGTGCGGCCGAAGTAGTCGCCCTCGTCGTAGATCACGGGACCCGCGTTCACGCCGATGTGGGCCGGCGGCAGGCCACGGGGTTCCACGGCCTCGATCGTCTCGAGCGACGCGAACACGGCGTCGGTGGGGCGACGGAAGTGGAAGCACACGCCGTCGCCGAGCATCTTCACGACCTCGCCCTCGTGACGGATCGCGATCTCCTTCACGAGCTGCGCGAGCGTCAGCGAGACGCTCGCCGCCACCTCGTCGCCGGCTTCCTCCGTGAGCCGCGTGTACCCCGTGAGGTCGGCGAACACGATCGCACCGAGGCTGCGCGGCGATCGCTTCCGCACACCGGCCTCCTCGAGGGCCGCTTCCACGTGCTCGAATTGGTGCTCGGTGGTGAACGCCTCGGAGTGCCTGCGGAAGAGCCACGTCAGCAGGTCTTCGCCCGACCGCCCGACCCGCACCGCGACCTCGCGGATCGCTGCCTCGAACGCCTCGTTGTCGCGGAGCCCGCGACGGCGGAACGGTTCCTCGATCACGTGGTGGAGATAGTGGTTCTGATACTGCGCGACCCGCCGCGCGCCGTCGCCCCAGACGCGGGCGAGCCGGAGCACCTCGCCCTCGTCGACCCCCACGCCGAGCAGCACCGGAAGCGCGCCCAACGCCTCGACGTCTTCGGCTCGCATCGGCTCGTCGGGGCGAGGTGGCGGCAGGCCGAAGGCGACGAAGATGCGCTCGAGAGCCTCGATGTCGAGTCCGAGCCGGTCGGCGAGTTGGGAGAACGTCTCGTCCGAGCGTGGATGGCGTCGTCCGGCGCTCTCGAGGTATCCGAGCGTCAGGTGGCCGCTGGCGAGTGCCGTGGCGAGGTCGTCTCGGTCGACGCCCTTCGCCTCGAGCGCCGCGACGACCCGCACGCGCATCACGTCGCGTCGCTGGAACCCGTCCTCGCTCGCGTCGAGGATGCCGAGCGCCACCAGTCGGCGAACCTCCTCGAGCGGAACCTCCGCCCGGTCGGAGACTTCTTCTTCCGTGAGACGGTCCTCCACCGGCGGTCAGCCGATGAACGAGGCGGGATCGGCGACGAACGCGTCGTGGCAGGCCTGTGAACAGAAGTGGTACGTGGTTCCGCCCTGCTCCGCCGTCGCGACGGCGTCGTCGCTGTCGATCCTCATGCCGCACACCGGGTCGGTCACCATCGCCATCGGTTGCCTCCTTCTCGATCGCGGGCCGGGACCATCCCGCTCATCGCCGGACGTGGAAGCTGAACATCATCCCGCTCTCGGCATGCTCGGCGATGTGGCAATGCGCCATCCACAGCCCCGGGTTCGACACGTCGAGCACGATATCGACCGTCTCGCCCGTCCGCACGAGCACGGTGTCCTTCCACACGAGGTTGGGCTCGACCTCGTCGCCGCGTGTGATGACCAGGAACCGGCCGGCCCCGTGGATGTGGAAGGGGTGGTGCATCGGGTGATCGGAGTCCATCTCGTTCACGAGGCGGATCTTCACCCGGTCGCCGACCGTGAACGACCAGTCGATCTGGGCGTTGCGTGCGCCCGTGTCGCGGTCGAGCACGATCCACCGCATGTTGGAGGGATCGGTGGCCCGGTTGATCTCCTCCATCGTGTCTTCCCACTCGATGCTGCCCTCGGCATGCCCGCCATGGTCGTCGTCGGGGTGGTCGTCCGCCGTCGCCAGCTCGAGGCCCTCCAGCGCGGCGGGCACGAACGAGATCGGAAGCAGCTTCATGCCACAGATCGGGCACCGTGCCGGCTCGACGCTCACGACCTGCGGATCCATCGGGCAGGCGAACTTCGGCGCATCGGGCGGCGCATCGTCGTCCGGCGGTTGGGTCATGTCCATCTCCGCGACGAGTGCGAGGGTCTTGTCCGGCTCGCGACCGAGGTCGGTCTGCAGGCGGGCCCGTTCCACGGCAAGCTCGGGGCTCGCGCGGAGCGCGTCGAACGTGGTGGCCGCACGGGGATCGGTCGGTTCGTCGATGACGACGACGCTCCCCAGCGTGTACGTGTGGTCGGGCGTGCGATGCTCGAGCGGGAACTCGCCGGCACGATCGAACATGACGTCGACCACCGCCCGTTCCGAGGGCGCGATCAGGACCTCCTGCACGAAGGTGTCGCGCTCGTAGCGCCCGCTGTCGCCGCCGACGAGCTTCATGCGTGCGTCGGGGATCGCGAGGTTGAAGACGCGGGTGTTCGCCGTGTTCGTGAGATACAGGCGCACGACCTCGTTCCGAGCCACGTGCATCGACCAGTCAGAGCGCCCGCCGACGAGGAAGATGTTCCCGAACCGCCCCATCGCCGTGTGATCGGGACCCGCGCGATCGTAGGGCGAGAGTTGTCCCTCCTCGATCAAGATGTCGTCGATCGTGAGCACGACGTCGCGATCGCATGCCGGCCAGTAGTCGGGGGCCGCGGGCTCGACCACGATGTTCCCGTACAGCCCGGAGTCCTGCGTGTAGTCCTCCCGGATGTGCGGGTGGTACCAGTACAGGCCCTCATCGGCGAACCGCACGCGGTAGGTGAAGTCGCCGCCGATCGGGATCGGCTTCTGCGTGTCGTGCGGGACGCCGTCGTAGCGGTTCTCGAGACGGAGCCCGTGCCAGTGCACGGTCGCCTCGACGTCCCCGTGGTTCACGACGTGCACGACGATCTCGGACCCCTGCCGGACGCGCAGCGTCGGGCCCGGGATCGAGCCGTTGTAGGCGAGCATCCGGACGATGTCGTCGCCGACGCGGCTGGCGACCGGCGTGATCGTCAGCTCGAGGCGGTCGCCGTCGGCGAGGGAGAGCTGTTCGGTCTCGCGGACGAACGACAGCCCGGTGACGTCGCGCGAGAAGAGTCCGGTTCCGACAGAGGCGTGATGCATCTGATCCATCGTGCCCCTCCCGCGGGTTCGAGGGTCTGCAGCAACGATGCCTCGTGCTCCCGCCTCGCGTCAAACCACCGTCGTACGAGTTCTCAGGCGCCGAACAGAGCCGAGGCAACGGTGCGCTGCGCCTCGGCAGGGGAACGGTCCTCGCCGAGCCCGTCGATCGCGGTGCGAGTCATCGCCGAGAGCTCGCCCGTGCCGGCTCCGAGCGCGAGCGTCGCCGCGCCCGGCGGTCCCTGCGCCGATGCGAGCAGGTCGTTCGCCATCAGCACTTCGATCGAGAGGATCTCCTCGAGCAGGGCGAGGGCATCGGAGGTCACACGCACGGTGAGGGGCGCGCTGGTCGCGTGGTCCTCGACGCCGATGTCGAGCGGCGGCGCATCGAGCGTCGCGGGCGCGGCGACATGCCGCAAAGCCGAGAACGAGGCGGCGGCCGGGTAGCGCAGCTGCAGCCCGATCATCTCGGGCGGCGTCCATCCCGGAGGCGGTATGCCCCCGCCCGCGAGGCGCTCGAAGAACAGGTCCCACAGGTGGCTCATGCGCCGCTCGCTGATCTGTCCCACGTGCGTCATCGCGATCCGCAGCTGATCGAACGCGATCGCCATCACGAGCGGGTGGAAGTTCCCGTTGTGCACCATCGTCCCGTCCTCGATCGAGACGAGAGGATTGTCGCCGCGCCCGTTGAGCTCGATCTCCACGGCGTGGCGCGCGGCGGCGATCGCGTCGCGGAACGCGCCATGGACCTGCGGGATCACCCGGAACGACAGGGGGTCCTGCACCGATCGGGGTGCGCCCGGCGCCAGCAGGAAGCTGCCCGCCAGCGCCTCGGCGACCGCTGCGCACGAGTCGATCTGACCGGGGAACGGCTTCGCGGCGCCCACCGCGGGCTGCACGATCGAGGGGTTCCCGCTCGTCGCCTCGAGCGAGAGCGCCGCGACGACGTCGGCCCGCGCGACCGCCCGTTCCGCCCGGTCGACCGCGATTGCCGCGTCCGCGATCGACACCGCGTTCGACGACACGATCGTCAGGCCGTCCTTGGGCTCGACGCTCAGCGGCTCGATTCCCGCATGCTCGAGCGCGTCCGCGCCCGTCATCACGTCGCCGCCGACCTCCGCTCGCCCGTGGCCGATCATCACCTGGCCGATGCTCGCCATCTGGCCGAGGTCGCCCGCGCCGACCGATCCACGCGAGGGCACGACGGGGTGCACGCCCGCATTCAGCATCTCGACCAGCAGGTCGGCCACTCGGGGGCTCGCGCCCGACCCCCCGCGCGCGAGACCGTTCAGCCGCGCGGCCATCGCCCCCCGCACGCGCTCGGCGGCCAAAGGCGGCCCCGTGCCGCCCGCGTGCGTCATCAGGATCATCACCTGACCACTGCGCAGCCCCTCGAGGGGGAGCACGGAATCCTTCATGTGCCCGACGCCCGTGTTCAGCCCGTACACGGGCCGGTCGCCCTCGAGCATGCGATCGATCACCGCCCGGCTGGCAGCGATCGTGGCCCGGGCGTCGTCACCGAGCTCGATCCGGGCTCCTGCTGCCACCGCCAGCAGCTCCTCGATCGAGAGGGGGGCGTCGGTGATCGTCACGACGGTCATCTACGCCACCTCGTAAACGTGCCACACGCCGGGCACGCCTTTCAAGTCGTGCTCGCCGCGGTCGAGGAACTCCAGGCCCGACCCCACGACGAGCTCCTTCACGGTCGACGACACGAACACCTGGCCGGCGCCGGCCAGCGCCGAGACGCGGGCGCCGATGTGCACGGCGAGTCCCTGCACGTCGCCGTCGGAGCGCTCGACCTCGCCCGTGTGCACCCCCGCGCGGATCTCCAGGCCGATCGAGCGGAGGGAGGCGGCGGCCGCGCGGGCGCAGAGGATCGCGTGCCGAGGCGAATCGAACGTCGCGAGGAATCCGTCCCCCGCCGTGTGCACCTCGTGCCCGCTGAACCGGTCGAACTCGGCGCGCAGCAGCCGGTGGTGGCGTTCGAGCAACTCCCGCCAGCTCTGGTCGCCGAGCTCCGCCGCCCGCTGCGTGGACCCCACCACGTCGGTGAACAGCACCGTCGCGAGCACCCGATCGCGCCTCGGCGGCGGCCGCGTCCCCGTGAGGAACGCCTCGATCTCGTCGGCCACGTCCTCGACGTCGTCGGCGAAGATCGCCGTGCCGGTGCCCTCGATCTCGGCGAGCCGGGCGTTCGGCAGCGCCGCGACGAGGGCGCGGGCGTTCCGTATCGGCAGGATCGTGTTGCCCGTGCGGTGCATCACGAGCACCGGGACCTCGATCGCCGGCAGCAGATCGCGGATGTCCCAGTGAGTGTTCTCCTTGATGAAATCGTCGATCCGGATGCCGCTCGACGCCGAGCGGTTGTACCGGCGGAACCACGACTTGAACCCGGGCTCGTCCTTGCGCGCCGGGGCCACGATGCCGATGTGGGTGTCGATGTCGATCACCACGCTTGCGTTCGCCATGCGCGCGAGCGTCTCGGGCTCAACGCCGAAGTCGTCGTCGGGCGAGGGCACCAGCCGAGGGGCCGTCTCGAACGCGACCGCGGCCGAGACCCGGTCGAGGTGACCGGCCACGAACGCCAGCGCGAGCATGCCCGCGTCGGTGGTGCCCATCACGGCCGGTCGCTCCGCGCCGACGGCGTCCATCACCGTGAGGAAGTCGCCGACCTGCTCGTCGAACGTCGGCAGGCGGTCCAGCGGATCCGACATGCCCATGCCGCGTCGGTCGAACCGGATCAGGCGCGAGAACTCGCCCAGGCGCTCGTACAGGCGCCTGAGTTTCGGGTCCTCCCAGGCGATCTCGAGGTGCGAGACCGTGCCGTGCATCATCACGAGATCGGTCTCGCCCGAGCCCGAGACCTGATACGCGATGTGCACACCGTCGCGGGCGAGCGCGTACTCGGTCTCGGGCAGGGTCACCCGGGCAGTGTCCCCGCTCGTGCTGGTTCTCACAAGACGAGGGCGCAGCGCACCATCAGGGGCGGAGCTCGATGAAGCCGGATGGGTCAGAGGTGCTCGAGCAGGTAGTCGACGTACAGGGGACGCAACGTGTCCTCGGTCGATCGGTCGGACCGCACGTAGCCGTTGATCGCGCTGACGATGTGGGCGATGTCGAGCCCGGAGTCGTCGAGTTCGCCGAGCTGCCCTTCCGCGGCGGGGATCGAGCCCAGCAGGCTCCACAGCCAGTCGATGTCGCCCTCCGCCTTCCCCATGTCGATGGCTCGGTCGTGCAACTGATGGGACGACAGCGATTCGAGATCCTCTCGGGTGATCATGCGTGCACGGTACTCGGCTCGTGAGGAGTCACCCTGCGATGTGCCCGGCTTCACCAGTCGACGGAGGTCGCGTGCTCCACGATCACGCGACGGATCGTGCCGTCGCGATCGAGCACGACGACACCGTCGCCGAGCGCGACGAGCCGCTCGCCGCTCGGCGAGTATCGGGGCTGGCGGAGGCCGCCCTCGGACGCCGGCACGGGCGTGAGCACATGGTTGCGAGAGCCGTCGGGCCGCACGACCCAGATCTCGCCGCAGGCGTGGCAGGTGCGCCGCCAGTCGCGGTACGCGATCACGCGACCGTCGGGGCGCCAGTCGGGGTCGGTCGCCAGGTCCGGGCCGATCCCGTGAAGGCGGGAACCGTCGAGGCGGACGCGCGCGAGCCCCAGTGGCCGGTCGTCGCCGCACGCCCGCGTCATGTTCTGGTGCTCGAACCAGATCGCGAGCCACGCGCCGTCGGGGCTCCA
>JBGGNG010000158.1:0-29938 GCA_041287635.1 Actinomycetota bacterium | reverse complement strand
CGGAGCAAACTCAACGATCCCGGGAGATGCCAAGCCCCCGCTCCCGACGAGCGACGTGTCGATCCGCGAGCGCACGGGGCGAGGCTGGGAGGAGTGGTTCGACGTGCTCGACGAGTGGGACGCGGCCGACAAGAGCCACCGCGAGATCGCTCGGTGGGTCGCCGAGCAGCTCGGCGTCGAGCCCCTGGTCTGGAACGCCCAGGCGATCACGGGCAGCTACGAGCGCGCCCGGCTCGGCCGGGCGATCGGCGAGCACCCCGACGGGTTCCGGGCGAGCGCGTCGAAGACCGTGGCCGTGCCCGTCGAGTCGCTCTACGACGCGTTCGTGCAACCGCGGCGGCGAAAGCGCTGGCTGCCCGACGCGACGATTCGGCAGCGAACGGCCACGAGGCCACTGCGCGCCCGCTTCGACTGGGACGGCGACGGATCGCGGCTGCACGTCACCTTCGACGCCAAGGGCGACGCGAAGAGCACCGTGACGATCTCGCACGAGCGGATCGCCGATGCGGCCGAGCGCGATCGCATGAAGATCTACTGGCGCGAACGGACCGCTTCGCTGAAGGAGCAGTTGGAGCGTTGAACCCTGCTCGTCCTGGCGGACGGATCCAGCCGTCCGCCAGGACCTGCGATCAGGCGGCTTGTACTGCCGACGAAGGGCCTCCACGACGTGCGTGGCGGAATCCCAACAGCGACAGCAACGCGAGCACGAGGCCCGCTGCGATCAGCGCAAAGCCCGCAAAGAGGGCGATCGTCGAGACCGTCCACCATCCGTAGGCGTTCAGCAGGATCGATCGCAAGGTCTCGCCCTTGAACAGGGTGTCGGCCTTCACCTGCAGGTCGGCCGCGGTCTTGGCGTCCAACCCTTCCTCGCGTGCGGCCGCGCTCGTCTCCGAGTACGTCGCTCCTTCGTTCACCTCAGCGAGGTGTCCGCCGATGTAGCGGGCGAAGCCTTCGGCTTCCGGGCCGGTGTCCACGGTCTGCCCGGCGAACCCCCCGAGCTGCGCCTGCTCTTCGGGTGTCATCGCGTCGAGGGGCGGGAACACGACCTTCTCCGGGGCGAGCCGATCCTGCACGTTCTGCCTGCCGAAGTTGCCGCCGTAGACGGCGGCCGAGCCGATCAGGATCAGTGCGGCGGCCATAACGGCCGCGGCGCCGCTCACGATCGTGTCCCACAACGTGCGTTGCGAGCCAGCTGGACGTGCTCGATCCGCCTTGGCTCCATCGTCACGTCCAGGGATGGTCGGGGTTGAAGTTGCGTCTCGCGGCGGTGCCGCGTCTTGCTCGATGAGCGCCATTGGCGCCGTCCCTTCGTTGAGGGGGCTGCCTACGGCCTCTTCGCAGGTGTCCCTTGGTTGTGGAGCTGGTTACTGCGCGCTGACAGCGCGAACCGCGCCGACAGCGCGAAACGGGGCTTAGGTCTGCTTCAACATCACGAAGAACATCAGCGCGATACATCCTGCGACGACGCCGATGAAGACCAGTCCGATCCCTGCGTAGGTAGCAAGCATGTCCGTCCCTCCTCCCACAAGGCCTTCGACGACCAGGCTCACGGCGGGACGGAAGGGTGATCGGTGCCTCGCTCCAGTGTCTCACCGATCGCGTTAGGCACGACGGCGAGCCTTCCTGAGCTCAGGCGTCCCGCCCCACGAACCTGGAAATGGCCATACCCTCCGCATAGGCTTCCGGGGCCAGAAGGGAAGGAGGCTCCCCTTGGACCGCACGCCCGCGCGCGCCGTGGTGCCGTTGCTTGCCGCCGCGATGGCGATCTTCGTGTTCACGGTCACGATCGGCATCCTGAACGGGACCGATCTCGTCGAGTTCGGTCACGGCACGATCCTGGCCCACGTGCATTCGGGCACGCTCGGGTGGATCACGCTGTCGATCTTCGCGGCGACGGCGTGGATCTTCGGTGCCGACCGGCTCCCTCGGCTGCTCCGCGACGGCTCGATCGTCGCCGTGGTCGCGTACGTGGTCGCATTCTGGGCCGACCTCGTCGACCTGCGGCCGGTCGCCGGCACCCTGATGCTCGCCGCGATGGTGTGGTTCGCGGCCTGGACGTTCGGGGTGCGCGCGGGCCAGACCCTCACGGTCCCGAAGCTCTCGATGCTGCTCGCCCAGGTCAACCTCGTGATCGGCGGCGTGCTCGGGGTGATCCTCGGGCTGATGCTCTCCGGCGTGATCGACCTCTCAGAGGGGATGCAGGGGGCGCACCCGGCGATGATGGTGGTCGGCTACCTGATCCTCGCCGGGGTCGCGATCGACGAGCAGCTGGTGGGGGGTCCCGGCACCGAGGGGCTGACGCGCGGCGGACGGTGGCAGGCGTGGCTCTTCTTCTCCGCCGGCATCTTCCTCGCGATCGGCATCCTGTTCGAGATCATGCCCCTGCTCGGCCTGAATCTGCTCTTCGAGGTGATCGGTGTGGGCATCGTGCTGACACGACACCGTTCACGGCTCGCATCGGTGGGATGGGGCGAGCCGTCACCGGCGAGGTTCGGCGCCGCGTCGATCCTGTTCCTGGTGCCGGCGCTGGGGATCCTGGGCTACGTGATCGTGCGCTACAGCGAGGACATCGATCAGACGCCGGTGCGCCTACTGCTCGCGCTCGACCACGCGACCTTCATCGGCATCCTCACGAACGCGATCTTCGGGATGTTGTTCGTGGCGGCGTCGCGCCGCGAGGTGTGGGCGTGGGCCGATCAGGTCGTGTTCTGGGCGATCAACCTCGGGGTGGCCGGCTTCGTGATCGGCCTGCTCGCCGATACCGCGGAGATCAAGCGGATCGCCACTCCGATCATGGGAGCGGGCATCCTGCTCGGCCTGCTCGTGGTCGCGATGCGGCTGCGAGCGGGCATGCAGGAAGCGGCTCCGGCGCTCGAGCCGCGGGGCTGAACGGCTCACGACGGTCGACGTCGGCCGACCGAGTCATGCTGGGCTCGTGACCAGGTGGATCTTCCACGTCGACATGGACGAGTTCATCGCTGCGGTCGAGGTACTGCGGCACCCTGAGCTGCGCGGCACCCCGGTGGTCGTGGGTGGTGACGGCGACCCGACGAAGCGTGGGGTCGTCTCCACGGCGTCGTACGAGGCACGGGAGTTCGGCGTGCGCTCGGGCATGCCGCTGCGCACGGCCGCGAAGCGATGTCCCGAAGCCGTCTTCCTCTCGGTCGACGCCGACCACTACCTCGAGGCGAGCGGGCGCGTGATGGACACGCTGCGCACGTTCCCGGCCGTCGTGCAGGTGCTCGGGTGGGACGAGGCGTTCATGGCGGTCGAGACCCGCGACCCCGAGGCGCTCGCGCGCGACGTGCAGCGCGAGGTGCTCGCCCGAACCGACCTCTGGTGCTCGATCGGCGTCGGTGACTCGAAGCATCGCGCGAAGCTCGCGAGCGCGTTCGCGAAGCCGCGGGGAGTGTTTCGACTCACCCGCGAGGATTGGCCGGCGCTGATGGGTCCGAAGCCGGTCGACGCGCTCTGGGGTATCGGCAAGAAGACCGCCGACAAGCTGAACGAGCTCGGCATCCACACGGTCGACGAACTCGCGAACGCCGACGACGAGGTGCTCGCGGCCCGGTTCGGGCCGAACACCGGACCGTGGATCCGTGGCCTCGGCACCGGTGACGATGACGGCGAGGTCAGCGCCGAGCCGTACGTGCGTCGCGGACAGAGCCACGAGCGGACGTTCCAGCAGGACCTGACCGATCTGCACGAGATCCGGGGCGAGACCGAGCGCATCGCTCGGGAGCTGGTCGCCGACCTTCCCGATGACCGGCTCGTGATGCGAGTGACGGTGAAGCTCCGAACCTCGTCGTTCTTCACCTCGACCCACGGCAAGAAGCTACCCGAGGGGACCACCGACCCCGAGACCGTCGTGGAAGCCGCGCTCACCGCGCTCGCGCGGTTCGAGCTCGACCGCCCGGTTCGCCTACTCGGCGTGCGAGTGGAGCTCTCCGAGCCCGACGCCGACCCACGAACACCAGGGCTCAGGGCGTGACCCTGAAGTACGACCAGCTCGACGCGTGGTGGGCGTCGAGGCCATCAGATCACGTAGGCGCAGCCGTTCCAGAACGCTGCCACGCGCCGGCGGAACCGTCCCGTGACGTCGAGGGACAAGGTCTTCGGCAGGCGCATCGTGCGGGGGACGAAGACCAAGAGCCCGCGGGCTTCGAAACGGCGCCACTCGAGCGCGTCGGGCGGTGGCTCGGTCATGGTCTCGAGCGTCGCGATGCCGCCCCCGTGCACGCCCATGCCCCTCCGGATACGCACGAAGAGCAGACCTCCCCGTTCCTGCACGTGGGAACGCACCTCGGGCGTCGCGACGATCCGCATAACCCATTCTTCGGCAGCGGCTTGAGCGTCTCGTGCAGGGACGGAGGAACCGTCACACGACGTCCACGAGGATCGTGTGCCAGCCGGTCGCACCGTCGGGGAACGGCTCCGTTCGCGCCTCGGGCTGGGTGACGCCCTCGGCGTCGGTGGCTCGCACCTGCAGGCGTCTCGGGCCCGGCTGTAGGTCGGTGACGAGCTTCCATTGGCGCCAGGTGTCGATCGTGTCCTCGGTGGCGAGATCGGCCTCGGCCCACGGGCCTTCGTCGACCCGAACCTCGACCCGGGAGATGCCGACGTGCTGAGCCCACGCGACGCCTGCGATCACGACCTGCCCCGTGGGTGCATCGGCGCCGTTCGCCGGGGTGTCGATGCGCGACTGCGTCTTGATCGGCGCCTGATCGGCCCATCCGCGCCGGATCCAGTAGGGGTCGAACGCATCGAACGTCGTGAGCTCGAGATCGACGACCCACTTCGTGGCCGAGACGTACCCGTAGAGCCCGGGCACGACCATGCGCACCGGGAACCCGTGCTCGATCGGCAACGGCTCGCCGTTCATCGCGACGGCGAGCATGGCGTCGCGCCCGTCGGTGACGGCTGAGACGGGGGTGCCGGCGGTGAACCCGTCGTCAGACGTCGACACGAGCTGGGTGGCTGCGGGGTCGATGCCGGCCTCGGCGAGCAGATCCGCGAGGGGGGCCCCGATCCAGCGGGCGTTCCCGATCAGGCCGCCCCCGATCTCGTTCGAGACGCACGCGAGGGTGACGTCGCGCTCGATCAACGGGCGCGCCATCAGCGCTTCGAAGTCCAGCGTGAGCTCTCGCTCGACCATGCCGTGCACGCGCAGGCTCCACTCCTCGGCGATCACCGTGGGCACGATCAGGGCGGTGTCGATGCGGTAGAAGTCGGCGTTCGGTGTGATGAAAGGGGTCATCCCTTCGACGCCGAGTTCCGCCCCGCTCGGCACGGGCGGAGCCGCCGCGACCCCGGTTGGCACGGACGCCCGGGCTCGAGACGCCACCGCCTCGGAGCGCCGCGAGAGGAACTGCCCGGTGACCCCCGCCACCGCCGCGGCGCCGAACGCGACGGCGCCCCCGACCAGGAAGCGGCGCCTCGAGACGGGATCCGAGACCGGGTCCATCGCCCCCTCGCCCGGCTCCGCCGCCCCGAGGAGCCGGCGCCGGAGCAGCTTCAGCGTGACCGCGCCGGCCACCGCTCCCGTCACCGCGGGGAGCGCTTCGATCGGCTCCGCGTTCGGGCGCGTGAGGGCTGCCACCGCTCCGATCGCGGCGAGGAGCACGAGGCTCGCGTAGCCGACCCGAGGTCGTCGCAGCGACGCCGTGCCCACGGCGATCGCCAGCCCGCCCACGACCACCGTCACCACGAGGACGAGCACGAGCTTGTCGGCGGTGCCGAACGTGTCGATCGCGACGTCTTTCAGCCAGCGCGGCACGAAGTCGATCGAGGCCGAGCCGACGGCCACGATCGGCGACGCCTCGGCGCGACCGACGAGCCCGGCCACCAGGTGCGCCGCCCCGAGCGCGGTCGCGGCAGAGGCCAGGCCCAGCCACGCGCCCGCACGGTTCCTCATACGGGAAGGTTCGCACCTCTGGGCCGATCGGATCTGCGATCGGTGCGGCGGCTCTCAGTTGAGTCGTGCGTAGTAGGTCTGGCGGATGCCGTGGACGTTGCGGAACTCACCACCGATGTGGATCGACGACCCGTCGAGCGCGATCCCCCACACGCCGTTGTAGTTGCCGGTCACCGACGGGTTCCACCCCAGCAGCCCACCGCCCAGCGAGTACGCCGCGAGCCGGTTCCGCGTCTGACACTCGTCGTTCGGATCCAGGGTGCCGGGGTTCCCGGACTTGAATCCGCATCCGTCGCCGGCGGCGTCGGCGATCTCCACGAAGTGGCCACCCACGAGCACGTCCCCTCCGCTCACTCTGACCGCTTGCGCCGACCCCGACGTGTCCCTCTTCCACGCCTGAGCGCCGCTGGGCGAGTACCGAGCGACGTAGTCGGAGCCTCCTGCGCCGAGATAGAGGTTGGTGCCGTCGGTGGCGACCGAGATGCCGGTCGCGGTCACGCCGGCGCCGGCGGGCGTGAAGCCCGGGTCGTGCGCCCCGGTCGTGGGGTTGAAGCGGACGAGCGCCTTGACCCCGCGGGTCGTTCCGCCCTGGGTGAGGGAGTCGCACTGGCACGCCGAGTAGAGCCAGCCACCGAGCAACAGGAACTCACGATGCTGCGGCGGCGTGTTGTGGCCGCGCAGCGACGGGTCCGTCGCCACGGTCGAGGTCGCGAAACTACCCTTCTTGGCGCCGGTGCCGGCATCGACGGCCTGCAGCTTGCTCCGCCCGACAAACACGGTGGAGCCGGAGACCGCAACCGCGGTCGCGTTGGGGATGCCCTTGGGTCGGAACGACGAGATCAACGCCCCGGTCGTGCCGTTGAACGCCAGCAGGTTCTTGTAGGTCGCGCCTCCCGACGAGAGGGTGAACTTGCCGGCGGCGTACACCGTGTTGCCGCTGACGGTGAGCTTCCAGACCTGGGAACCCGAGCCGCCGAGCTTGAGCGGGGTCACACCCACGGGGGCGCCGGTGGAACGGCCGAGCACGGCGAGGTTGGTCACGTCCTGAGCCTTCGCGCCGCTGCCGTTCTGGACCTGTGTGAACACGCCGCCCATCCATACTCGATCGCCGACGACGACCACGGAACGAACGCGCCCGTTCACCTGATGGGTGTCGGCCGGCACCTCCGAAGGCACGGCGGCACGCGCGACCCCCGAGAGCCCGACGACGGCGACGAGACAGAGCGCGACGACGATCGACCGTCGCACCGTGGTGAGTGGGCGATGTTCAGCCACGGGTACGTCATAACGCCTCGGCCACGGTTCAGCAAGAGGCTGAGCCCGGATTCCTGCGTCGGGGATCCGCCTAGGCCGATCGCCTCGCGAAGACGCCCTTCGGCCGACGAGCCACCCGCTCGGGTGATGCTAGTCTGGGTCAACCGCGGGACAGAGAGAGCCCCCCAGTCCTCCTCGCCGCGTCGGCACGAAAGGGTTCGACACTCATGCGTAGAAGGTTCTCGTCCGTCCTCGTCCTGACGATCGTCGCGCTGGTCGTGAGCACGCTGCCCGCAACGGCATTGACCACCACACCCGACGCGACCCCGTGGATGGCCAACGGCTTCATCAAGGCGAGCGCTCAGTACGGCAACGTGCTGTTCATCGGCGGCAGCTTCCAGAAGGTCGGTGCCTCGGTCTCGCCGGGACCCAGCCTCCCGCCCGCCGTCGATGGCTACACGGGCTTGGCGGCGATCGACATGACGACGGGGCAGGCCATCGGGAACTTCAAGCCTCAGCTGACCGCGAACGCCAACCAGGAACTCGTCGTCCTCTCGCTCGTGGTCGTCGGCAACCGCCTCTACGTGGGTGGGCAGTTCTCGACCGTCGACGGCGAGAACCACTACAACCTCGCGGCGATCGACATCAACCCGACCACGATCCGCGGCACGGTCGTCAGCGGCTTCGACCCTGTCGTCGGCATCCCCGGCAACGCGAACGAGCACAACTTCGACGTGAAGACGATCCTACCCGGCCCTGACGGCATCTACATCGGCGGCGGGTTCAGCCAGGTCGACGGCAAGGGGAAGCCGAAGACGGCCAAGCTCGACTGGGACGGGAACGTCGTCAACGCGTACAAGACCGCCGGCGTGAACGGTTCGGTGAACGACATGGTGTGGTCGGCCGATCAGCAGTCGATCTTCCTCGCCGGTCACTTCACCCAGATCGGGGCCGGGAACTCCCGTGTGGCGATGGGTCGCATCGACCCGACCACCGGGGCGACCCTTCCGTGGACGGTGCCGCTGTCGCAGATCCCAGGGGCCACGAGCTCGGGGCAGATCTGCTACGAGCTCGTCGCCACGTCGACGCGCCTCTACGCGGCCTGTGGCAAGACCCCGAACTTCACCGGGGCGTTCCGGGTCGACAACGGCGACGTGGGCACCCGGACCTGGCAGTACAGCACCGGAGGCAACGTCCAGACGCTCGCCCTGATCCCCGGCACCGACGATCTCGTGATCGGTGGACACTTCGGCATCAACAGCAGCAGCAGCTACAACGGCCGCATGCGGTGCGGGCCGAGCACGGGCCCGGCCACGTGGATCCGCGCGATCGCGATCATCCGCAACGTGGCGAACACGACGAGCTTCGTGTCGCCGCGCACGGACGGAGGAACCTCGGCCACGGACCCGTGGGTCGACTGCAGCTGGCTGCCGAACATCGACGGCCAGAACCAGCCCTGGCCGACGCTGACGCCGAACATGCCGGGCGTGAACCGCTACGGCGGCATGTGGGAGATCCAGATCACCCCCACCCACCTGTGGGCACTCGGTGAGTTCCGGTACGTGAACACCCAGGTCCGCCGCGCGATCGCCCGGTTCCCCTGGACCGGTGACCCCACGCCGCCGCCGGACCCGGTGCAGCCCGTGCTCACCGAGTTCACGACGCCCTCGCCGCTGATCGTGCAGCCCGACCGGTCCACGAGCTTCACGATCAAGTGCCCCGATCAGCTCGATCCGTGCAACGGCACGGCCAAGCTCGTCGCGGGCGGCAGCACGCAGCTCTCACCGCAGTCGTTCTCGCTCACCCCCGTCGGCGAGCAGACCTTCGCCATCACGATCAACGACGTGGCCTGGGACAAGATGGTCGCGAAGGCCAACGGGACGATCGGCGGCTCGGTGCAGCTGACCGCCGAGGGTTCCCCCGGCACGACGCCGCTGGCCACGTCGATCACGATCCAGCTCAAGCTCTCGACCGCCTGAGCGCCTCGGCCGGATGACCCGGGCCCGACAGGGCTCGGGTCTCCAACTCCCGGCCGGCATGTTCGACACGCCCCCGCCCGGCTGTGATGCTGGGCGCATGCGTCCCGCATCCGCGGGCCCGACCGCAGGAGGCGACGATGTTCGACGGTGGTGCCGGTTCGCTGATCTCCGGCTTCGTCACGCTGGGTCTGTTGATGGCGATCGTCGCCGTCATCACCGGACGACGGCTCCCCGACGAGACCTCGACTCGCCCCCGAGCGATCTACCTCTCGGTCGCGACGCTCCCGGTGCTCGTGATCGGGGTGCTCGCGGCGACCGCGTTCCTCGAGGCGGTCGTGCAGCTGATCCTCGGACCCGAGTCGGGCAAGGACCAGTTGCTCGGCGGGCTCGGCGGCCTCGCCGGCGGCGGCATGCCGGGGACCGACATGGGCGGGATCGGCGACCTCCTCACCGGCATGGGAGACTTCGGGCTCAGCGCGACCGACGCGGCGATCCGCACGCTCGTGGCCGCGGGCATCACCGCAATCGTCGCGTTCGCCCTGTACCGGCTGCATCAGGATTGGCGCCGATCGGTGATCCACGACGTCGGCTTCGTGTCGTCGCCGGCAGCCCGCGTGCTCCAGGCCTTCGCCTACACGGTCGTCCTGATCTTCGTCGTGCTGTTCGCCGTAAGCGCGGTGAAGGCCGGCTACGGGGTCTTCCGGGTCGTGGCGCCCGATACCAGCGCCATCTTCGCCCTGAGCGAGAGCGCCGAGCGCGAACGGGGCATCGCCGACATCGTCTCGGGACTCGCGCTCGCAGGTGCTTCGTGGTGGCTGTTCCAGATGCACTGGAAGCTCGCCGCCACCTGGCGCGGCGACTCAGCGGCGACCGCGGCCGTCCCCGAGCCCCCGACCGCGTAGCTCGATCGGTTCCGCTCAGGCGCTGCGGCTGCGCAGCGAGTCCCGGATCTCGGTGAGCAGCTCGACCTCGGTCGGGCCGCCGGGCTCCTCGTGCGTGGGTATCAACCGGTTCGCGGCCTTCACGACCAAGAACAGCACCCACGCGATGATCAGGAAGTTCACGACGGCCGTGAGGAAGGATCCGACCAGGATCCTGGTCGCGTCGCGACCGTCTCCGATCGTCCACACGATGGCGTCGAAGCTCGGCTTGCCGAAGACCGCCGCGATGAGCGGCATCAGGATCCCGTCGATCAAGGCGGTGACCATGGCGGTGAACGCGAGCGCGAGCACCAGCCCCACGGCGACCTCGAGCAGGTTCCCCCTGAGCGCGAACTCCTTGAACTCCTTCAGCATCGTGATCCTCCAGTGGTCGGAGACGTGGATCTCAGATCAGCCCTCGACGCGGCGCTGCGAGCGACCGGCGATCCGTGCGGCGGTCGTGCGGGGCAGGAAGCGCGAGCCGAACGCGAACGCCCGGCTCGGCCCCCCGGTGACGAGGTAGGGCCTCCCCGCCTTCATCGCCTCGTACCCGGCCTCCGCGACCTCGAGGGCGCTCGGGAGCTTCCGGTCGCGGATCAGGGCCGACTCCCCCATGTCGGCACGGGCCTGGAAGCCGGTGGCGGTCGGGCCGGGACACAGGCACGTGACCGTGACGCCTGTCCCCTGCAGCTCCTCGGCCATCGCGAGTGAGAGCGAGAGCACGTAGGCCTTCGTGGCGGCGTACGCCGCGGTCATCGGCGCCGGTGCGAACGAACCGACGGAGCCGAGGTTCAGGATCCTTCCACGACCCCGGTCGACCATGCCGGGAACGATCAGACGGCTCAGCTCGGTCAGCGCGACGACGTTGACCCGCAGCAGCTCCGACTGCCTCGCCTGGTCGTCGCGCCAGAACTCCCCGTACGTCGAGAAACCCGCGTTGTTCACCAGTGCGTCGACCACGACCCCGCGCTGGTCGAGGGAGGCGGCCAGCTCGGCGCTCGCGCCCGGCGCCGACAGGTCCTTGGGGATCACGGTGACCTCGACGCGGTCACGCTCCTCGACCTCCTGCGCGACGGTCTCCATCGCGGCGCCACTGCGCGCCACCATGACGACGTTCCAGCCGTCGGCGCCGAACAGACGGGTGAACTCGACGCCGAAGCCACCGGAGGCGCCGGTGACCAGGGCCGTGCGTCGTGAGGCGAGGGTGTCGCTCAAGAGATCTCCTCGGAGAAGACGCGGTCCATCGCGCGGCGCGCGCGGCGGGTCACGCGCAGGTAGTCGTCGATGAAGCTCTGGCGAGGGTACTCCTCGTGGCCGAGGCGACGCGCGAGCGCCGTCTGCTCGGCGGGGTTCGGAGGCACCGCCTCGGCATGCAGACGCCGATCCATCTCCAGCGCGTTCTTCACGTCGGTGCAGAAGACGAACGCCTCCCCCAGATCGCGGGCCACCGACCCGCTCATCAGCTTCGCCGCGGCGAGCCGATCGATCGCCACCAGCGTGCGCCGCGAACGGATCTCGGGGTGCGAGCCTCCGTGTCGCATCAGCGAGAGCTCCACCGCGAACTGCACGTCGGCGAGCGAGCCGACCCCGAGCTTGAAGTGGAACTTCGCCGCCTCGGGGGGCTTCACGCGCTCCCGCTCGATCCGTTCGCGCATGCGGCGGATGTCGGCGACACGGTCGATCGTGAGGCCGTCGGGTGGGAAGGCGGCATCGGCGGCGTTCAGCTCGAAGCGGCGTCCGAGGTCTGGATCACCGGCGATCGCTCGGGCCCTGAGCAGCGTCTGGAACTCCCATGTCTCGGCGTAGCGCTGCCAGTACTCGAGGTATCCGGCGATCGATCGCGCGAGCGGGCCATTGCGCCCCTCCGGACGGAGGTCGGCGTCGGGCTCCCATCCGGCCTCGCGAACGAGACGCAGGACGCGCTCGGCGAGCTGACCGGCGGACCGCTGGGCATCGGAGCCCTCGCCGTCGTACACGAACACCAGGTCGAGGTCGCTGGCGACGTTCAGCTCGCGGGCGCCGAGCTTGCCCATGCCGATCACCGCGAACGGCAGATCGGCCGGTGACTCGGCCGCCTCGAGCGCATCGCGGATCACCCGCACGGCGACCGTGCTCAGCGCCTCGCCTGTCTCGCGCGGCGTGAGCTCGCGCGCGGCCGTGCGTGCGACGGCGTCGACGAGGTCGCCGAGCGCATCCGTCTCGCCCCCCAACAGCGAGTCGGAGAGACCCCGGATGCGCGACGGATCGGCGACGAGCAAGTCCGTCGCGAACGAGCTGGCTCCGGCGACGTGGGCGAGGCGGCGAGCGGCGACGGGATCGGTCGCGAGGAGGTCGGCCACGTCACGTCCCTCGCCCACGGCCTCGGCGATGCGTTCCAACCGCACGAGGGCCGCGTCGGGTGTCGGCGAGAGCGCGAGAGCCGGCGCCATGACCGGGAACAGGTGGGCCAACACCTTCCCGATGCGCCTCGTCGGATCGATGAGGCGCCCCAGCACGTCGTAGGAGCGGGCGGGCTCGGCGAAGCCGAGCCCCCCCAACAGCTCCTCGGTCGCCGGTCGGTCGGTGCCGTGACCCGGATGCAGCTGCGTCGGCCCGGCGAACGATTCCAGCAGCGGCCGGTAGAAGAGCCGCTCGTGGATCGAACGGACGAGCCCGGTCGTGCGTTCGTACTCCGCGGCGAGTGCGTCGGCGTCGGGGAGGTCGAGCGAACGGGCGAGCGTGGTGCGCGCGTGACGGTCGGGCGGCAGGTCGTGGGTCTGCAGGTCCCGGACGATCTGCAGGCGATGCTCCACACGGCGCAGGAACCGGTAGGCGTCGGCGAGGGCCGAGGCATCGGCGTCGGCAACGTACCCCTCGATCGCCAGGGCCGTGAGGGCGGCGAGCGTGTTCGGCGTTCGCAGTCGCGGGTCGCGGCGCCCGTGCACGATCTGCAGCAGCTGCACCGCGAACTCGACGTCGCGGATGCCGCCCCGCCCCCGTTTGACCTCGACGAACTCCTTGCCCCGCTGGCGGATGTACTCCTCGAGGCGCACCTTCGTGCGGCGCACGTCCTCGATCGCGACCGGTGCGAGCTCGGGCGGATACACGAACGGCGTGATGCCGTCGACGAACCCCCGCCCGAGCTCGTGATCGCCCGCGACCGGCCGCGCCTTGATCATCGCCTGCCGTTCCCAGGTGGCGGACTCCCGCTCGTAGTAGGCGAGGGTCGCTTCGAGGGAACGGCTGAGGGCGCCGGCTCGACCTCCCGGTCGCAGGGCGACGTCGACGCGCAGAGCGAGGCCATCGGCGGTCGGCTCGGCGAGCATCGCGGTCACGAGGGCCACCGCCCTTTCGGCCGTGGCCTGCGCTCCTGGGCCGGGGTCGCGATGCAGGAACAACAGGTCGACGTCGCTCGCGTAGTTCAGCTCGGACCCGCCGAGCTTGCCGAGGCCGATCACGGCGAGTCCCGAGCCGTCGACCAGGGCGAGGGCCTCCGCGATGCTCGCGTCGGCGATCGCGCTGATCTCGGCGACGACGTCGTCGAGTGTGCCCCCCGCCAGATCCCGGGCGGCCACCCGAAGCATCGACCGCCGCCGGAACCGCCGGAGGCCGGCGGCGGATCCGAGCCGGTCGATGTCGCCGGCGAGCTCCGCACGCAGCGCGCCGCCCTCGCGCGGCGAGACGTCGGCGAGCGACGCGACCTCGTCGGGATGGGCGACGAAGACATCGGCCGCGGCCCGCGAGAAGCCCAGGAGCCGAGCCGCCACCTCGGTGACTTCCGGGCGTGCGAGCGCCTCGCGCGCGACCGGGTCGTCGCCGACGCGCGAGAACGCCACGCGGGCGAGTTCGGGATCGGGCGCGTCGGCGAAGGTCCTGCCGAGCATCTCGGGCGTCAGCACGCCGGCATCATCGCACCGACGACGAGCCCGGCCGGCCGATCGAGGTTTCACCGGTCAGCGGTGGCACGAGCCGGCACCGTGATCGAGCACTGACCCGTCGGAGCCGACGAACCTCCATTCGTAGGCCCCGGGCTGCAGCTTCAGCTCGAGCACTCCGTGGACATCGGTGATCCGCACCCTGGATCCCGGGAGCGGCTCGTCCTCGAACGGGTGCGGCGTACCGCCGCCCGTGCCGACGACGAACTCGCGGATGCCCTTGGCTCCATCGATCGCGCCGTTCCCGTCGAGCGGCGCGAACCGCTCGTACTGATGCGCGTGCCCGTTCAACACGACCTCGACGCCTTCCCCATACAGCGCCGTCCAGAGGGATCCGAGCTCGGGCGTCGGGTCGTTCCCCTCGACGGCCCCGGACGAGAAGCGAGGATGGTGCCAGTACGCGATCTCGCATCGGTGAGCCGACGCTTCGAGATCCTCTCGAACCCAGTCCAGCTGACGGTCAGTGATGGCGCCGGGGAACGCAGAGTTGATGGCGATCACGTGCCACCGCCCCAGGTCGAAGCTGTAGTCGCCGCCGTTCTCGCCCGCGGCAGCCGATCCGAAGTAAGCGAAGTACCCGGCGGCGCCGGTCGTGCGGTACTCGTGGTTGCTGGGGACCGGCCGCGTGAGGGCCTTGAAGGCTCCCCAGCTCCGGTCGTAGGAGGCACCGAACTCCGCGAGTGAACCTTCCCGGTACTGGGTATCGCCGAGCGCGAGCACGAGGTCCGGGTCGATGCGAGACACGATCGCGGCCGTGGATCGCTCCGGGTCGCACGGGGGGCCCGGGCACGCGATATCGCCTGCGGCCGCCACTACCGGGTGGTCTCCTCGGAGGGGCCGATACCGCGGTCCTGCCGGCGGATCGGACGGAGAGCCACACCCCCAGGTCGCGGCGGCGACCGTGACGGCGCAGGCGATCACCCTCGCTCTACGATGCGCCACGCCTGATCGCCTCGACGACCTCGGGATCTTCCAGCGAGGAGAGGTCGCCTGCATCGTCACCCGTGAGCGCCGCCCGCACGGCCCGCCGAACGATCTTCGCGCTCCGGGTCTTCGGCAGCGCATCGGCGAACACCACCGCGCCCGGCGTGAAGGCGCCGCCCAGATGCTCGCGCACCGTCGCCCGCAGCTCCTGCGCGAGCGCGGTCCCGGCTTCGGCACCCGATCGCACGACGACCACGCACGAGATCGATTCCCCTTTGATCGGGTCGGGCACCCCGACGACAGCACACTCGGCCACCGCGGGATGCATCGCAAGCACCGATTCGATCTCGGCAGGACCGATGCGCTTGCCCGCGACGTTCAGCGTGTCGTCGCTCCGTCCGTGCAGGAACCAGTATTCGTCGTCGTCGCGGCTGGCCCAGTCGCCGTGCGTCCACACACCGGGGAACCGCCGCCAGTAGGCGTCGAGGTACCGCTCGGGGTCGCCCCAGATGCCGCGCGTCATCGACGGCCACGGCTGACGGCAGATCAACTCGCCCACCGCGCCGGCCGGCACCGGCTCGCCGTTGGCGTCGACGATGTCGACGTCCATGCCCAGCGCGGGACCACCGAGCGATGCGATCTTCGTGGGCACGACCGGATGTGGCGACAAGAAGCACGCCCCGACCTCGGTGCCCCCCGACAGGTTCACGATCGGACAGCGCCCCCGACCGACCTCGCGATGCAGCCACCTATAGGAATCGGGATCCCACGGCTCCCCCGTCGACGCCAGCACGCGCAGCGACGAGCGGTCATGGTCGCCCAGGCGCGCATCCGCCGAGGTGCGCATCGCCCGCACGAGCGTCGGCGAGACGCCGAGCACGTTGAGGCGATGGCTCTCGACCTGCTGCATCAGTCGGTCGGGCGCCGGATGGAGCGGCGAGCCCTCAGTCAGCACAACCGTCGCGCCGAGCGCGAGACTCCCGACGATCTCCCACGGCCCCATGATCCAACCGAGGTCGGTCGCCCAGTGCAGCCGTTCCCCACGGCGCAGGTCCACCTGATAGGCGACCTCCTCCGCGATCTTCACGAGGAAGCCTCCGTGCACGTGCACGGCACCCTTCGGCCGACCGGTCGTGCCGCTCGTGTATCCGATGAACAGCGGATGCTCGTTGTCGAGCGGTGTCGCGTCGATCGGTGCATCGTCGCCCGAGGGGGTCGGCCATGCCACGTCGCGCCCGTCGGTCATCTCCGTCGGCTCGTCGGGGAGCCGCATCCACACGACCTGCTGCCGCACGCACCCCGCGAGCGACGCAGCCAGGTCGGCCACGCGCTTCATCGGCACGGCCGCTCCCTTGCGCAGGGTGGCGTTCGCGGTCACGACGACCTCGCACCCCGCGTCGGCGATGCGCGCCGCCACGGCATCGGGCCCGAACCCGCTGAAGATCGGCACCCAGACCGCTCCGATCTTCGAACAGGCCATCAGCGCGGCGACGGTCTCGATCGCCATCGGCAGGAACAGCGCGACCCGATCGCCCGGCTCGACACCGAGACCGAGCAGAACGCTCGCGACGCCGTCGGTCAGCCGCCTCAGCTCGGCGAACGTCGACTGCCGCACGACGCCGTCCTCGCCCTCCCACACGACCGCGACAGCGTCGGGATCGCGTTCGGCCCACCGGTCGACGCATTGGCGAGCCAGGTTCGTCCGGCCGCCCACGAACCACGTCGCCCACTCCGGGCCTCGAGACAGATCCACGACGCGCTCGTACGGCGTCGAGAACTCGATGTCGAGGTCGCTCACGACGGCGTCCCAGAACCAGGCGACGTCGTCGACCGAGCGGGCCGTCAACTCCTGCAGGGTGTCGATGCCGTGTGCCCGCATCAGCCGCGTGACGTTGGCTCGCTCGATGTCCTCGGCTCCTGGCGTCCAGACGAAGCCCGAGGATGCGTTCACGCGTCCGAGAGCCTGCCCGTGAGCTCGCGGCCGATCAACATGCGTCTGATCTCGGCGGTGCCGGCGCCGATCGTGTAGAGCTTCGCGTCGCGCAGGAGCCGGCCGGCAGGCATCTCGTTAAGGTAGCCCGCGCCGCCGAGGCTCTGGATCGCCTCCAGCGCGACCTGCACCGCTCGCTCGGACGCGAGTAGCAGGCATGCCGCGGCGGGCGCTCCGTGACGTGCCCCCGGCTCGCGGTCGAAACGGCCGGCGACGTCGTACGCGAACGCGCGAGCGGACTCGAGCGCGACGTACATGTCAGCGAGCTTGCCCTGCATCAACTCGAACGAGCCGATCGGACGGCCGAACTGCCGACGTTCCCGCACGTAGGGCAGCACGAGGTCCATCGCCGCCTGCATGATGCCGATCGGACCTCCCGAGAGCACGACCCGCTCCGAGTCGAGGCCCGACATCAGCAGGCGTACCCCCGCGTGCACCTCGCCGAGCACGTGGTCGTCGGGGATGCGGCACCCGTCGAAGACGATCTCCGACGTCGGCGAGCCCCGCATTCCGAGCTTGTCCATCTTCGGCGACACGCTGAACCCGGCCATGTCGCGCTCGATCACGAACGCCGTGATCGACGACGACGCCTCGGTGTCGATCGCCGTGCGCATATACACCACGAACACGTCGGCCTCCGGCCCGTTCGTGATCCACATCTTCGAGCCGGTCGCGACCCACCCGCCGTCGGCGCGCTCGGCGCGACAGGCCATCGACCCGACCACGTCGGAGCCGGCGTCGGCTTCGCTCATCGCCAAGGCGCCGACGTGCTCTCCCGAGAGCAGGGCCGGCAGCCAGCGCCTGCGCTGCTGATCGGTGCCGTTGGCCCAGAGGTTGTGAACGCACAGGTTCGAGTGCGCGGCGTACGACATGCCAACCGACCCCGAGACGCGCGAGAGCTCCTCCACCACGACGAGGTGCTCGAGGAAGCCGAGCCCCGCCCCGCCGTCGGCCTCGGCCACGGTCGGACCGAGCACGCCGAGGTCGCCGAGGAGCGGCCAGAGCCGTCGAGGGAACGCGTCGTCGCGATCGATCGAGTCGGCGAGGGGCGCGACCTCCCGCTCGGCGAACGTGCGGACGGTCTCGCGGAGCTCCTCGATCGAGATGCGGTCGCCCATGGCCTACACGCTACGCCGCCTCGCACCGAGGGGAAGTAGGGTGGCACCGATGGCGCCTGGGGTCGCGACGCTGGGAGCGGGTCGTCCGTGGCGAGGCTGACCACGCACATCGATGCCGCGTCACCGGCCTTCGCCGAGAACGAGGCGGCGATGCGCGAGCTCGTGGCGGACCTTCAGGCGCGACTCGCGAGCGTTCGGGCTGGCGGGGGTGAGCAGGCGACCGAGCGCCACCGCGGCCGGGGCAAGCTTCCCGCGCGGGAACGGATCGAGCGGCTCATCGACGCGGGCTCGGCCTTCCTCGAGCTCTCGGCGCTCGCGGCCTGCGACCTGTACGACGGCGACGCTCCCGCAGCCGGTATCGTCACCGGCATCGGCCCCGTGCACGGGGTCCCCTGCGTGATCGTCGCCAACGACGCGACGGTGAAGGGCGGCACCTACTTCCCGGTCACGGTGAAGAAGCACTTGCGCGCCCAGGAGATCGCGCTCGAGAACCGCTTGCCGTGCATCTACCTCGTCGACTCGGGCGGCGCGTACCTGCCGCTGCAGGCAGAGGTCTTCCCCGACCGCGACCACTTCGGGCGCATCTTCTTCAACCAGGCCCGCATGTCCGCCGTCGGGATCCCGCAGATCGCGGCCGTGATGGGCTCATGCACCGCCGGCGGCGCCTACGTGCCCGCGATGTCGGACGAGACCGTGATCGTGCGCGGCACCGGAACGATCTTCCTCGGGGGGCCGCCGCTCGTGAAGGCGGCGACCGGCGAGGACGTCGACCCCGAGGACCTCGGGGGAGCCGACGTGCACGCACGACAGAGCGGCGTCGCCGACCACGAAGCGGCCGACGACGAGCACGCCCTGCGCATCGTGCGAGAGATCGTCGCGAACCTGAACCTTCCCTCCCATCGAGCATGGGAGATCGCCGATCCCGAGGACCCGTCGGTCGAGGCCGCGACGTTCTACGGCGCGATCCCGCAGGATCTCGCGCAGACATACGACGTGCGCGAGGTGATCGCGCGCGTGGTCGACGGGTCCGCGTTCCACGAGTTCAAGCGGCTGTATGGCGACACCCTCGTGTGCGGGTTCGCGCGCATCCACGGACATCCGGTCGCGATCCTCGCGAGCAACGGCATCCTGTTCTCCGAGTCCGCACTCAAGGGCGCGCACTTCGTCGAGCTCGCGTGCGAGCGGGGGACGCCTCTCGTCTTCCTGCAGAACATCACCGGGTTCATGGTCGGGCGGGAGTACGAGGCGGGCGGCATCGCGAAGGACGGCGCGAAGCTCGTGACCGCTGTCGCCTGCGCGAACGTGCCGAAGTTCACGGTCGTGATCGGCGGCTCGTTCGGCGCCGGGAACTACGCGATGTGCGGGCGGGCGTACGGTCCCCGGCAGCTGTGGATGTGGCCGAACGCCCGCATCTCCGTGATGGGCGGCGTGCAGGCGGCGAAGGTGCTGACCATGGTGGGCGGCGAGGCCGAGCGCGAGCAGGAGACGATCGACCGGTACGAGGCCGAAGGGAGTCCGTACCACTCGACGGCGCGCCTGTGGGACGACGGCGTGATCGACCCGCTCGACACGAGGAAGGTGCTCGCCCTCGGGCTCGACGCCGCCTCGCGCGCGCCGCTCGAGCCGACGACGTTCGGGGTCTTCCGGATGTGAGCGACGTGCAGCTGACCCGCGAGGGGCCCGTCGCGACCCTGACGTTCGACCGCCCGGACCGGCGCAACGCGCTCGACCCGAGCCTGCTCGCCGCGCTCGCCGAGGCGGTCGACGACGTCTCCGGCGACGACGACCTCCGGGTCATGGTGCTGACTGGCGCGGGCAGCGCGTTCTCGGCCGGCGCCGACCTCGCGTGGATGCGCGCGAGTCGCGACCTCTCCGTGGAGCGGAACCGGGACGACACGGCAGCGATGGCGGCGGCGTTCGACACGCTCGACCGTTGCCCCAAGGCGGTGGTGGCACGTGTGAACGGCCCGGCCATCGGCGGCGGCGCGGGGCTCGTCGCGTGCGCCGACGTGGCCGTCGCGGTCGAGGGAGCCCGCTTCGCGTTCGCCGAGGTGCGGCTCGGGCTGCTGCCGGCGTCGATCGCGCCGTACGTGGTCCGCGCTATCGGCCCCGGCCGCGCCCGAGAGCTCTTCACCACCGGCCGTGTGTTCGACGCCGCCGAGGCCGCGACGTTCGGGCTCGTACATCACGTCGTGTCGGCAGACCGGCTCGACTCGACCGTCGAGGAGGTGGCTCGCGCGTACCTGTCCTGTGGACCCGAGGCCGTGGCCGCGAACAAGCGGCTCGTGCGCGATATGACCTCGTCGCTCGCGCTCTCCGACCTTCCCGACCGCATCGCCGCAGCGCGCGCGAGCGACGAAGGGCAGGAAGGCGCCACCGCGTTCCTCGAGAAGCGCTCGCCGAGATGGTCGCGATCCGACGGCTCCTGATCGCGAACCGCGGCGAGATCGCGGTACGCATCGTGCAGGCGTGTCGCGAGGCCGGCATCTCCCCAGTGGTCGCTGTGACCGCCGGGGAGCGTGACGCACTGCCGGCCACGCTCGCCGATGCCATCGTGGAGGTGCCGTCCTACCTCGACGCCGAGGCGCTCGTCGATGCGGCGACGCACGCCGATGCCGACGCGGTGCACCCCGGATACGGGTTCCTCGCCGAGGACCCGGCATTCGCGGAGCTCGTGTTGGAGGCGGGGCTCGGCTGGGTCGGCCCGCCCCCCGACGCGATGCGCCGCCTCGGCGACAAGACCGTCGCGAGGACGGTCGCGCGGGCGGCGGACGTGCCGGTCGTGCCCGGCGTCGACGCCGACGGCATGTCCGACGAGGCCATCGAGCGGGAAGCCGCGCTGCTCGGGCCGCCCCTGCTGGTCAAGGCAGCCGGTGGCGGCGGCGGTCGCGGCATGCGGCGCGTCGACGACCTCGCGACCCTCCGCACGGTGCTGGCCGAGGCCCGGCAGGAATCGGTGGCCGGGTTCGGCGAGGAGCGGGTGTTCCTGGAACGACGGCTCGAAGGTGTCCGCCACGTCGAGGTGCAGGTGCTGCTCGACGACCATGGGAACGCGGTGCATCTCGGCGAGCGCGACTGCTCGCTGCAACGACGTCATCAGAAGATCGTGGAAGCTTCGCCCGCTCCGGGTGTCGACGACGAGCTGCGAAGGGCGCTCGGGGCGGCCGCGATCGCGCTCGCCCAAGCCGGCGGGTACCGGGGCGCCGGCACGGCCGAGTTCCTGCTCGCCCCCGACGGGGAGTGGTGGTTCCTCGAGATGAACGTCCGCCTCCAGGTCGAGCACGGGGTCACCGAGGCGGTCACCGGCGTCGACCTGGTGCGCGCGCAGCTGGAGATCGCCGGAGGAGGCAGGGTGCCGGTCGATCGAGCCGGTGTGTCGCTTCGGGGCCACGCGATCGAGGCGCGCGTCTACGCCGAGGACCCGGCGAACGCGTTCCTGCCGGCGACGGGTCGCGTCACGCGACTCGAGCTGCCCAGGTGGCCGGGGGTGCGCATCGACACCGCGCTCGTCGGCGGCGAGGTGATCGGCATCGGGTTCGATCCCCTGCTCGCGAAGGTGATCGCCCACGGAGAGGACCGACCGGCCACGATCGCCCGGCTGCGAGCGGCGCTCGCCGAGGTCCGGATCGTCGGGGTCGCGACCAATCTGGGGTTCCTGCTCGATGCCCTCGCCAGGCCCGAGGTCGTTGAGGGCACCGTCGACACCGACTGGGTCGAACAGGTCTGGAGGCCCGAGGTGCCCATCTTGCCCCCAGGGGTCCGAGCCGAACCTTCGGGCCCGGACCCCTGGGTCGTGTTCGGCACCGCCGGCACGGTGGCCGATGTGACCGTCGCCGGCTCCCACGCGCAGTTCCGAGGCTGGTCGTATCGGCTCGGCGACGACGAACTCGAGGCCTCCGAGCTGACGCCGCCCGGCGGCTCGCTCATCGCGCCGATGCCCGCCAGCGTGCTGCGCGTCGAGGTCGAGCCCGGCGACGCGGTGGCGGCCGGGCAGATCCTCGCGATGCTCGAGGCGATGAAGATCCAGGTGCAGGTCGCGGCGCCCGGCGCCGGCATTGTGCGAGCCGTGCACGTGCGGGCCGGCGACGTCGTCGCGCGCGGCGACACGCTGATCGAACTCGAGGAAGGATGATGGCGGGGTGAATACGAACGGGCAGCGGCCGCACGCGGTCCGCATCGTCGAGGTCGGCCCCCGCGACGGGCTGCAGAACGAGGAAGCCCTCGTGTCCGCCGAGGCGAAGGTCGCGTTCGTCGAGGCGCTCGCCGGGGCGGGCCTCCCGGTCGTCGAGGTCACGTCGTTCGTGAGCCCACGGGCAGTGCCGCAGCTCGCCGACGCCGACGAAGTGCTGCCGCGCGTGCGGCGGCGTGGCGGCGTGCGCTACCCGGTGCTCGTGCCGAACATGCGGGGCATGGAGCGGGCCGAACGCGCCGGCGCAGACGCGGTCGCGGTGTTCACCGCCGCCTCGCAGGCCTTCGTCGAGCGGAACATCGGCATGACGATCGCGGAGTCGCTCGAGGCGTTCGAGCCCGTGCTCGCTCGAGCCGGCGAGCTCGGGTGGTGGCGTCGGGGCTACGTCTCGACGGCGTTCGGGTGTCCTTACTCGGGAGCCGTCGACCCCTCGGCGGTCCTGGATGTCTGCGTCGCCCTGCTCGAACTCGGGTGCGATGAGATCTCGGTCGGCGACACGATCGGCGTCGCCGAGCCCACCGACCTGCACGTGGTCTGCGACACGCTGCTGGAACGCCTGCCCGTCGAGCGGCTCGCGCTGCACCTGCACGACACGAGAGGCCGGGCGCTCGACAACGTGGAGGCCGGCCTCGAGCACGGCGTCAGCATCTTCGATTCGTCGGCGGGGGGTACCGGAGGATGCCCCTTCGCGCCCGGCGCCCCCGGCAACCTCGCGACCGAGACGCTGTGTGCGCTCCTCGATCGGCTCGGCATCGAGCACGGCGTCGACGCCGACCGCGTCGCGGCGGCCGCCGCCGCGCTTCGAGCGCAGATGGCCTGAGCCGAGCCCGAACGATCAGTCGTCGAGCATGGCGTCGGCTTCGATCTCGACCAGCCACGCCGGGTCGAGCAAGCCGGCGACGACGACCATCGTGCTCGCCGGACGGACGTCACCGAATACCTCGCCGTGCGCGCGCCCGACCTCGCGCCAGTCGTCGGCGTCGAGCAAGTACGTCCGCGTGCGCACCACCTGCTCCGGGCCGGCGCCGGCTTGCTCGAGCGCGGCCAGAACGATCTCGAGGCATCGGCGAGCCTGCTCGTACGCACCTCGGGCCGTGGCCCCGCCGTCGGCCGGTATCGGTGCGGTACCCGACACGTGCACGTGCCGCCCTGCGACCAGCGCCCTTGAGAAGCCGATCTCGGACTCGAACGGCGATCTCGACGGGATGCGCATGCGCCCCTCGAACCTCGTCACCTCGTCCCCTTTCGTGCCGGACGCCGATGGTAGTCCGGACAGCGATGGTTACTGCACGGTACCGGTGAGCGCTTTCCTGAGTTCACACGCGTGTAACCGGGTGGCGCCCCGCCGCCCCTACCCTTGAGGCATGACGCTCACTGCGGAAGCCGACTACGTCCTGCGCACGATCGAGGAACGGGGCATCAGGTTCGTGCGCCTGTGGTTCACCGACGTGCTCGGGTTCCTGAAGTCGTTCACGATCACGTCGCAGGAACTCGAAGGCGCGTTCGCGGAGGGCATGGGGTTCGACGGCTCCTCGATCGAGGGGTTCAGCCGCATCCAGGAATCCGACATGATCGCGATCCCCGACCCGGCGACGTTCCAGATCATCCCTTGGACGACGGAGGCCCCCGTCGCCCGGATGTTCTGTGATGTCTGGACCCCCGACGGCGTGCCCTTCGACGGCGATCCGCGCGGGGTGCTGAAGCGACAGCTGCAACGCGCGGCCGACCTGGGCTTCACGTTCTACGTCGGCCCCGAGCTCGAGTACTTCTACTTCCGTTCGGTCGACGACCCGTCCTTCCTCGATCAGGGCGGCTACTTCGACGAGACGCCTCTCGACGTCGCGACCGATTACCGCAAGCGCACGGTGCAGTACCTCGAGGCGATGGGCATCCCGGTCGAGTACGTGCACCACGAGGTGGCGCCGAGCCAGCACGAGATCGATCTGCGATACGCGGACGCGCTCTCGATGGCCGACAACGTGATGGCCTACCGCCTCACCGTGAAGGAGGTGGCCCAGGAGTTCGGCATCTACGCGACGTTCATGCCGAAGCCGGTCGCGGGCGTGAACGGCTCGGGCATGCACACCCACCAGTCGTTGTTCGAGGGCGACCGCAACGCGTTCTTCGACGCGACCGACGAGTACCACCTCTCGAAGACGGCCAAGCACTACATCGCAGGGCTGCTGCACCACGGTCCCGAGATCACCTTGCTCACGAACCAATGGGTGAACTCGTACAAGCGCCTCGTGCCCGGATACGAGGCACCCGTCTACGTCTGCTGGGCACGGCGCAATCGGAGCGCACTCGTGCGCGTTCCCCAGTACAAGCCCGGCAAGGAAGAGGCGACGCGCATCGAGTACCGCTCCCCCGACCCGGCCTGCAACCCCTACCTGGCGTTCGCGGCGATGCTCGCGGCGGGCATCGAAGGCGTCGAGCACGAGTACGAGCTGCCGCCGGAGGCGAGCAACAACATCTACGAGATGAGCGACGACGAGCGCGAGTCGGCCGGCATCCGGTCGCTTCCCGAGGACCTCGTCGAGGCGATCCACCTCGCCGAGCACAGCGACGTGCTGCGCGAGGCTCTCGGCGAGCACGTGCACGAATTCCTGATCAGGAACAAGCGCGCGGAATGGGACGCCTTCAAGTCCTACGTCAGCCCCTTCGAGCTCGAGCGCTACCTGCCGATCCTGTAGCGACCGACCTCGGGTGGCGCCGGGTGATCGTCAGACGAGGACCCTGCCGCACATGCCGGTGCAGTTCCCCCCGGCCACGTTGCCGTGGATCGAGCAGTAGAACCGATACGTGCCGCGCTGCCGGAACGCGCGTGAGACCGACTCGCCCTGGCTGATGCGTTTCGAGTAGCGCCAGTCGCCGCCGTACGCGCGCACCGTGTGGGAGCCGCTCGCCGCGCGCCACCGCACCCGGTCGCCCCGATCGATGTCCACCGTCGACGGGCGCCACCTCGTTCCGCTGCCGCGGATCGTCACGGCCGACACCGGACCCGCCGCGGCGACCGCGATCACCACCGTCGATGCCACGATCACCACGATCCGTCGCATGTTCCCTCCCTCGTCCGCCGTCCCACCGTAGGGGTACGAGCGGGACCGTTCGTGGGTTCAGACTCAGCCGACCGTGCCGTGACGGCGGAAACGTCGACCTCGAACCTGCCGCTCGGGCGATTTGCTCCGGCGCGCATCGCTCGGCTACCGTGGCGATATGGCCCCTGACCACGACGACATCACCCCCGCGCTCTCCGAGGCGAAGCGCCGACGCGCGACCCTGCACGACGCCCTCGTGCATCTCGAGATCGCGATCTCATCGCCGGCCGCCGGCCGCATCCCCGAGTGGACCGCGCTCGTCACGAAGGAGATGATCGGTGTCCGCGACGCGTTCGATCAGCACGTGCTGGTCACCGAGAAGCCGGGGGGCCTCTACGAGGAGATCATCACGCGGGCGCCGCGGCTCGACGGCACCGTCCGTCGGTTGAAGGGCGAGCATCCCGAGATCGGCGAGAAGGTCGGCGAGATGGTCCAGCGGCTCGAGGTGGCCACGATCGGCGGACCGGAGTGGCCGCTCGACGACGCACGCGACGACCTGCAGCGGTTCATCGGAACGGTGATCCGCCATCGGCAGAAGGGCGCCGACCTCGTGTGGGAGGCGTACAACGTCGACATTGGCGGCACCGAGTAGCGCCGGCCTCGCCGACAGCCTGCTCCGAGCGTTCCTCGCGTAGGCTCTGACGCATGCCGCGAATCGCCCTCGGACAGGTGAACCTCACGGTCGGCGACCTCGACGGCAACGTGGCTCGCATGGCCGACGCGGCCAGCCGGGCGACGCAGGACGGCGCCGACCTGGTCACGTTCCCTGAGCTCGCGGTCACCGGCTACCCCCCCGAAGACCTCGTGCACCGCGGGGAGTTCGTCCGCGAGAACCTCGAGGCACTCGACGCCCTCGCGCGCAAGACGGCGACCTCGTGCCCAGTCGTCACGGGGTTCATCGACCGTTCCGACGCGGGGGCGCACAACGCGGCGGCGCTGCTGCGCAACGGCACCGTCGAGTCTCGCTACCACAAGATGCAGCTGCCGAACTTCGGGGTCTTCGACGAGCAGCGCTACTTCGTACCCGGCACCGAGGGGACGCGCGTCGAGGTGGCCGGGATGACGGTCGGTCTGTCGGTGTGCGAGGACGCCTGGCACGACGCCCAGCCGTTCGCGAGCTACGCCGGCCTGCCGCTGATCCTGAATATCAACGGTTCGCCATACCACCGAGGCAAGACCGCCGAGCGCGCCGAGATCCTGGCCGCGAGAGCGCGTCGCACCGGCGCCTGGATCGCGTACGTGAACGCGGTCGGAGGCCAGGACGAGCTCGTGTTCGATGGCGGCTCGATGATGATCGCGCCCGACGGCACGGTGCGCCACCGGGCAACGATGTTCAGCGAGGACCTGCTGATCGTCGACCTGCACGGCGATGCCTCGTTCGCCGACCCGCGCCCGGAGTGGCCGACCGACGACGCCGAAGAGGTCTGGCGGGCGCTGGTGCTCGGCCTCGGGGACTACGTCCGGAAGAACGGCTTCCATGAGGCTGTGCTCGGATTGTCCGGCGGCATCGACTCCGCGATCACCGCAGCACTCGCGGTCGACGCGCTGGGGGCCGACGCGGTGCGCGGCATCGCGATGCCGTCGCACTTCAGCTCGCCGGAGAGCGTCGAGGACGCGATGGACTGCGCCGGTCGGCTCGGGATGCGCCTCGACACCGTCGAGATCACGAGCGTGCTCGATGCCTACCGCTACGCGCTCGCCGAGCTCTTCGCCGGCACGGCCGAGGACGTCACCGAGGAGAACCTGCAGGCGCGCATCCGAGGCAACCTGCTGATGGCCCTGTCGAACAAGTTCGGCCCGATCGTGCTCGCGACCGGCAACAAGAGCGAGTACGCGGTGGGCTACTCGACCCTGTACGGCGACATGGCGGGCGGCTTCGCGCCGATCAAAGACGTGCCGAAGACCCTCGTCTACGAGCTCGCGAACTGGCGGAACGCGTCCGCCTCGGCCCGCGGTGAGGAACCACCGATCCCCGAACGCACGATCACGAAGCCCCCGAGCGCCGAGTTGCGACCCGGACAGAAGGACACCGACTCGCTGCCGCCGTACGACGAGCTCGACCCGGTGATCGAGACCTACGTGGAGGACGATCTCGGGGTCGACGACATGGTGAGCGCCGGGTTCGATCGGGCGTTGGCCGAACGCGTCGTGAGGATGATCGACCGCAACGAGTACAAGCGGCGCCAGGCTGCGCCGGGGGTGAAGATCACCCCGAAGGCGTTCGGGCGCGACCGGCGCATGCCGATCACCAACCGCTACGCGGGCTGAATCGCTCCGCGCCGGCCGTCGCTCCCTACAATCCGAGTCGCGGGCCCGTAGCTCAGTCCGGTCAGAGCAGGGGGCTTTTAACCCTCGTGCCGCAGGTTCGAATCCTGCCGGGCCCACCGATGTCAGCGACCACCGCTACCGTCGGCCACGATGCGATCGGTCGAGCTCTTCGGGCCACGCGGTCTGCGCGTGACCGCCCATGTGCCCTCATCCAGGCGAGACCGGGTCCGAGGGCTCCGTGGACATCATGCGGCGGAGGCGATGCTGTTCGAGCACTGTCGATCCGTGCACACGATCGGCATGCGGGTCCCCATCACCGTCGCCGGGCTCGATCGGGAGTGGCGCGTCCGGCGCGTCACGGTGGTCCGTCCGCGACGACTGGTGCTGCCGCGCGTCGGCGTTCGACACATCCTCGAGCTCGACGCGGACGCCGACGTGCGACCGGGGGACCGACTCGAGATCGTGATGCCCGCGATCGGGCGCGCGCGGAGCTCGTTCAGATCAACGCGCCGACGATGAGCCGCACGAGCGCCGCCGTGGCCATCGCGCCGATCGCGGCGGTCGCCGCGACCACGTAAGGGCCCCACGCCGGGACCGCCACGGGTTGCTTCCGGTCAGGATCGGGACGCACCAGACCGAGCCACTCCAGCACGAGTCTCATCACGGCTGGTGTTCGGCGTTCGGGTCCCCGCGGTTGAGCACCGAAGCCCTGCAGGTCGGGCCCGAGCCCTCCCTGGCTATACTCTGTCGGCTGCCCTCGGGGCCGCTACCCTGCTGGAGGAGCACCTGCGCCCCCATCGTCTAGCGGCCTAGGACGCCGCCCTTTCAAGGCGGAAGCACGGGTTCGAATCCCGTTGGGGGCACGGTTGCGGGCGCGGATCCTCAGGTCGTCGCGCGGGACCATGACAACTGGAACACCAACGTGCGCCCGTAGAGGAGTCAGGCCGTCCTCACCGCCCTGTCAAGGCGGAGATCGCGGGATCGAAGCCCGTCGGGCGCGCCATCTGACGCCGCGCCGGCCCCTCGAGGTCGGCGCGGCGTCCGAGGCCAGGTCGGGGCGGTAGAAGTCGCAGAACACCCAGGTAATCGGCACCGGTTACCTCGCAGCGGTAACGGATCCCGCCCATCTGGTAACGGATCCCCAACCAACGAAGCATGGCCCGCGGTTGACCGGGTAAAGACCCACGGGAGTGGACACTGTACGTGGCTTCCCGGCCGCCATCTCGGTCTTGAGGACGACCGTCCCGATCCAGCTCGTCACGCGTCCAACTAGTATCGCCCGATGGCCGGGTCCCGCTTCCGACGTTGGTGGGACTCCCTCATGTCCCTCGGCACATACCCGGGTGAGACCGACCTCCAGCGCGGGACCAGAAGGATCGTTGTCGGCTACTTCGTCTTCGGGGCGCTGGTTCGCCTGCCCGTCTCAGCCTCGGAGTTCGGCGAGGGGCTGCGGGGGGTGGGCGTGGTCGACCTCACCGCCGCGCTCACGAGCGTCCTTCTGCTGGGGGTGCTCGCACTCAAGCCTCATCGGTTCCTGTGGATCGTCGATGCAGCGTTGTTCCTCATACTCATCGAGGTCCTGGCGGGGACGATCATCCTGGGCGGCCTGGTGCCGTCGGACCTGGTGATCCTCTGGGGATCGTTGGTCGTCATCGGCGCGCTGATCGCGCTCCCCGTCAGGGTGGCGTTCCTGTGGTTCCTGGCCTACGGGATCACGGTCGTCCTGGCCGTCGTGCTGCCTGAACGGATCGAGCCGATGTACGCGGTCGAGGGGTCGGCCGCCGGGATCGCGACAACGATCGTCTCGGTCACGGTCTTCGTGTTCGCCTCGATGGCCTACTTCGTGCGCCAACGCGACCGGTTCCAGAAGGACTCCGACGATCTGTTGCACACCATCTTGCCGGATGAGATCGCCCGCAGGCTCAAGTCGGACCGGACGATGATCGCCGACGATCACGAGTCGGCCTCGGTCCTGTTCGCTGACGTGGTCGGCTTCACGCCGATGTCGGCAGCGATGTCCCCGCCCGAACTCGTGGGGCTGCTGAACAGCGTGTTCACGACCTTCGACGGGTTCGTGGAGGAGCTGGGTCTGGAGAAGATCAAGACCGTGGGAGACGAATACATGGTTGCCGCCGGCGTGCCGCACGGACGGACCGATCACGCGCACGCCATCGCCGAGCTGGCCCTTCGGATCCGCGACCACACCGAGCGACACCGGTTCCACGGCCATGACATCAGCCTGCGGATCGGGATCAATTCGGGCCCGGTCGTCGCCGGGATCGTGGGCAGCCACAAGTTCGCCTACGACCTGTGGGGAGATGTCGTGAACACGGCAAGTCGCATGGAGTCTGAAGGGGTCGCGGGATCGAT
>JBGGNG010000157.1:0-17940 GCA_041287635.1 Actinomycetota bacterium | reverse complement strand
TCGCGGTGCCGACCGGGGTGAAGTTCTTCAATTGGATCGGCACGATGTGGGGCGGCAAGCTCGTCTTCCGCGTGCCGATGTTGTTCTCGATCTGGTTCCTGCTGAACTTCCTGATCGGCGGCGTGACGGGCGTGATGCTCGCGAGCGCCCCGCTCGACTTCCAACTCGCGGATTCGTACTTCCTCGTGTCGCACTTCCACTACACGATGATGGGTGGGTCGGTCTTCGGCATCTTCGCCGCGATCTACTTCTGGTGGCCCAAGGCGTTCGGATACCGGCTCTCCGAGCGACTCGGCCGAGGCGTGTTCGTGTTGATGTTCGTCGGGTTCAACCTCACGTTCTGGCCGCAGTTCGTGGTGGGACTGCGCGGCATGCCGCGACGTATCGTCGACTACGCACCGGGGCTGGGATGGGACACGCCGAACCTCGTGTCGTCGCTCGGCGTCGTGGTCCTCTCGGCCGGCGTGCTGCTGTTCCTGGTCGACGCGCTCACGGCGCGGCGGCGTCGCACACCCGCGGGCGACGACCCGTGGGGCGGGTTCTCGCTCGAGTGGGCCACGACGTCGCCGCCGCCCGAGAACAACTTCTCCTCGCTGCCCCGCATCCGGTCCGAGCGTCCGGCGTTCGACATGCGTCACCCCGAGCTCGCACCGGGCTCGAGCGTGACGACCGCCGAGGAGTCTTCATGAGGATCGCGCTGCGCTACCTCTGGGTGTACTCGGCGTTCGGACTGGTGCTCGGCTCCGTGTACTTCGTCCTCACGCAGGAATGGGTGGGGGCCGTGGCCCTCTGGTTCCTCGGGCTGATGCCGCTCATCGTGGCGGTGTGGTGGGCGCGCCACGGGCCCTCGAGAGCGGTCCACGCCGCCGACGACCCCGAGGGGGATCCCGCGGCCTCTGCGGGTGAGTCGCTGGGGTCCTTCCCGACGGCAAGCGCGTGGCCACTCTTCCTCGTGCTGGGGGTGATCGTCACCGGCGCCTCGCTCGTGTACGGGCTGCTGCTCCTGCCCGCGGGCGCGGCGCTGCTCGTGTGGTCGATCGTGGGGCTCGCGCGAGAGAGCCGAGGATAGCGAGCGCGCTCGGACGGGTGGTCGGTCAGGCGCGGACGCAGCGCCAGACCCGGAGCTCCCAGAGCAGCCGGCTACCGCGCTGGTGCAGCTTCAGCAGTCCGTCCTTCATGAGGCGCGCGGTGGCGGTCGCCTTCGCCACGAGGTCGGGCAGCGGGAACGTGCGCTCGAGCACCGGCTCGATGTTGTCGCCGAACACCCGTCGGGCAGCCGCCAGGATCGCGTTCTCGTCCTGCAGCGTGCCCGTCGGCAGGTAGAGGCGGCCACCGGGCTCAAGGGTGTCGCCGATCGTCTCCAACAGCTTGCGGGGGAGCTCGGCCCCGGTGGGCCCTCCCGCCGGCACGTCCTGGAACCATCCCGTGACCGCCGCGAGGTCGTCGGGGATGCCCGAAACGTCGCCGATCAGCACGGTCGCGTGCACGTCGCGCATCGGCTCGAGCAGGTCACCCTGTCGGAACTCACAGACGTCGCTCAAGCCGAGGCGCTCGGCGTTGCGCATCGCCATCTCGACCGCGGGGCCGGACAGGTCGCAGCCGTAGACCTTCTTCGCGCCGAGCTTGGCCGCCACGAACGCCAGCACGCCACTGCCACAGCCGACGTCGATCACGGTGTCGTCCGGGCCGATCTCGAGTGCGTCGGCGAGCGTCCTGCTCGTGCTCGTCGGGCTGAAGACCCCGGGTCTCACGAGCAGCGAGAAGGGCCCGGTCCGCCCCTTCCACTCGATCTCGCTGGTCTCGACCTGGGTCATCCTGGTCGCACAGGCTACACGGCGCCACGGGGCGCCGCTAGACGACCGGGGGGTCGAAGGTCACGTCTTCTCCGGGCACCAGGTCTCCACGCTCGACGGCGGCGGCGTCGGCCTCGAGCTTGTCGTGCAGGGCCATCGTCGCGATGCCGTGATGACCGTCGGGATACTCCTTCACCCGGCGGGAGGCGCGGCGCATCAGGGTCATCGCGCCGTGGGCGTTCCCCCGGAGCAGGTGCACGTAGCCCGCCCCCATCTGCGAGAGCCCCTTGAAGAACTCCGCATCGTCGGTGCCTCGAGCCTGCTTCCAGGCCGTCTCCCAGGCCTCGTGCGCAGGGAAGTAGCGCCCCTCGCGCATGTGCTCGCGCCCGAGCTCGTGGTTCTGCTCAAGCGTCAGCGAGTCGTAGTCCTCGAGTACCAGCTCGTTCTCGGCGCCCCAGTCGAGCGGACGCCCGAGCCGGTCACGGGGCCGTTCGGGCTTCTGCCGGGTCGGGCTCGGCAGGCCGGTCTTGCCCTCGGTCTCGGGAAGATCGCGCATCGAGCCATGCTACCCCCGGTCGCCCGGTCGACGAGGCCGCGCTCCACAGGTGGACTCCTGCGCTACCGTTCCCGGCGTGGAACGGTTCGACGTGATCGTGGTCGGCGGCGGCGCGATGGGCACGGCCGCCGCCCGCGAGCTGGCTCGGCGCGGGCGCGCGACATTGGTGCTCGAGCGGTTCACCGTCGGGCACGCCAACGGCAGCTCCGGGGGCCCGACCCGCATCTTCCGCTATGCCTACCACCGGCCTGACTACGTCCGGCTGGCGATGTCGGCTCGCGAGGCCTGGCAGGAGCTCGAAACCGAGGCGGGCGAGCAACTCCTGCGCGTCACCGGTGGCATCGACGTGGGACCGGCTGCCCTGCACCGGGCCGACCTGCTCGAGGAGGCAGGTGCATCGGTCGAGCGCATCCGTGGGGCCGAGGCCCAGGAGCGCTGGCCGTCGCTCCGGTTGCCCGCCGGGGCCGACGTGGCGTTCCAGCCCGACGGCGGCGTGCTCCACGCCGCGCCGACGGTGATCGCCCAGGCCAGGCTCGCCGAGGCGAGCGGTGCGACGCTTCACTCGGAGACCACGGTGACCGAGCTCGCGCCGCGCGATGACACCGTCGAGGTCACGACCGACGGCGGAGAGACCTTCGTCGCTCCCGTGGCGATCGTCGCCGCCGGAGCGTGGGCGGGACCGCTGCTCGCCGGCACCGGCATTGATCTCACGCTGCGCCCCAACCTCGAGCAGTCGACCTACTTCGAGCTCGAGGACCGCGACGCGTCGTTGCCGACGATGATCGACTGGCTCGAGGACGCGGATCACCCTCCGTACCTCGTTCCCGATCCGTGGGACGTCGGCTCGTTCAAGGTCGGCCTGCACATGGCCGGCCCCGCCACCGATCCCGACGCACGCACGTTCGACGCCGACCCTGAACGCGTGGAGCGCGTGATCGCGTATGTGACGGAGCACCTGCCCATGGCGCGCGCGACCGGACGCACCGACACGTGCCTGTACACGATCACCCCCGACGAGGACTTCGTGCTCGACCGGGTGGGGCAGATCGTGGTCGCTTCGCCGTGCAGCGGACACGGGTTCAAGTTCGTGCCGCTGTTCGGACGCGCCCTGGCCGACCTCGCCACGGGCGAGGACACGTCGTTCGATCGATCGGCGTTCCGTGCCGATCGGGCCGGGCTCGCCCGCCGCTAGCCCTCGTCGGCGAGGACGGTGAGGGCCGATCGAAGCGCCTCGTCGGCGCCGTCACCGAGCCGCCGGCGGGTGCGGGTCTGCAGCACCTGCACCGCCCGCCGGAACTCGGTCGCGCATCGTCGCCCCTCCGCGGTCAACGTGACGAGTTTGGCGCGCGCATCGTCGGGGTCGGCGATCCTGCTCACGTACCCGCGGGCCTCGAGGTCGTCGACGACCTGCATCATCGACTGCTTCGTGATGCTGGCGCGGCCCGCCAGGTCGCCCAGCCTCGTGCCGGTCTTGCGGTCGACGTGCAGGAACACGGCCCCGTGGCCCGGCCGCACGTCGTCGTAGCCACGCTCGGCCATCGAGGCCGTCAGCGCCGACGCCAGCGCACGATGTGCCGCCAGCAGCATGGACGTGAGGTCGGGAGCTCGTGCCACACCCGATTATGCTCGACCTTGTGGACGAGCCGACGCTGCCGCCCGAGCACGCGAGAACGAAGAGCATGCTCCCCGAGCTCCTGGCGACGCGACGCCGCATCCGCGGGCGCCGCGAGCCCATGCTCCCCCACCGGGGACCGGTCGACGCTGAGCAGCGAGCCGGCGCCGGGAAGACGGGCACACTGCGCGCGGCGATCTTCGGTGTGAACGACGGCCTGGTCTCCAACGCGGCGCTGATCATGGGGTTCGCCGGCGCCGACCAACCTCGCACCGTGATCCTGCTCGCCGGCATCTCGGGCCTGCTCGCGGGAGCGTTCTCGATGGGCGCTGGCGAGTACGTCTCGATGCGCGTCCAGCGCGAGGTGCTCGAACGCATGTTGCATCTCGAGGCGCACGAGCTGGGCAGCGATCCCGAGGGCGAGCGGGCGGAGCTCGCCGAGATCTACGAGCGCAAGGGCGTGCCGGTCGAGCTCGCCGACGCGCTGGCGAGCGAGCTCTCGAAGGACCCGGCGACCGCCCTCGACACGCACGCGAGGGAGGAGCTCGGCATCGACCCCGACGAGGGACTGGGCTCACCCTGGGGAGCCGCTTCGTCGTCGTTCCTCACGTTCTCGATCGGCGCGCTGGTGCCGCTGGTGCCGTTCCTGTTCCTCGAGGGCACGTCCGCCGTGATCGCATCGGCCCTCATCACGGCCCTCGCGCTGCTCGGCGTCGGCGCCCTGACCGCCCGGCTGACGGGGCGCTCGCCGCTGCTCTCCGGGCTGCGCATGCTCGCGATCGGTGGGGCCGCCGCGGTCGTGACCTATCTGATCGGTCTCGCCCTCGGGGTCAGCGTCGTCGGATGATCGGGCGGGCGTCGCCCGTGACCGTACGGGAGGCCGCTCCGCACGAGTACGCGGAGGCCGGTCGTGTCACGGCCGAGGCATACCGCCAGTTCGTCGTCGACGGTGACGACGACTGGCACGAGTACCTCGAGGCGATCGCCGACGTCGAGGGGCGGGCCGATCGCACCACGATCCTCGTCGCCCTCGACGACGACCGCATCGTGGGTAGTGCAACGCTGGAGCTGTTCGATCGCGTCGAGGTCGAGGACGACCCGACCCTGCACCCCGAGGAGTCCCACATCCGGATGCTGGGCGTGCACCCCGACGCTCGCCGACGAGGGGTCGCCCGGGCGTTGATCGACGCCTGCTTCGAGCGCGCTCGGGACGAGGGCAAGACGTACATGACGCTGCACACGACCGAGCGGATGCGCGAGGCACAGGGCATGTACGAAACGCTAGGGTTCCAGCGCCTCGACGACCGCGTGTTCCCTGACGGGTTCGTGCTGCTCACGTACCGGCGCCCGATCGATTAGGAGCCGGAGCGCACGACCTCACCGCTCGCGAGGACCACGCCGTCCTCGCACTCTGCCTGCACCAGGCCCCCGCGGAATTGCTGCTCGTAGAGCTGCGCATACAGCCCGCCCCGTTCCAGCAACTCGTCGTGGGTTCCCTGCTCCACCACCCGGCCGCGGTCGAGCACGAAGATCACGTCGGCCTTCAGGATCGTGGAGAGACGGTGTGCGATCGCGAGCGTCGTCCGGCCCTGCATCAAGGGCTCCAGCGCTGCCTGCACGAGCCGCTCGCTCGTCGTGTCGAGCGACGACGTCGCCTCGTCGAGGATCAGGATGCGCGGGTCCTTGAGGATCACCCGGGCGATCGCCAGCCGCTGCTTCTCGCCGCCCGAGAGCTTGTACCCCCGCTCGCCGACGATCGTGTCGTAGCCGTCGGGGAGCTCCGCGATGCGGTCGTGGATGTAGGCGGCGCGGGCGGCAGCTTCCAGCTCCTCCTGCGCCGCATCGGGTCTCCCGTACTCGAGGTTGCGCCGGATCGTCGTGTGGAAGAGGTACGTCTCCTGCGTCACCACCCCGATGTTCTCTCCCAGCGACTCGAGCGTGACGCCGCGCACGTCGCGTCCGTCGATCGTGATCGAGCCCTGCTGCACGTCGTACAGGCGGGGCACGAGGTACGTGATCGTGGTCTTGCCGGCGCCGCTCGGGCCGACGAGCGCGGCGAGCTGGCCCGGCTCGATGCGCATCGACACGTCGTCGAGGGTCCACTCCCTCGGTGACTCGTTCGCGGCCTCGAGGTCCGTCGGAGACGTCGGCGTCGTCCGCTGCTCGGGCTCGTCGTAGCGGAACCGGACGTCGCGCAGCTCGACCGCGCCGCGCACCTCGGCGGGGTCGAGGATGACGGCGTTCGGATCGTCGTGGATGTCGTGGCGGAGGTCGAGGTACTCGAAGATGCGGTCGAAGAGGGCGAGCGAGGAATGGACCTCGGTCGAGACCTGCAGCATCGAGCCGATCGGGAAGAAGAGCCTGGATTGCAGGGTCGTGAACGCGACGATCGTGCCTGCACTGATCGCGGTCGGGTCGGTCGAGAGCTGCCAGCCCGCCACCAGGTACACGAGCGCGGGCGTGATGGAGAAGAAGGTGCCCACGACTGCGAAGAAGGATCGGCCGATCATCGTCTGGCGGATCTGGAAGCCGGTGAGCCGTTGGTTCTCCTCGCGGAACCTGCCGATCTCGTGGCGCTGACGACCGAACGATTTCGAGAGCAGGATGCCGCTCACCGAGAGCGTCTCCTCGGTGATCGCGGTGAGATCGGCGAGGGTCTTCTGCGTACTGGTCGCGACCTCGCGGCGGGCTCGACCCACCTTGACGGTCAGCCACAGGAAGAGCGGGAGGAGCGCGAGCGACAGCAGCGTGAGTGGGACCGAGAGCACGAGCATCGCGATCAGCGTGCTGATGATCGTGACGACGTTGGCGAGCACGTTCGAGGCGGTATCGGTCACGACCGACTGCACGCCGCCGACGTCGTTCGAGAGCCGCGACTGGATCTCACCGGTGCGGGTCGCCGTGAAGAACCGCAGAGGCATGTGCTGCAGATGGGCGTAGAGCGCGTTGCGCAGGTCCTGCATCACCTTGAGTCCGACCTGGTTCGCCCAATAGGTCTGCGCGATGCCGATCAGGCTCGTGAGGATCGGCACGGCGATCATCAGCGCCACGAGCCGGTAGAGCAGCGGAAGGTTCGGGCACGCCTCGCCGGCGCACGAGCCTTGCTCACCGAAGAGCGCATTGTTGAAGATCTCGGCGATGAGCAACGGGTTGATCACGCCGAGCCCCGACGTGATCGCGATCGCGATCGCGACGAGCCCGACCGTTCGCTTGTACGGCTTGAAGGTGTCGATCACGCGTCGCACGGTGGCCCGATCGACCGGTCTCTGATCCGCGTCGACGGGCGGCGCGGCGAAGAATCCTCCGTGGCGACCCATGTGTTCGAGGATACGTCGCGGGTGCGACGACTATTCCCGGCCCCCGGATGTGCCCGACGACGCAGCGCGCGCCATCACCGCATCCATCATCGGTGCGGTGAGCTTCCCGGTGAAGGTGTTCTGCTGCGACGGATGGAAGCACCCGAGCAGGGTGTAGGGGCCGACGGTGACCTCGGCGCCGTGACCGAACCGGGGCTTCGGCCGGGTCGTGTGTCCGATCGCGGCGAACGCCCGTAGCGCCCCGTCCCAGCCGAACGAGCCGAGCGCCACGACGACCTGCAGTCGTTCCAGGGCCTCGATCTCACGCACGAGGAAGGGCAGGCATCGGTCGCGCTCGAGCGGCGTGGGCTTGTTCGCAGGAGGCGCACATCGGTTCACCGCGGTCACGTAGGCCCCCCTCAGTCGCAGTCCGTCGTCGAGCGACTCGCTCGTGGGCTGGTTCGCGAGCCCGGCCCGGAACATCGACGCGTAGAGGAAGTCCCCCGATCGGTCTCCCGTGAAGACCCGGCCGGTGCGATTCCCGCCGTGGGCCGCGGGGGCGAGCCCGAGCACGAGCACACGGGCGTCGGGATCGCCGAACCCCGGCACCGGCCGTCCCCAGTAGGGCTGATCGGCGAACCGCGCGACCTTCTCACGCGCCGTCCGCTCCCGCCATTCGACCAGCCGAGGGCATGCATGGCACGCGACGACGTCGCGCTCGATCCTCGCGAGCGCATCCGCGCTCACGCGGGGACACGCCCCCGGGCTTCGAGCCAGTCGTCGTATCCGCCCGGCGACGAGAGGGCCTGGCCGTCGCGGACCTCGAGGATGCGGTCGGGGATGCGGTCGAGCAGGTAGCGGTCGTGGCTGATCACGATCACGGTGCCGTCGTAGGACTCGAGCGCGGACTCGAGCACCTCCATCGAGTCGATGTCGAGATGGTTCGTGGGCTCGTCGAGAAGCAGACAGTTCACGCCCGAGAGCATCAACAAGCAGAGCTGGAGCCGCGTGCGCTCGCCGCCCGAGAGGGTGCCGACCGGTTGACGCATCTGGTCGTAGCGGAACAGGAACCGTCCCAGCAGGGCGACGGCGTCTTCCTCGTACATCGGCTTCACGTCGCGGACGAACTCGATCGGCGTGCGGTCGGGAGGCTCGGTCTCGTGACCCTGCGCCAGATAGCCGATCTGCACCGACGGCCCCACCCAGCGAGAGCCCTCGTCGGGCTCGCGCAGCCCCGCCAGCACGGTGCCGAGCACGGACTTGCCGGCCCCGTTGGCGCCGATCATCCCGATGCGCTCGCCCCGGTGGACCTGGACGCTGCACCCGAGCAGCACGGGGTCGCCGTCGAAGGCGACGGTGACGTCACGGAGCTCGACGACCTTGGCGCCGCCTCGCTCGGCCGCCCGCATCTCGAGGGCGATCTTGCGACGCTCGAAGACCGGCTTGTCGATCTTCTCCATGCGGTCGATCTGGCGCTGCTTGTTCCGGGCCTGGGTGATGTGGCGCTTGTTCACCACGATGCGCGCCCAGTGCTCGAACCGCTTCACCGCCTCCTCGAGCCGTTCGATCTCCTTCTGCTGCGTGACGTAGAGCTGTTGCTGCCGCTTGAGCGCGATCTCCTTCGCGACGGCGTAGGCCGAGTAGTTCCCCGGCCACATCGTGATGCGGCCCCCGTCGAGCTCGGCGATCCGCGCGACCGTCTCGTCGAGCAGGTAGCGGTCGTGCGACACCGTCACGACGGCGCCGGGGAACTCGGCGACGATCGATTCGAGCCGAGCGCGGCGGTCAGCGTCGAGGTGGGTCTCGGGTTCGTCGAGGAGGAGCAGGTCGGGCTGGCGGATAAGACAGGCCGCGAGCGCGACGAGCTTGCGTTGACCACCCGAGAGCGCGGACGTCGGCAACGCGAGGTCGTCATCGCCGAGACCGAGCGAGGCGAGCATCGATCGCACCTCTCCCGTGAGCCCGGCACCGCCTGCGGCGACCCAACGGTCGAGCAGGTCCTGCTGGCGCGTCAGCACCCGGTCCATCCGGGCGAGGTCGGCCACCACCTCGGGCCGGCCGAGCTCCGATTCCACGACGCGCATCTCGGCGTCGAGCGCGCCGATGTCCGGTCGTGCGGCCAACACCGTCTGCTCCGACGTGCGGTCGTCGCCGTCCGCGTGCTGCGGCAGGGTGGCGATCACCAGGTCCTTGCGCCGGACCACCTCGCCGCCCGTCGGCGTCTCGGTGCCCTGCAGGAGGCGCAGCAGCGTCGACTTGCCGGCGCCGTTCGGACCGACGACGCCGATGCGGGCTCCGTCGGGCACCTCGAGGTCGGCTCCCCGCAGCACCGGCCAGGAGCCGTAGGACTTCTCGACGTTCACGAGGCTGACGACGGTCACCGCTTCACGATACGGAAGCCGCGCCGCCGTGCGCTCAGTCGCGCTCGGAGGTTGCCATGAGGTCGCGGAGCGAGACCGTGCCCGGCTCCGCGTCCAGCCAGCGTTCCATCGCCGCTCGTCGCGCGGGCCACTCCTCGGCCAGCATCGAGAACCACGCGGTGTCGCGGTTGCGGCCCTTCACGATCATGTGGGATCGGAAGATGCCCTCGAACGTGAACCCGAGCCGCTCGGCGGCCGCGCGCGAGCGGGCGTTCAACGCGTCGCACTTCCACTCGACGCGACGATACCCCCACGAGCCGAACGCCTCGCGGAGCAACAGATTGGCCGCCTCGGTGTTCGCCCGACCCCGCTGCGCCGACCGCACGTACCAGATGTTCCCGAGCTCGAGCCGACGCATCGCGGGATCGATGCTCATGAGACTCACGACCCCGACCGGCTCGGTCGTGTCGCGATCCATCACGGCGAAGAACAACGGGTCCGTCGACGCGGCACCCGCGACGAGCCACGAGCGCATCTCCTCGAGTCCGTCGAACGGGCCGTAGGTCATGTACGTCCAGATCTCCTCGTCCTCTGACGCCGTGTGGGACCGTCGGAACAGACCGGAGGCGTGGGCGTCGGGGTCGAGCGGCTCGAGCCGGACGAACCTGCCCTCGATCGCACGGGCGATCGGGCGGGTCGCGGGGCCCCCCTGCACAGGTTCGCCGATAGGGCGACGCACCTCGGTCATCGAACCACCACCCGCAGGGAGCGGAAGCGCTCGGCCGCCGCCTCGAACGGGTCGAGCGGGTCGAGCAGGTTCTCGACGGTCCAGATCAGCCCCTCGAACCCACCGAGGTCGGGGGCCACTTCGCGCAATCGCCGGGCGCGGCCGAGCGCTTCGTCGATCCCGGCCGCGCACGCCGCCCACTCCGGCTCCGTCTCCGGGCGATGCCACGCCGGCATCCCCTCCCGGGCCGTGGCGAGTCGTTCCTCGAACTCGGCGAGGGCGTCGGGCAGCGACCGTCCCGGCAGACGTGTCGTCGGCATCACCTCGGTGAGCGCCTGCTTCGCAGGTTCCACCTCGCCGAGCACGCGCTCGAACGCCTCGTGCGCAGGCGCCAGCGCCTCGGGCAGACGCTTGCGACGGAAGACGATCACGTGGATCCTCCTCCTTGACTGAACGGCGGTTCAGATACTAGGCTCCCCGCCACGCGGGGCGGTCGCCGTCCCCGCACGTGACGAGGTTGCTCGATGATTGAACCGAGATTCAAGCAGGATCCGCGCGAGACATGGTGGATCGAGCGCGCGCGCTGCATCGGCGAGGACCCCGAGCTCTTCTTCCCGATCGGCACGACGGGACCGGCGATCGCCCAGACCGCTCGCGCGATCGAGGTCTGCGAGGGATGCCCGGTGCGTGCCGAGTGTCTGACGTGGGCGCTCGACACCTGCCAGGACGCGGGGGTCTGGGGTGGCCTCGGCGAGGAGGACCGTCGAGAGATCAGACGTGCACGGCGACGCGCGGCCGCTGCCGCGATCACGACGGACCCGATCCGATCCGACGACGAGCTCATCGGGGTGGGGTGACCCCGGTCATACCTGACTCGACGGACACAGGTCCTCCACGGGGCAGTCACCGCATCGGGGCTTCTTTGCCTGGCAGATCGCGCGTCCGTGGTCGATCAGCACGTAGCTGAACCCGAACCATCGCCTCCGCGGTATCAGTCGCATCAGATCCTGCTCGATCTTGTCGGCGTCGGACTGCGTGCTGAACCCGAGCCGGTTCGCGAGCCGACGGACGTGGGTGTCGACGGCGATGCCCTCGACCTTGCCGAACGAGTTCCCGAGCACGATGTTGGCCGTCTTGCGCGCCACGCCCCGCAGGGTGATCAGATCCTCCATCGTGTCGGGCACCTCGCCGCCGTAGACCGTGACGATGCGCTCACATGCGGCGCGGAGGGACGCGGCTTTCTGGTTGAAGAACCCCGTGGGCCGGACGTCCGCCTTCAACTCGTCCTCGGGCACGGCCAGGTAGTCGGCCGCGCTGCGGTACTTGCGGAAGAGCGTGGCGGTGACCTCGTTCACCTTCTCGTCGGTGCACTGGGCCGACAGGATCGTCGCGACCAGGCATTCGAGCGGGTTGGAGAACACGAGCGCGACGTGTGCGTCGGGATAGGCCTTCGAGAGGCGTCGGATCAGCACCGGCGCGCGGTCCTCGATGGGCGAGGTGCGGGTGAGCTGGGTGCGGGAGGCCATCGACCCGTCACCCTACGGGCTCGGGCGGGGGGCGCCCAGGTCTACGCGTGTGGGGTGAGGGTGCCTCGCCCGTCGATCGGGAGTGGCAGGTCGAAGCGATCACCGTCGCCGTAGCGCGTGAACTCGCCGTCGCGTCGGACGTGCACGCCGCCCCGCCCGCGCACCTGCCAGTGCGCCCCGTCACCGAGCATCGCCGTCTGCTCGTCGATGCCGACGAACGCGTGTCCGTCGGCGACCGACGAGACGATGAAATCGGACGCGCCCGGCACCCACGTATCGATCATGTCCCAATGCGGTCCGAAGAGGGTCTCGCGCACGATGCCGAGCCCCGGCTTGAAGATCGCGTCGAAGTCGTCGCTGTCGCTGTCGAACGTCGTCTCGGTCAGGCAGGCGACCCCGGCGCTACATCCGGCGTACCCCATGCCCCGGGCCATCCCGCGCAGGAGCGCTGCGCACACCGCGGTGTCGCGCAGCACCGCGGAGAGGTGTGCGGGGTTGCCTCCCGAGAAGTAGACGACCGACGCCTCCTCGAGCCGCGCCGCGAGCTCGTCGCGCTCGGCGTCGTCGCGGGTGCGTACCGGCAGCACCTCGGCCTCGACGTCGATCGAGGCGAAGTGATCCAGCCCCTTGCGCCCCCACTCCTCGAAGACGGCGTCGCCCTCGCGGGACGACGCCGTCGGCGCGATCACGACGCGACCGTCGCCGGTCGCCTGCTCGAGCAGCCATCGATCCGCGACCTTGGACCACGGCTCGAACTCGCCCGAGCCGAGCAGTGCCCAGGAGCTCACGCCAGTGCCCCAGCCGCCAGCGTGGCGGGCCGGAGCTCGGCATCGAGCTTCGCGCCGAGCTCGGCCGCGATGTCCACCAGCGCCTCCACGTCGTCGGCCTCGGTTCGGTAGTTCACGATGCACGAGCGCAGGCAGAACCGACCGTGCAGCACGGCATTCGAACAGTAGACCCGCCCCCCCAGTTGGATCTCGGTCATGATCCGCTCGTTCAGGAGATCGAGGTACTCCTCGCGACCCTCGGCCCCGTGCGCCGGCAGTCCGGACGGCACGTACCGAAAGCAGGTGATCGACAGACCCACGGGGGTCATCAGCTCGAAGTCCTCGCGTTCCTCGACGATGTCGCCCAGGTAGCGCGCCAACGCGGCATCGTGGGAGATGCGCCGCGCGTACGCGTCGCGGCCGTGCGCGAGGAGCGAGACCCAGACCTTGAGCGACCAGAACCCCCGGCTGAAGTTCGGCGAGTGACGGCCGAGATCGATCCCCCAGTCGGTGTGTTCCTCGTCCTTGAGGATGTACGACACATACTCGAGGTCGAAGGAGCGACGCATCAGCTCGAGGTCGCGGACCAGCACACACCCACCCGAGTGGGGCGTGTAGAGCCACTTGTGGGGGTCGAACGCGATCGAGTCCGCGCGCTCGATACCCGCGAAGAGGGGTCGCAGGTCGTCGGCGAGCATCGCTGGTCCGCCGTAGGCGGCGTCGACGTGCATCCAGATCCCCTCGTCGTGGCAGACCCCGGCGACCGCCTCGAGATCGTCGACGGCTCCGGTCGAGACCGTGCCCGCGTTGGCGACGACCGCGATCGGGTGCACCCCGTCGGCACGGTCTCGAACGATCATGTTGCGCAGGACGTCGGCGCGCATCCGGTAGGCGTCGTCGACCGGGACGTGCCGCACGTTGGCAGCACCGACGCCGAGCATGTCGGCGGCCCGGTCCGACACCACGTGCGTCTCGCTCGAGAGGTAGAAGCCGAGTGGAGGACCCGCCGCGACGCCCTCGGCCCTGATGTCCCAGCCGGCACGGGAGTCGCGGGCGATCTTCAGGGCGATCAGGTTCGCCATCGCGCCGCCCGACGTGAAGGCGCCCGCGGCGCCGTCGGGCATGCCGAACATCTGCTGGGCGAACCACCGCGTGAGAGCCATCTCGATCTCGACGGCGGATGGTGCGAGCCGCCAGCCGCCGGCGTTCATGTTGATGCCCGCGGCGAGCAGCTCTGCCGCCGCCCCCGGCACCGTTCCCGCACCCGAGACGTAGGCGTAGAAACGCGGGTGACCGAGGAACGCGGAATGCTCGAACGTCATGCGCCGCAGGTAGTCGACGAGCTCAACCTCGGGCGTCGGCTCGTCGGGCACGTCGACCACGACGCCGGCCCGCACCTGGTCGAGTCCCTCGTGCACGATCACCGGTAGATCGGGCAGCCGTGAGAGCAGATCCTCGTAGATGTCGGCGACCGCGTCGACGAATGCTCGGGCACGCTGCGGCTCCCAGTCGAGGTCGCGCACGGGCTCCGGTCGCTCGGCCATCACGCGCCCTTCTCGTCCGCCAGGCGGAAGTACTCCACCGCCATCCATTCGCGCATGTGATCGCCGAAGACCTCGACGAGCCCTTCGACCTGGCTCTCGTGCGCCTGGATCGCCTGCCACTTGAGGTCGAGCACGTCCTCGGGCAGTGTGAAGTCGATCCCCAGCGCTTCGCGCGGTACGACCTGGGGGGTGCCGGGCAGGAAGATGTTGAACGGCTCGAGCCTGGGCAGCCACGTCTCTGCCCACTCAGGCGTTGCGGTGGCGTGGTAGAGGCGCGCCCCGGGCTTCGCGCTTTCCGCGAACGCGGCGTCGACCCACGACGACACGCTCTTGTGTCCCTCGTGGCCGGTCATGCCATCTGGCCCGAAGGTCAGGACCGTGTCGGGCTGCACCTCACGCATGACCTCGAGCACCTGCGGAGCCCCCGCCGCATCGAGCGGGGTCTGCATGTCGACGTCGACCGGTCCCTCGAGGAACCGGTGCTCCTCGACGCCGAGCACGTCGAGGCTGCGACGCATCTCGATCGTGCGCACCTCGGCCATGCGCTCGGACGGCCAGCGTTCCTCGTCCATCGAGCCGCCCTCGCCGCGGGTCGCGGTCACGTCGACCACCCGGTTCCCGGCCTGTGCCGCGACGGCCATGAGTCCGGACGAGAGGTAGATGTCGTCGTCGGGGTGCGCCCATACCCCGAGGATCGTGCCGAGCTCATGCATGGCCGTTGTCTACTGCACCACGGGCGGCTCGTCGAGCAGGGACCTGATGCGCTGCTCGAGCGCCGACGGCACGGTGTCGCCCGTGCACTTCGAGCGGATCATGACCTTCACGTGTCGTCGGAACTCCGCTCGCTGCATACAGGGGTTGCAGTCGGAGAGGTGCACCTCGATCTGCTGCTGCACCGTGACGTCGAGCTCGCCGTCGAGGAACGACTCGATCTCACGGAGCGTCTCCATGCAGTTGGGCCCGCAGTCAGGCGTCGTCATCGTCGACCAGTCCTCGTTCCTTCGCCGTGTCCCACAACGCCTTCTGGAGCGCTTTCCTTCCCCGATGCAAGCGGGACATCACGGTGCCGATCGGGGTGTCCATGATCTCGGCGATCTCCTTGTAGCTGAACCCTTCGACGTCTGCGAGAAGCACGGGCAGGCGGAAGTTCTCCGGCAGCGATTCGAGCGCATCCTTCACCGCCTGGTCGGGCATGCGGTCGAGCACCTCGGTCTCGGCCGACAGCTCGACGTTGCGTCCACCGAGCCGGTCGTAGAGATACCACTCGTCGATGTCGTCGGGGCCATCGACGGTCTGGGGCTCGCGCTGCTTCTTCCGGTACGTGTTGATGTAGCTGTTCGTGAGGATGCGGTAGAGCCACGCTTTGAGGTTCGTGCCCTCCTGGAAGGAGGAGAACCCCCGGTAGGCACGCAGATAGGTGTCCTGCACCACGTCCTCGGCGTCAGCGGGATTGCGGGTCATGCGCAGCGCCGCGGCGTACAGGCTGGGCAGCAACGGCAGCACATCGCGCTCGAAGCGCTCGCGCAGGGCCGGATCTTCGGCAGCGGCGGTCTGGGCCATGGGCGCCCAGTATCGCGCATCCAGACCCGGGCCGACCCTGCCGATGGGTTGTGGAGGAACCGTGGTGCCGACCATCTCGTCGTGGAGGGGCCTGGCATATCTCGGTGACGATGGGAGGATAGGAAGCACGATGCCCGACAACGACAACCGTTCCCCGTTCTCACGCCGCGGCGGCGACGACGCCGGCGGCGGCGGCACGCCGCGCCCCCGGTTCGCACCGTGGCTCGTCGTACCGATCCTGCTCGTGGCCTTGCTGATCTTCAACAACGTGCTTTCGAACACCCAGCGCCGATCGATCACGTACAACGAGTTCATCACGGCGGTCGAAGAGAACCAGCTCGACCCCGAGACGACGGTGAAGATCTCGGACTCCGCGATCACTGGCGCCCTCACGACCGACGACGGCCCGCAGGACTTCTCGACCACGCTGGCGCCCAACTTCCAGACGCAGGATCTCGCGACCTTCCTGCAGGACAACGACGTGAACTTCGAGTTCGAGCAGCCGAGCGTGTTCCTGTCGCTGCTCGTCAACATCCTCCCGTTCGCACTGATCATGATCGGCATCTACTGGTTCGTCTTCCGGCGCATGGGCGCGGGCGCCTCGGGTGCCCTGAACATGGGTAAGAACAAGGTCAAGATCTATGACCGCAAAGAGATGAAAACGACGTTCGCCGACGTTGCCGGCGTCGACGAGGCCAAGGACGAGCTGCGCGAGATCGTGGAGTTCCTCTCCAACCCGAAGAAGTACCAGCGGCTCGGCGGCCGCATCCCCAAGGGCGTGCTGCTGCTCGGGCCTCCCGGGTGCGGCAAGACGCTGCTCGCTCGGGCGGTCGCCGGCGAGGCCAACGTCCCGTTCTTCTTCATGAGCGGCTCGGAGTTCGTGGAGATGTTCGTGGGCCTGGGTGCCGCACGGGTTCGCGAGCTGTTCCAGCAGGCCAAGGAGAAGGCCCCGGCGCTGGTCTTCCTCGACGAGATCGACACGATCGGCAAGGGGCGCGGCGGCGTGGGCGGCGCCGGGCTCGGGGCGCACGACGAACGCGAACAGACCCTGAACCAGCTGCTCGTCGAGATGGACGGCTTCGACGCCTCGAAGGGTGTCATCATCATGGCCGCGACGAACCGGCCCGACGTGCTCGACCCGGCCCTCGTGCGACCCGGCCGGTTCGACCGGCAGGTGGTCGTCGACCGCCCCGACCTGAAGGGGCGCGAGGAGATCCTGCGCGTGCACGCCCGCGGGGTCGCGCTCGCCTCCAACGTCGAGCTTCGCACGATCGCGGCGCGGACCCCCGGTTTCACGGGAGCCGATCTCGAGAACGTCGTGAACGAGGCGGCCCTGCTCGCCGCTCGCCGCGAGAAGAACGCCGTGACGATGGATGAGCTGGAAGAGGCGATCGACCGCGCATCGATGGGCCTCGAGCGCAAGTCCCGCGTGATGAACGACAAGGAGAAGTCGCGCGTGGCCTCACATGAGATGGGCCACGCCCTCGTCGCCCACTACTCCGAGAACCTCGACCCGGTGCACCGCATCACGATCATCCCGCGCGGCACCGCTGCCCTCGGCCTGACGATGACGCGTCCTCTCGAGGACCGCTTTCTCAACACCGAACCCGAGCTGAAGGACACGCTCGCCTACGCGATGGGCGGGCGCGTCGCGGAGGAGATCGTGTACGGCGAGATCTCCACGGGTGCGCAGAACGATCTCGAGCGGGCGACCCAGATCGCACGCGCGATGGTGACGCAGTTCGGCATGAGTGAGAAGGTCGGCCCCCTCTCGCTGGGCCAGGACGACCCCAACGCGATCTTCGCGGGCCCCAAGATCTCCGCTGGCACCGCCGAGCGGATCGACGAGGAGGTCATGCGACTGTTGCACGAGGCACACGACCAAGCCGAACGCCTCCTCCTCCAGCACCGCGACCTGCTCGACCGCCTCTCGGCGCTGCTCCTCGTCACCGAGACGATCGACGGCGAGGACCTCGAGGCATACACGGGCGGCACGAAACCGATCCCCGACGCCGAGCAGCTGCGCGAGCACGAGGAAGCGAAGGAGCGCGAGACCGCGGCGGCTGCGGCTGCCGTCGCCACTGAGGAACGAGAGCGAGAGCGGCAGCGCGCACCGCAGATCGCGATGCCGCCCGCCCCTCCGATGCCGACAGTGGACTGAGGTCGGCTAGTCCGTGTCCGGCGGGCGTGGGTCCAGCA
>JBGGNG010000156.1:0-9908 GCA_041287635.1 Actinomycetota bacterium | reverse complement strand
TGGCGGCAGTACCGCAAGGGCAAGATGGGCATGATCGGGCTGACGATCCTGATCGGCTTCGCGGCGATGGCCCTCTTCGCGATCTTCGCCGACGCGTCGGGGGTCGACCCCTCGAAGGTCAGCGGCCCGGTGTTGGCGCCGCCCTCTCGGGATTATCCGATGGGGACCGATGACTTCGGCCTCTCGGTGCTGACGCTCGTGGTGCAGGGATCGAAGATCTCACTGCTGGTTGGGCTCACCGCCACCGTGCTGTCGATGACGATCGGCGCGACGATCGGCATCGTCGCGGGCTACCGCGGGGGCGCGATCGACACGGTGCTGATGCGGCTCACCGACTTCGGACTCGTGATCCCGTGGCTCGCGCTGGCGATCGTGCTGGCCTCGATCATCGGTCAGTCGTTGGAAGCGATCATCCTCGTGATCGGCGTCACATCGTGGCCGGCGACCGCGCGACTGGTTCGGGCGCAGGTGCTCTCGATCCGCGAACACCCCTACATCGAACGGGCGAAGGCGCTGGGCGCGCCGAACCGTCACATGATCGTGCGGCACGTGCTCCCGAACGCGATGCCGGTGATCTTCGCGAACACGATCCTCACGATCGCCATCGCGATCCTGTCCGAAACCGCTCTGTCCTTCCTCGGATTGGGCGACCCGACCAAGCCGTCGTGGGGAACCATCCTCGAGGAGGCGTTCGCGGCAGGAGCCACCACGCTCGGCGCGTGGTGGTGGATCGGCTTCCCGGGCTTGTGCATCACGCTCGTTGTGCTCGCGTTCACGATGTGCGGCTTCGCCTTCGACGAGATCATCAACCCGAAGCTGAGGGACCGATGAGGATCGAGCGAGAGGCATTCGATGAGTGAAGTCCTCCGACTCCGCGATCTTCGCATCACCTATCGGACCGAGTCCGGTGAGGTGCCGGCCGTCCGAGGCGTGGATCTCGACATCCAGACCGGGGAGGTCATCGGCCTCGCCGGCGAGTCCGGGTGCGGCAAGTCAACGATCGCAGGAGCCATCCTGCGACTCTTGCCCAAGACGGCGAAGATCGAGGGTGAGATCGTGCTCGACGGCGAGGACGTTCTCGCGATGAAGCCGGGGCGTCTACGTGCCGTGCGGTGGACGGGCGCATCGATCGTGTTCCAGGGCGCGATGCACGCGCTGAACCCGGTGCAGAAGGTCGGCGACCAGATCGGGGAGGCCATCACGATCCACCAGCAGGCCGGCGAACGGGAAGCCCGCATCAGGGTCGATTCGCTGCTCGAGCAGGTGGGGCTGCCCACGCGTCGCGGCCAGGACTACCCGCACGAGCTCTCAGGCGGCCAGAAGCAAAGAGTGATGATTGCGATGGCGCTCGCGTGCGCGCCCTCGCTCGTGATCGCCGACGAGCCGACGACGGCCCTCGACGTGATGGTGCAGGCGCAGGTGCTCCGCTTGATGAAGGAACTGCAGAACGACCTGGGGCTGTCGATGATCTTCATCACACACGACCTCTCGGTCCTGGTGGAGACGAGCGATCGACTCGCCATCATGTACGCGGGCCGCATCATCGAGGAAGGCCCGGCGGAGCAGGTGTTCCACGATCCCAAACACCCGTACACCGAGGCACTCTCCGCCGCGTTCCCCGAGATCGGCGACATGCGTTTCCGATGGCACCCGACCGGCCTCGGAGGCGACCCGCCCGATCCCGCCGACGTTCCCTCCGGTTGCTCGTTCCACCCGCGCTGTCCGAAGGCGTTCGACGAGTGCCCGCAGATCGATCCTCCGCTCTACGAGGCCGGGCCGGGCGGTCGCCGAGCCGCCTGCTTGCTCGTCCGCAGCCCGGCAGCGGCCGTCGGTTCGGAGGTGCCGCGGTGAGTCAGGTCGCGGAGACAACGGGCTCCGGCGCCTGGGCGGGCGACGGCGAGGTCGTCATCGAGGTCCAGGACCTGCATGTCTCGTTCCAGGGTCGCGTGGGCGTGTTCAAGGGTCTCAGCGGCAAGCAGCCCGTCGTCTCGCGGGCCGTCGACGGCATCAACTTCCAGCTGCGTCGGGGTGAGGTCTTGGCCCTCGCGGGGGAATCCGGCTGCGGCAAGACGACGACCGCCCGAGCGATCATGGGACTGCAGCCCCTGGAATCAGGCCAGATCCTGTTCGAAGGTGAGCCGCTGCCGCGGAACCTGAAGCCCTACCGCCGGAAGGTGCAGATGGTGTTCCAGGATCCGACGGGCACGCTGAACCCTCGTCAGACGATCTACGAGATCGTCGCCGAGGGCCTGCGGATCCATGGCATCGATCGAGGGCCGAACGGGGAGCCCGAGGAGCAGCTCGTCGGCAGGGCACTGTCGCACGCCGGTCTGCGGCCCCCCGAACGGTTCTTCCTTCGGTACCCGCACGAGGTGTCGGGCGGGCAACGCCAGCGCGTCGTGATCGCCGGGGCGCTCGTGCTCGAGCCCGAGGTGATCGTCGCCGACGAACCAGTGTCGAACCTCGACGCATCGGTGCGCGGGGAGATCCTCCAGCTGCTGATGAAGCTCCGTGAGGATCTCGGGCTCACGATCATCATCGTGACCCACGACCTGGGTTTGGCCTGGACCGTCGCGGATCGGGTCGCGATCATGTACCTCGGCCGCATCGTCGAGATCGGCCCTGCCGAGGACGTGTTGCTGCGGGCCGAGCATCCCTACACGAAGGCACTGCTCGACGTGGTCCCCGAGGCGGGCGGCCTCGATCGACCGATCCTGACCGGGGAGCCGCCGGATCCGACCCGCATCCCCGAGGGATGCCGGTTCCACCCGCGATGCCCGGTCGTCGAATCGGGGCGAGCCGCGGAGCTGGGGATCGAGTCACGATGTCGAGGCGAGGATCTCGGGCTGCGGCACCTGGCGCCCGACCATGAGGCGGCGTGCTACGAGGCCTTCTTGCGCCACGAGGGCGGCGCCGCCCCCGCCTGATCGCCTCAGGCGGTCTCGGGGCCCGGGGTCGCGACACCGGACGTCTCGACCGGGTCGTCACCTTTGAGCACCCCGAGGATCGCCTCCATCTCCGAGTCGGAGACCCCCGCATCGCGAGCAGGATCCTCGGCGTTCTTCGAGCGCACCGTGGCGAGCACCGTGCGCAGGTTCGACTCGGCCATCTCGGCGCGGGCCTCGAGCTCTCGGACCTTGTCCGAGAGTGAGCGCGCGCGGCTCTCGGCCTCGTCGCGGTCCTGGCGCGCCTCTCGCGCCTCCTCGCGAGCCGACCGCAGGGCGGCGCGCATCTCGGCAGCTTCCCGTCCCACTTCGACCAAGCGATCGACCACGGCGCGACCGAAGTCGGAGTACCGAGCGGTGCCCGGCTTCGCACGAGTCGTCGACGAGGGACGCAGACGGGTCGCGCGCGGGCGCCGTCCGAGCGATTCCTTCTCGCCCGCCTCGACGGGCCTGCTGTCGAGCAGCCGGTAGGAACCTTGTGCCGGTTCGAGGCGCCTGCGAGCGATCAGCGCCCGTACCGCTCGCGCTGTGGACAGAGCATCGGGGAACCCGAGCTCACGGCCGATCTCGGCCGGCGTCACCGCCATCACGTCGCCGACCATCGTTCGGCGCGCGGCCTCGGCCAGGAAGGCGTTGACTCGATCCAGGCTTTGCTCGTTCACGGGCCCATCATGCCCGACCGGGGGGCCCCGGGGCCAGTGGCACGCCTCGGCAACCCGGCGGACGACCGACCCCGGTAGGCTGCGACCCATGACGGCCGGTTCCCAGACGGCGCCGGCGCCGCTCGCCGGGCTCCGGGTGATCGACCTCTCGCGCGTACTCGCGGGACCGCTCGCCACGATGACGCTGGGCGACCTGGGGGCCGACGTCGTGAAGGTCGAGCGTCCCGGCGAAGGCGACGACACGCGACACTGGGGGCCTCCGTTCGCCGGCGACGACGCCGCCTACTTCCTGTCGCTCAATCGGAACAAGCGATCGGTCGAGATCGACCTGCGAACGCCCGCAGGGGTCGACGCCGTCGAGCGGCTGGCGACCCGGGCCGACGTGCTGATCGAGAACTTCCGGCCGGGACTGATGGCCGAGCTCGGACTCTCGCTCGACGGCCTGCGAGCGGCGAATCCTCGCCTGGTCACCTGCTCGCTCACCGCGTTCGGCGACGCCTCGACGGAGACGGCCGCTCGGCCGGGATACGACATCATCGTGCAGGCCCTCTGCGGCCTGATGAGCGTCACCGGGGAACCGGGCGGCGAGCCCGTGAAGGCCGGCGTGGCGCTGCTCGACGTCGTGACCGGCTTGCAGGCGGCGATCGGCATCCTGGCGGCGCTCGCCGAACGGGAGCGAACCGGCCTCGGCCGCCACGTCAGCGTCTCGCTCTTCGATGCCAGCGTGTCCGCGATGGTGAACCAAGCGGCGAACACGTTGATCGGAGGGGTGGTGCCCTCGGCCCTGGGCACCGCGCACCCGAACATCGTGCCGTACCAAGCCTTCCACGCCTCGGACCGGGCGTTCATCCTGGCGGGTGGGAACGACCGGCTGTTCCGTCGGACGTGCGAGGTCGTCGGTCACCCGGAGTGGGCCGACGACGATCGGTTCGCCGCCAACCACGACCGGGTCGCGAACCGTGACGAGCTGGTATCCCTGCTGGCGGCGGCGTTCGCGACGCGCCCGGCCGCGCACTGGCTCAGCGAGCTCGAGGCGGCGTCCGTGCCCTGCTCGCCGATCCGAACGATGGACGAGGTGTTCGCCTCGCCCGAGGGTGCCACGCTCGTCGACGACGTCGACGACCCGGCGCACGGTGGTCCGCTGCGCCTGGTCGCGAACCCGCTCAAGTTCGACGGCGAGCGGCTGCCGGTCAGGCTGCCGCCGCCACGGCTCGGTGCCGACACCGACGAGGTGCTGGATGAGGGGTGACCCCGTGGCGCTGGAGGCCACCTGGGCCCGGGATCTTGCGTCGTGGGCGATCCCCCCGGCGATCCTCGACGCGGCACCGGAGTCGCCCTACGGGTTTCCCGCGGAGCTCTTCGCACGCCGAGGGAATCGGGCGGCGGCCGGCGATGGTCGAGCAGTGCCGACGCCGACCACTGCGCGGGCACTCGAGGCGCTGGTCGAACCGGGCGCGGTGCTCGACGTGGGGGTGGGGGGCGGAGCGACCAGCCTGCCGCTGGCGGCTCGTTGCACCGGCCTGATCGCGGTCGACGGCCAGATCGACATGCTCGAGGCGGTCACCGCCCGGGCGGCGACCCTGGGTCTCCCCGTCACCAGCGTGCTCGGACGCTGGCCCGACGTCGCACCCGACACCCCCAGGGCCGACGTCGCCGTCTCTGGCCACGTCGCGTACAACGTGCCCGAGCTCGGCGCCTTCCTGAGGGCTCTCTCGGCACACGCTCGCCGCCGGGTCGTGATCGAGCTGACCGAGCGCCACCCGCTGTCGTGGATGAACGACCTGTGGGTGCGCTTCCACGAGCTCGAGCGCCCCGAGCGGCCGAGCGCCGACGATGCCGAGGCGCTCTGCGGGGCCCTCGGGTTCGACGCGCATCGCGACGAGCGCGTTGATACCGCCGACACGGCGGGGAGCGGCTTCGAGCGCCGCGGAGACGCGGTCGCCCTCGTGCGTCGACGGCTCTGTCTGACGCCCGAACGCGACGACGACATCGCCGGCGCCCTCGGTTCCCGGCTCCATGAGCACGCCGGGCTGTGGGGGGCGGGACCGCATGAGCAACGCGTGATCACCCTGTGGTGGGAGCCGGCCGGTGGCGTCGGGCCCTAGGGGGCCGCGGTGGTGAGCACCACGGAGCCCGCGGCACCGAAGGTGCCCTGCCCGCCGTCGGCGATCTCGAAGTCGAAGCTCGCGGTCGCGCCGTCGCGTGCCGGCATCTCGAGGCGCAGCGTCGGGATCGTCTCCAGGAAGCCGCTCAGCTCCTGGGACCCGGCCGGGCTTCGCCCGGTCTCCTCGAGGCGGAAGCGCAGCTCGCCGTCTCGCAGCACCCCGACGGCCCGCAGGTCGATCCGCTCGGCCTGCACCTGGGCCGTCGGCTCGTCGCATCGCAGCTCGCTCTTGAGCGTCGCCGCTCCCGCGGAGTCGATCGGCCCATCGGCCACGGCGATGCCCACGTCGATGCGCCAGTTGGCGGCGCACCGGCCTCCCACGAACAGGTCGTGGTAGGTGCGCGTGTCGATCCGCACGAGCCAGGAGCCGCTCGAGGCGCTCGGGTCGGGGTCGACGGTCGGGGACACCGCGCTCGGCCGCGCCCCGGGGTCCTCCACCCCCGGCGGGAACGGGTTCGTGTTCGCGGCGACGACCGCGCCCACGGCGGCACACGTCGCGAACACGAGGGTCCACACCACGATCTTCACGAACGGCCGCACGGGAGCGACCCTACCGCGAGCCGCCGGAGGTTCGGCTCAGCGTCGATGTCACCGAGAACGCCGAGCGACGTAGTCGCGGAGCACGAACTCACCGACCCGATCGTCGTCCATCAGGAAGACGCGCCCCTTCGTCACGCGGGCCAGCCGCTCCATGAACCGGGCGAGGCCCTCGGATTCCTCGAGCATGAAGATGTTCAGGCGCACGTCCGACCTCGCGAGGCGCATCGCTTCGGCGAGCGTCAGCTCGATCGTCTCGGCAACCGGCGGCCACGAGAAGAACGCCTGCTCCCCCTCGAGGTGCGCCGTCGGCTCGCCGTCGGTCACCATGATCACCTGTCGCGTCGCACGAGGGTGCTGCGAGAGCAGCCGGTTCGCCAGCATGAACGCGTGTTGCATGTTCGTGCCGTACACGCGCTCGAACCCGGGCGCGGTGAGGTCCTCGGGTTGCAGCCTCCGCGCGTAGTCGCTGAAGCCGATCAGGTAGAGCGTGTCGTGCGGATAGCGGCCCTCGATCAACGCGTGCAGCGCGAGCGCCATCTTCTTCGCGTGGATGAAGTGCCCGCGCAGCGGCATCGAGAACGAGAGATCGAGCAGCAAGGCGGTGGCCGTTTCGGTGCGCTGCTCCGCCTCGATCATCTCGAAGTCGTCGGGGACCAGGCGCACCCGCTCGCCGGGCGTCGACCTCGTGACCGCGTTGAACACCGTGCGCTGCACCGCGAGCTGACCGTGGTCGCCGAAGTTCCACGGGCGGGTCGCGCCCGTCGGCTCGGCCAGACCGCCGGCGTCGCGAGACTCGTGCGTGCCCTCGCGGTCCCGCTGGAGCTCCTCGAAGATCTGCGTGAGCGCGCGTTCCCCGAGCTTGCGGGCGCCGCGCGGGGTGACCTCGAGTCGCCCCCGCCGTCGTTGCACGAGACCGGCCTCCTCGAGCATCCGCTCGATCTGCTTCAGCCGACGCAGGTCCTGGGCCGCTGTGTCGCCGAGCGTGCGGCGCACGGCGTCCTCGTCGATGTCGTCGATCGTCGCGCCCGCATAGTCCCCCTGCATCGACCGGTCGAGCTCCTCGTAGTCATGGAGTCGTTCCATCGCGTCGACCGCCGCCGACATCGGCATTCCGGCTCCCTGGCCGTGCCTCTCGCCGATCCCCGCACCTTCGCCCTCACCCCACGGCATCCCCGGGAACGCCTCCTGCAGGTTCGCGCTCAGGCGGTCGACCTCGAACGCGAGGTCCATGTCCTGCATCACCTGCTCGGCCAGGCGTGCGAGCTCGTCACGCTGCTCCGGCGAGAGTGATGCCATCAGGGCCCTCATCGCCGCCATGCGGCGAGCCATGCCCTCGAGCAGCTCGTCGAGCGTGCGGGGCTCGTCCGGGAAGAACCCACCGTGGCGCGACATGAAGTCCTCGAAAGCCGGCTGCGTGTCCTGACCGCGTTCGCGCATCTCGATCAGGCCGTTGAGCTCGGCGAGCATGTCCTTGAAGCGAGCGATGTCCTCGGGGGACATCGTCCGCATCCCTTCGGCCATCTGCCGGAAGTAGGAACCCATGACCTGCTCGCGGATGTACTCCTGGAGCTCGTTGAACATGCGTTGCGCGGCGGGATCGGCGAATCGGTACTCGCGCAGCTCCCCGAGCTGACCGGGCGCGTCGGGTGGCAGGGCGTCGAGGAAGCTCTCCCGCATGCGGGCATCGTCGTCATCGCGGAAGCTCAGCTCGGCGCGTTCCCGCTCGAGGATCTCCTCCAGCCGTTCCCTGACGTCCTCGAGCGGACCGGTGAGGTCGAGCTGCTGCTCCTCGCGCTCACGCTGTTGACGCAGGCGCTCCCTGAGCGAGTCGATACCCGAGAACCGCCCCCGCATGCCGCGACGCATCAGCCGCCGGAGGGCATGATCGGCGCTCCCGCCCATCAGGATCTCGTCGGCGAGCTCCTCGAGCACGTCGGCTGCGGGCACGCCGGGGCCGAACGGATCCTGGGTACCGTCCCACCGCGAGTAGCGGAAGCGCATGCGACCAGCCTACGCGCGCTCCCGCGCACGGTCGGATCCGAGCTCAGCTGCGGACCGTGAATTGTCGGCGCTGGTCGCCGGCCACGTGCACACCGAGCGCCCTCGCCGCGGCCTGAGCGCGGGTGTGTGACTGCACACCGGGCCTGGCCGAGATGTCCCGGGAGAGATCCGTGAGCTTCACGAACCTCACGCCGGCGGCGTCCACGGGAGGCCCGGCGATCGCCTGGGTCAGACAGACGATGGGCACGACCGATGCCAGCACCGACGCCTTGGTCAGCCGCCCGGCGAACCGTCGTGCCCCCGTTCGAAGCTGCCGGAGCGCCGGCACCGCTCGATCCCCGACCACCGGGCGCCTCGCGTCGACCAGCGCCACTCCTGGGAGATCGCACACCGTGATCAGGAAGGCGCCCGTGGTCCCGACCACGGCGAAGTCGGCGTTCCAGTCGTGCGCGGGCAGCACGAAGAAGCTGTAGGCGTCGAGTCGACCGAGCGCTCGAGCGACGGCGGGGTGCGCGGATCCACGCTCCTGGTCTCCAGGCATGGTTCGGGATTCGGCCGGGCCAGCGAGCGACTTGAGGGTTACTCGAGGACCTCCGCCCCGTATCGGTCCGCCGCCGCCACGATGAGGCCGAGGTCGATGTCGTCGAGCGTGACCGTGTCCAGCGAATCGCTCGGCTCACTGGTCTCACGGATGAATCCTTCGAAGCCGGTCGGCGAGAAGACCATCAGCATCCGAGCCCTGGCTGATCGGACGGTGTAGCGGTGCGGCACGTCCCGTGGCCCGAACGCGAATCCACCCGGCCCGGCGTCGAAGACGTCGTCACCGACGGAGAACGTCACCTCTCCGTCGAGCACGAAGAAGGCCTCGTCCTCTCGATGGTGCACGTAGAGAGGCACCAGTCCTTCGGGGGTCGTGATGATCTCCGCCACGGCGTAGAGACCGCCGGTGTCCTGCCCCGTGGCCTTCAACTCGTGGGCTCGCCCATCCACGAGAGTCGTTCTCCACCGCCGGTTCCGAGCCCGAACCCCCGCACCGTTCCTCGCTCTCGATCGATGTGCATCACCGTCGCCTTCCTCGGGTGGGGCCCTCGCCCTCGAGCACACACGCCGCCGCTCGGGCCATGGTGGACGCGGCTGACGGGACATCGACACCGCGGCCATGGAGCGCCCTGAACGTCGAGACGTCGAAGAACGCGCATGCGAGCTGGATCGTCCCGGTGCGTGCCCGCGTCCCCTTCGCCGCCTCGCGGACGAACGCCTCGACCACGGTCAAGGGGGATGGCGATCGAGCGCCGCGTCAGCCGATGCCGAGGCCGGTCATCAGGCCCCTCAAGGTGAGCCCGAAGCAGATGAACGCGGCGAACGCGAACGGCACCCAGGGCTGGCTCGGCTTCGCGCCGGGCTCGGTCTTCTGGAGATCGCGCGCGAGCGCGTGCGCGATGATCAAGATCAGGATCGGTCCGAACCCGTAGACGTAGTGGAGCCACTCCGTGGGTCGGCGCCCGAGCAGCAGCAGCACGATGCCGATCAGCGCCTGGAGCCCGGCGGCCACCTGAGCGACCGTCAACCACTGCCAGTAGCGCTCGCCGGGACCAC
>JBGGNG010000155.1:0-19858 GCA_041287635.1 Actinomycetota bacterium | reverse complement strand
GGCATGGTGCAGGCCCAGACCGGCAGCACCGGAACGCCTCCGCCCGAGCGCAACCGTTTCGGCTGGCAGGCCTGCCAGGCAATGGGCGGCGGCGATCCGGCCGCCCAGTTGGCCTGCTTCAAGAGCTGGGCAGAGTCGCAGCTGCCTGCGGGCACACCGCCGCCGGACACGGCAACGGCCCCCGCCAACCCGCAAACCGGCCAGCCCGCCACGCCCATCCTGCTGCTGCCCGCCATGGCCACCGAAGCGGCCGACGGCAAGAAAATCGGTTGCCGGAACACCAATTACTCCGATCTGTCGCGTTTCTGGGAGCTGCAGCGCGGCACGGACTGCGACACCTTCGGCCTGCGCGGCTACCGGCCCATCAGCCTGATGTGGTCGGGCTCGGACCGATCCTCACCCTGCTGTTCCTGCTCTTCCCCGACGGCCGCCCGCCCTCGCCGCGATGGCGTCCGGTCGCCCAAGCATCCGTGGCCGCGATAGGGCTCACTGCCCTGTTCGGCGCGGTCGATCCCGAGGCCGACCTCGGCATCCCGGGCACCAACCCGCTCGCTATCGTCGCGCTTGGCCCTTCAGCGGAAGGGATCGCCGGGTTCGGATTCATGTTTCTCGTGGTGCTCGGGGTGCTCTCGGTGGCCTCGTTGTTCATCCGCTTCCGACATGCGAGAGGCGAGGAGCGCCAGCAGATCAAGTGGCTCGCTCTATCGGCGACCCTCGTGGCGACCTGGATCGCGCTGTCGGCACTCGGCGAGGCGCTGGGGATCGAGTTCCTACGCGACTCAACGTTCATTGAGGTCTTCGGGGCGGTGGCGATCCTGTCGATCCCTGTCGCAGTCGGCATCGCCATGCTGCGCTATCGCCTGTACGAGATCGATGTCGTTATTCGCAAGACGGTTGTCGTCGCGGTGGTGGTGGCCTTCATCACGATCGTCTACGTCGGGATCGTGGTCGGGATCGGGGCGCTGGTCGCCGGCACGGCCACGGAAGGCCCATTGCCGATCATCGCGGCGGTCGTCATCGCTGTCGCCTTCCAGCCCGTTCGAGCAAGGGCAAACCGGATCGCGAACCGGCTCGTACTCGGCGAACGCGCGACGCCGTACCAGGTCCTGGCGGCGTTCTCGGAGCGGTTGGTCGGCGCATATGCGAGTGACGACCTGCTGTCTCGGATGGCCACGCTCATAGGGGAGGGAACGGGCGTTCGGCGCGCCGTGGTGTGGATCAGGATCGGTGATGACATTCGCCCGGCCGCCTCCTGGCCCCCGGAGGCCCCTGACGGGTCCCCGGCCTCGAGGGAACAGCCTCGCCAGCTCCTCGAAGGGGGACTGCCCGAGCTCGGTGGCTCGCGAGCGTTGGACGTGCGTCACGAAGGAGAGCTCCTCGGCGCGATCTCGGTTGACGAGCACACCGGGGAGCCCCTTTCCCACGAGGCCGATCAGCTGCTCCAGCACCTGGCGTCGCAGGCAGGTCTGGTGCTGCGCAACGCCCGCCTGACGGAGGAGCTGCGCGCCCGGCTCGTCGAGTTGCAGGCCTCCAGGCAACGGATCGTGGCTGCCCAGGACGAGCGCGCGAAGCAGCTCGAGCGCAACATCCACGACGGCGCTCAGCAACAGCTCGTGGCGCTCGCCGTGAAGCTCCGCGTGGCGGAGGGGCTCGCCGAGCGCGAGCCAGCCAGGACCAAGGTCATGCTCGCCGAGCTGCAGGCCGAAGCGACTTCAGCTCTCGAGGACCTCCGCGACCTAGCCCGCGGCATCTACCCTCCGCTCCTCGCCGACAAGGGTTTGCCCACCGCGCTCGAGGCACAGGCCCGCAAGGCCCCCCTCCCGGTGAGCGTCGCGCCCGACGGCGTCGGCCGATACGCCCCTGAGATCGAATCGGCGCTCTACTTCTGCTGCCTCGAGGCGCTGCAGAACGTGGCGAAGTACGCCCATGCAACCCGCGCCGACGTTCGCCTCTCGGCGAGCGTCGACGAGCTTGCGTTCGAGGTTGTCGACGATGGGGGCGGGTTCGACCCGAGCTCGAGTCATGGGACTGGCCTTCAGGGCATGGTCGATCGGATGGAAGCCCTCGGGGGGACGCTCGAGATTCACTCGAAGAAGGGGAGCGGCACGACCGTGATCGGGCGTATACCGGCTCCCGCAAACCCGGCGTGACGGTGAGGGTGGCGAGCCGCTACGCGCTGCGACCGACCCAAAGCGCGGCCAGCTTGCTACTCAGTTGACGTTCAACGTCCCGGTTCGGCTTGTTCTTGAATCAAACCCCAGTCACTGAGATCGATCGTCCGGCGTCGTCCTCCGCATGGCACCTGCATGACAAGCCGAAGGCACTCCAAGGCACTCAGCGGTACTCAACGACACGTCGTTTCCGCTGCTCAACGCCCTGACCAGCAGGTTCGGCTCGCCCATAAAGGCGAAGGTCGGGGGTTCGACTCCCTCAGCGCCCACCGGACGGAGACATAGGTGAGGGGCCGCTACCTCACGACGGCGAGGAAGTAGATTCACGTCGGGCAAGCATCGCGTTTGGAGTTCCGCCGTCCGTCGCACCCAACCTTGAGCCTGCGAGGCACGCGCATCTGAGACGTCGCCACCGGGCGCTGATCGATGCGTCAGTCGTTCGGAAGGCCCCCAACCCATTCGAGTAGTGCTTGATCGAAGCGCTCCGGCTCCTCAAACATCGGGCCATGACCGCTCCGCTCGAAGAGGACGAAGCTGAAGGGCGTCTCTTCGTCACCGTTCCTCCGCCACAGCGTGTAAGGGTTGTTGTAGTCGAAGCGACCAACGGCGACGAGCACCGGCACCGTGACCTTCGCCGCTCCTTCGGCCCCGTCATCATCCTCGAACAACTCGGCCACGCGATCCCAGGCGGGCGGATCCGCAACGACGTCGTCCCACATCCAGGAGGTGTCGAGGGCATGGTCGTACCAGAACCTCGGCTCGTTCACTAGGTACTCCCGGATGAACAGCTCAGATGGAGAGAGAGTGGCGCGGAGCTCAGGTGTGAGTTCGGCACGCTTGCGTGCGTCGAGCTCCTTCCGCTCAAGCGACACATCAGCCCAGAGTCGATCCTCCTCGGCAGGGTCATCACGGGGAGAGGCACCGATCCAGACCACGCCACGCACGTGTTCCGGATACCGCAGTGCGTAATCCAGCGCGAAGGTGGCATGGAAGGAATGTCCGATCACGATCACGTCGCCGAGACCGAGGGTCTGGCGGATCTTCTCGATGTCATCGGCGTAGGTCGCGACGGTGATCCGATCGGGACCGAACGAAGGATCAGAGGTTCCGAAGTGGCGAAGATCGACGATTACCAGCCGGAGGCGCTCGCGCAAACCCTGCGAGAACGCCCGCGGATAGTAGATGCTGGATCCCAGCACAAGGCAGGTCGGGCCGTGGCCCTCCATCCGGTAGCCGAGGTGAGCTCCTTCCACGTCGACGACGCCAACGTCACCTGGGCCCGCGCTCTCTCCACTCATGAAGCCCTCCGTTCGTGTTGAAGTGCAGTATGCGGCTTCCGATTTGGGGCCGCCCAAGCCGCGTAACACTTCGCGTAACAACGCACGGACACTGACGGGCACCGAGGGGTACTCACCGGTACTCAATCCGAACCCCGCAACGCTCTGACCTGCAGGTTCGTGTCGCCCTTACAAGGCGAAGGTCGGGGGTTCGAGACCCTCAGCGCCCACTTCGAACGTGTCGGTCCGGGCTAGATCAGTCTGCGCACGCCGGGTCGTATGGACGGCCCGGCAGGAACGATCGCCATTCGGATCTCGTCAGCGTCCTGTTCGCCACGAGGCACGCCTGGTCGGCCCAGCGGCCGGCGTCCAGATCCCACCGGTACAGCTTCCCGATGGCCGAAACGGCCAGGAGCTGGTCGCCATTCACCACCATCGCGGCGGTCGCCTCGTTGTCCACGTGCGGCAGGTTGGAACCGATCTGCTTCAGCGTGTCGGAGTCCCAGAGTCGAACCGTCCCATCGGTACCGCCGGTGACGATCGTCGACCCGTCCGGTGTGAAGGCCACCGTCATGACGAAGCCGGCGTTCGCATTCACGGGCTCCATCAGGCGACGCCCGCTTGCCGTGTCTCGCAGCGTCAACGCCCCGTTCTGCCATCCGCCCAACGCGAGGGTGCGAGAGTCCGGCGACCAGGCCGGGACGGTGAAGTATTCGTCGCCCGGCCGCGTCCATAGCCGCTCCCCGCTCGAACGATCGACCATCTGCACCTCCATCGGTACAACGCCGTGGACGACCGTGACCGCCAGTCGGTCGCCGTCCGGGCTCACGACAGCTCGGAGCGGCGCCCCGGTCCATTGACTCATGTCGGCCGGCTCGTCGACGAACCGGTACTCGCGGCGTAGACGCTGGGTCGAGGGATCCCAGAACACGACCCGTCCGTCGTCGCCTGAAGTCACGAGCGACCCATCGGGGCTGAACGACACTCCGTTGACCCATCCGACCCGGCTCGCGCGCCATCGGCCGAGCTCTGTTCCGGAGGCCGTGTCGTAGAGCACGACGACGGGATTCTGACCGGCGACCGCGAGTACGTCGCCTGCCGGATCGACGGCCATCTCGGTCACCCAGCCGCCGATCGCGTCCGAGAACTCGGGGTCCTCGGCTCGGAACCGCTCGACCTGCGCGTCGCTCCAAGGATCCGCCTCCCACAGCACGCGCCCGGTCGCAGGGTCGACGCCGGCGACGGTCTCGTCGCTCCTGGTGGTCGCGACGATCGCCCCGCTGGTGGGTGCGACCGCCGTCAGTGGAAAGTTCGCCGCTGCCACATCCAGGCGTCCCCCTTCGCCGACCGAGACCGCCCGACCGATCCGGCGCTCACCGTCCAGGTCCCAGGCGATCACCTTCCCGTCCAAGCTCACGGTGTAGGCGGTCGAACCATCTTCGTCGAACACCCCCGCCGTGGTGACGCGGCCTGCGTGTCCGCGCAGGGTCTCCCGGAGCGAACCCGTCGGGAGATCCCACACGTTGACAGCCAGGTCGTCCCCCGACGTGACGAGGGTGGATCCGTCAGGAGAGAACGCCACGCCCTGCACGATGCCGTCGTGACGGTCGTCGAGCGTGTTCTCGGTCCCCGTCGGAAGATCGACCAAGGTGACCGTGCCGTCCTCGCCGCCGACCGCGAGCGTTCTGCCGTCGTCGCTCAACGCCGTCGAGTGGAGGTCGTCGCGACGCATCCGGTGGCGAACGTCGAGCGAGTCCGCGTCAAGGAACACGGCGCGTCCACTTCGGTCGTCCGTCCCGATCACGGCGAGGACCTCACCGTTGCCTGAGAATCCGATCCGGTCGGCGAGGAAGTCGACCATCGGCAGCTCGGTCACCTTGCGCTCGGTGCCGTCGGTCGGGTCGCGCCGCACCAGGACGACGCGCCCCTCCTCGCAGGGACGACACTCGAGGGTCACGAACGACGACCCGTCCGGCTCGAAGGCCGTCGACGCGAATCCGGCGAAGTCGGCGCCCTCGGGCAGTGGCAGGCGCCGGATCGCTCCCGAGGACGTATCGACCAGCGCGAGCACCGGCCGCCCGTCCTCGAACGTGCCACCCGCGAGCGTCCGGCCGTCCGGGCTGACGTCGAACAGGTACTGCTCCGGGAACCGCACGATGCGGTCCAGCTCGAATCGATCCGCGTCGTAGATCGCCACACCTCCGGTGTTGTCCGTCGTCGCGAAGACCCGCCCGTCAGCCGAGCCCGCGATCGACAGCACCCGGTTGCCAGTGCCCGCGAGCACACCGATCGCCGCCGGGGCCTTCAGGATGCTCGCGAGGAGCGTGCTGCGTGTGTCCTCGGAGTCATCGAACTCGAACCCTTGCCGCGCGAGGAGCAGCGAGCGATCGAGCTCGTCTTCTGACACCGCCTGTGCTCCGAGCCGTTGCGCGGTCGCTTCCGTCGCTGCCACCTCGGCCTTCCCTCGCTGCACCAGGGCGATCCCGCCCGCGACGAGCGCGAGAGCGAGGAAGATCGCCACCCCGGCGAGGAGCCCGCGCAATCGACGGTTGGCTCGGCGTTGTCGCCCGGCCTCGCGGTCGCTCGCATCTCGGCTCACAGTCAGGAACTCGCGCTCGAGCTCGTTCAACTCGAGGGTGTGGTCCGTCGTCCAGTCGAGGGCGGACGTGAGTCGAGCGCCGCGGTAGAGCTCGCCCTGATCTCGATCTCCGGTCGACCACACCCGGGCGGAGTACATGAGGTGCGCGTGCAAGACGCGCCCGGCACGATCCTCCTCGAGCCACTCGCCCAGCCGTGGCCACTCACGCAGAAGCGCTTCATGTGCCACCTCGACGACCCCCGCGGACACCGTGAGGAGTCGCCGGTCGGTGAGGACGCCGACGACGTCGGCGACCTCCAGGTTTCGCTCCGCGTCGAACTCGGCGAGCGGGACCCGCCTGCGGACGACGACGTCCCCATCACCCGAACCGGCGAGGCGGAGCATCACGGCTCGGGCGATCGCCTGCCGCTCGTCGCTCAGGCTGCCGTACACCTCCTCGGCCAGGCGGGCGACCGCGCCGCGGACGCCGCCCGTCGCGAGGTAGGCATCGAGCTTGATCACCCGCCCCTCTCGTCGATCCCACAGCTCGAGCAACGCGGTCGACAGCAAGGGGAGTGCGCCCGGCTCATCACCGACCTCGGCCACCAATGCCTCGGTGAGCGCGGACTCGACGTGGACGCCCACGCGCAGCGCCGGCTGTTCGATCGCCCGACGGTATTCATCGGCAGACATCGGACCGACGAGTACGTGGTTGGCGCCGAGGAGTCCAGCCAGCGTGGGATGCTCCGCACAGCGGCCGTAGAGGTCGGCCCGAACCGCGACGACGATTGTGACCCGACTGTCAGGATCGTTCGCCATCTCCGCAAGCGCCCCGAGGAAGTCTGCTCGTTCAGCCTCGTCGGTGCAGACCGTGAAGACCTCCTCGAACTGATCCACGGCGATGAGCAGGTGGGTTGCCGTGGGCAGGTCTCCGAGCATCGCGCGAGCGTCGTTGCGGTCGAGCTCCGAGCTACCGGCCGTGCGGAGCGCCCGGGTGAGTTCGTGCATCGGGTGCTCACCTGGGCGCATCATGGCGACGACCCATCCGTCGCTCTGGGGGAGCACACCGCTGCGGACCGCAGGGATCAGTCCAGCTCGGACTGTGGAGGACTTCCCGCTGCCCGAAGGGCCCACGACTCCGAGCAGCGCTGCGCCTGCGAGCCTCGCCACGAGGTCGGCCACGAGGCGCTCCCGTCCGAAGAAGAGATCCGCGTCCCCGACATCGAACGACGCGAGTCCTTTGAACGGCGATTCGGACGACTCGAAGGCCGTCCTGCCATCGCCCGTCTCGTAGAGGCGGGCGCGGTCTCGAATGAGCTGGAGGTCGACGACGTTGCCGGCGAGCTCCGATTCGACGGAGCGAAGATCACTCCGACCCGCCGCCGCGCGCGAAGCGGCGGCACCGAGTCGTCGGCCAGCTTCGGCGAGCGCCCACTCGCTGACGTTCCGATGGATCCGACGGGGTACGCCACCGGTGGCTTCGAGGAGCGACGCGGGCAGGGCGTCCGCCGAGGCGCCGATGTAGAGGCCAGCGATCTCGCGGATGTCGCCGAGATCGAGGGGAGCGGGGCGGACCACGGCGCCGTCTGCCGACCGCACCAGTGCATCGAGGTCAGCCGGAAGCGACGAGTCGTCCATCGCCGCCACCAGGAGTGCCCTGGTTCCGGTGATCCGCGACCGGAGTGCCGTGAAGACGTCGATCGGCGCCGTCCACGCATCCAGGTCGTCGAGCAGCACCAGGCTGGAGCTCGAAGGGTCGATCGCCCGACCCAGCGCCTCGGGGTCCTGGAGGTCGGAGGTGGCGTACGTGATCGGGGCACCGTCGTGCGCGGCCGACGTCGCCAACTCGGCCAGCAGGCGTGTCTTGCCGATGCCCGCTGGTCCGAGCACGAGCATCGCCGCGCCTTCGGAGCGGCGTGCTCTCCGCCAGGCCCACCGCAGGCGGTGGATCTCTCGCTCCCGCCCGACGATCGGGGTCGCGGTATCGAGTGCGCGTGGTATCTCCGTCGTCGCCGGTGAGGAGCTACCGTTCAATGCGAACCGGGCGGCGAGCGCATCGGGATCGAGATCGGCGGACGAGATCCGGGAGACGCGGACGGGATCAGCGAGCCCCTTCATCTCGAAGTCCCCGTGATCGTGGAACGCGATTCCCTCGACGACCCCGGTCCGGAGCAGCAGCCGCTGACTGGCGAGCACCTCACCGGGTCCCGCCTTGCTGCACAGCCGCGCGGCCAGGTTCAGCGCCGCTCCCCGATAGCCCTCCTCGACCGGGACGGCTGCGCCGGCGTCCAGGCCGATCCCCACGCGCAAGGGAAGCTCGGGGTGGAGTGCGACCTCATCGGCGAACACGAGCTGTAGGTCCACGGCCGCTCGCAGCGCCTCCGGTGCGGACTCGAACACAGCCAGCGCTTCGTCTCCTCGTAGTTCGATCACGTCGCCACCGCGCGCCTCGACGCCTTCGCGCGCGATCTCAGCGAAGGCGGCCGCCAGCCGTGCGGCCGCCTCGTCTCCTCGCGCCTGCGTGAACGATGTGTACCCACGGACGTCCGCGATCAGGAAGGTCAGGACGCCGCTCGTCGATTCCACGCTCATGTGGGCGTATTCTTGAGCCGGCGTACTGATAGTGCAACGGCTCCAGTCCGAGGCTGGAACAGGACTACACGCTCGTGGGGGTCTGGGCTGCCATGCGCTCCTCGTGCGCGGGTGCCGGCGTCCGTCAAGCCGATCAGCGCGACCTGAGCGCGTGAAGGGGACGTCGGGGTAGCGTTCCCTGCGTGAACGTCCTCGACATCCTCTCCGTACTGGCGCCGGTGTTCGTCGTCATCGGCTTGGGCTATTTCGGTGGGAAGCGGAAGTTCTTCGACGACCATCAGATCGAGGGTTTCAACGAGTTCGTTCTCGGCTTCGCGTTGCCCGCGATGATCTTCGCCAGTGTGCTCGCGACGCCTCGATCCGTCCTCGCTGAGGACGTGATCCTCTTCCTCGCCGTGGTCCTGGTCCAGCTCGTGTTCCTTGTTCTCGGCGTGGCGCTCGGAAGGACCGTGCTCAGACAGGGGCTGGCCGCCGCGACGATCATCGGGTTGCTGATCGCCGTTCCCACCGCGGCGTTCATGGGGACTCCGATCCTCGACGGGTTGTTCAGTAGGGCGAGCAGCTCGAACGCGATCGCGCTGTACGCGATCGCGACCAACGTCACGGTGCTGCCGCTGTCGATCGTGCTGCTTGAGTGGGGGACACGCCCAGCGGACGAAGCGCGGGGTGTCAGCGCGATCCTGGGCGAGGTCCTCCGCAAGACGATCTCGAAGACCCTCGTGTGGTCACCGCTCGTGGCACTCGCGTTGGTCGCGATCGGCGTGCACGTGCCCAGCCCATTCGACAACAGCCTGGACCTCATCGGGGAAAGCACGTCGGCCGTCGCCTTGTTCGCAGCCGGCCTGATCCTGTCGCGGTACCGGCTCCACATCGGCCCGCAGCCGGTGATGCTCGCCCTCTTGAAGAACCTCGCGCAGCCCGCGCTGATGGTAGGGCTGACGCTGCTGTTCGGTATCACCGGCGTGGCCCGGAGCGAATCCGTGATCCTGACGGCGATGCCGGCGTCGGTGGTGGCCCCGATGTTCGCGGTTCGCTATCGAAGCTACGAGGCGGAATCGGCCTCCACGCTCATCGTCGGGACGGTTCTGTCGATCCCCACGCTGGTGCTGATCGTCAGCCTCCTCGACTAGCAACGAGGCAGCGAAAGGCTCGCGTAGGGGGAACGGCGGTCCGCAGGCGAAGGTCGGGGGTTCGAATCCCTCAGCGCCCATCGGGGACTCGGATCGTGTGGGGTGTCAGGTCGCGTCGCTCGCCGAGCGCTCCTTGCTCTTCTGCACCGCGCCGAGGATCGTCCGGATCCCGACTCCGAGGAAGACCAGGTCGAGGATCATCTGTCCGGTGACGACGAGGCGGGTGGTCTCGCCCTTGGGGGACACATCGCCGAACCCGACGGTCGAGAAGACGGTGACGGTGAAGTAGAGGGCGTCGGAGCGCGTCAACGGCTCGGTGAAGTCCGCGGGATCGTTCCGACCCATCAGGAAGTAGGCGGTGGCGAACATCAGGAGGAACAGCGGCAGCACGACGAACAACGCCTCCAGCGCGCGGGTCTCCGGATGGGCCGAGCGCAGGATCCTCCAGACCTCCCAGGCGACGAGCGCGAGGAAGATGACGATGCCGACGATGAGGCCACCCACCGCCGAGGCGCCGGAGAGATCGTCGAGAGGGAGCAGGTAATACAGCGCCACGAGCACGGTGGCGGTCACGATCGCTCGCACGGCGGACAGGATGAGGTGCGTCCACGTCCGCTCAGCTTCCGGAACATCTGCCATCCCAGACCCCCTCTGACCGACGCCCTACAGGTTCGACTGCTGCTTCATCCAGCGCATCGCGAACCCGCCCCACAGCGGCGGCAGGTAGAAGGTGACGAGCCGGAACGCGAGCGCGGTCGACGTCGCCGCGCCCTCGGGGATGCCGATCGCGATCAGCCCGGCGGTGAAGCCGGCCTCCGCCACACCGACGCCTCCCGGCACGGGCATGAACCCCGCGAAGAGGCTCACGAACGTGTTCACGAGGATCAGGGCGGCGAGCGACGCCGAGTGCCCGAACGCGTGCAGACAGACACCGAGGATGATGGCGAGCATCACCTGCGCGATCAGGTTGCCCCCCAGCAACAGCACGACCTTCTTCGGATGGCGAAGCACGAGCAGCGCTTCCTTCGCGTCGGCCCACTGCTTGCGCAGGGTCTCGCGGAACCCGTGGAGCTTGGCGCGCGTCTTCGGCACGAGATACGCGATGCCGAGCGCAAGCAACACCAGCGCGACGGCGATCAGCAGGGTCGTCCAGTCGATGCTCGACCCCTCGCTCGACGACCCGGACGCGGTCGACGACACGCCAAGGCTCGCCGCATCGGTCGCCAGGATGACGACGATGAGCAGCACCTGGATCACGAAGGTGCTGAAGCTGTCGAGCATGCCGATCGATAGCGCGCCGGCTCCGGGCACGCCGACGCGTTCCCAGAAGCGCACCTCGAGCGCGAGCCGCGCCGCGGAACTGGGCACCGCGAGGGAGATGAACTGGACCCCGTACTGGAGCATCAGCACGGGCCAGAACCGGATCTCGTGCAAGGTCGCCCCCATCGTCGAGAACGCCTGCGGCACCTGGGAGATGGGCGACAGCAGCAAGGCGCCCAACAGCCACCACCAGTCGGCGCTCCGGAACTGATCGACGATCGTGTCGATGCCGATGTTCGCGAAGGCCGAGATCAGCGTGGAGGCGAGGAAGGCCGCGACCGCCAGCTTGAGCAGCGACTGCCAGGTCACGCGCTGCAATGGCTCCAGGGGCGGGATCTCGGTACCGGCGCGTTCCGCGATCTGCTCACGCAAGGCCTTGAGGTCGAGCTTGCGATCGTGCAGCGCCTTGCGGGTGTCGAACTCGAATGCCGCGGGCTGCAGGAACGGCAGGATCTCGGCGAGGCCGTCGTCGCCGATCACGGCGGCGGCGCCGTCAGGCGCACGGTCGGTGTCGGCGGCGAGGGCCGTCGTCACCAGGAGCTGGGCTCGGTCGGTCTTCAGCGCTCCCGCGGACGCCGCGACCTGCGCCGCGCCGAAGTCGGTGAGCGCCGGCGACCCGTCGTCTCGTACGACCACCGTCGTGGCGTCGAGGTGCCCGTGCGAGATGCCGAGCTCGTGGAGGTCGGCGAGGACACGCCACGCACCGCTGATGCGCTCGACGTCGATCTCACTCGCCTCGAGCGAACCGAGCGTGCGGGCGCTTGCATCGAGCACGAGGACGGCATCGCCCTGCTGGGTCTCGCCGGCCTCGAGCGCCGGCAGCACGGACACGCCGCCCCGCTCGGCCGCCAGCGTCACGAACGCCTCGTGCTCGACCTGTTGGAGGCGTCCCACACGAACCTGCTTCGCGCCCCGATGCCAGATCGCGTACCAGGTGGCCGCGACGAGCTGGCCGTCCTGAGCATCGCGACCGAACACCTTGACCACGAGCGGCCGTCCCCCCGACGTCGACGCGAGGGTGAGTGCCACGCCCCGCGGCTGCAGCGCGGCGTCGCGCGTCGCCGTGGCGTCGACGCCGAGCTCCCCGAGCACCTCGGTGACCTGGTCGAGGGTGAGCCGCCCGCCCGGGGAGCCGAAGAGCAGGTGCACCACGGCGGCCGAGGCGAACCCGATCAGGAACCCGGCCAGGACGCCGATCGGGAGCGCGGCGCCGAGCGCGACGCTCGACACCATGCCGATCGCGATCAGCCACCGACCGATCAGCCGCAGCGGTCGAGCCAGATCGGGCGACGCCGTCACGATCACGGCGGTGGCGACCGCGATGCGGGTCGCCACGTAGATCGGCGGCGAGGTCGAGTTGATGACGCCCTGGAGGCTCGTCGACGTATCGGTTCCCTCGGCGCCGCCCACGAGGATCGCGATGCCCAGCGCCGATCCTGCCGCGAGGAGCTGATAGACGAAGAGGCGTGTGCGACCGTGCGCGACCAGGGGGAGGACCAGCAGACACGCGGCCCAGATCAGGAGCAGGAGGTAGGCGACGTCCCAGAACCAGCCGGCGAGGCCGGGAAGCCCGGCGACGAGATCGGTGGCGGCGGTGTCGAGCACCGTGGGTCCGGGAGCGTGGAACGACAGGACGATCGCGCCCAGGATCGCCGCGCCGAGCAGCACGCCGTCGGTCGGGCGCCGGGATCGAGGGGCATCCGCTGCCGACGAGAAGACCTTGAACCCCGCGGGGCGTCGTCGCGACTGCTCGACGCCGCTCGAACCGCCGGGCGCGTCGGACATCGGTGCGGGCACGGTTCCCTCACTCGCCATGCCAGGCTCCTTCATCGCTCGTCGGTGTGCTCGATCGCATCCCGGAGCCGCAGGGGCCGCGCGGGAGGTGGGAGGTCCGGGGGAGCACCGGGGGTGAGCCAGGGCAGGTCGCCGCCTCTGATCGACCGCCCGACCCGGCCGGTGTCCTCGGCGAGGACCGCGCCGGCACACATCCCCAGCACGACGCAGATCGCGTCGCCCGAGAACCACGTCACGAGCGCCAGGGCGACGCCGAAGAATCCGAACTGCGCCTCGTTGTGCGTCACCATCCTCGGCATCCAGATCGCCGCGGATGCCGCGTACCCGGTCAGGAAGAGACTCGTGATGACCCCGGTCGGCGCGAGCACGCGGGCTCGGACCTCGCCGAACAGGAGCAGCCAGGCCGTGAACCACCAGAGCCCGGAGACCACGGCCAGCGAGAGGATCGCGAAGAGCAGCGCCCCGGCTCCCGCGTCCAGCACGCCTCTCAGGGCGCCCATCACCGCCAGCATCGTCAGGATCGCCAAGAGCCACGATGCCCCGCGCCAGTAGCTCCGGACGCCCGAGCCGGGCGGGCGACGCCAGACGCGGAGGTAGCAGCGCTGCAGCGACAGGGTGAACGAGGTCGCGAAGAGGAGCGCGAGCACGAGACCGAGCACGCCTGCGGCCTCGCGGACGTCGTTCGTCGAGGAGAACGCTTCCCTCGCGAGGGTGAGCGCATCTCCCTCGAGCCCGAACCGTGCGAGCACGGCCGAACGGATCGGGCGCAACGACTCCGGGACGAACGCCATCACGACGATCACGAGCGGGAAGAACGACACGAACGCCTTGCCTGCGAGGGCCACGCTTCTGTCGAGGAACTCGACCTCCAGCAGCCGGTCCCAGACCTGGCCGACGAGCGATCGCGAGACCCTCGTGCGCAGCCCGGCCGTGCGTCCGTTCGCGCGACGCGCGTGTCCATCGGCCCGCGCCTCGACCTCGTCGCCTATGTCCATCAGCGCCGGATCGTTCAATCCAGCAGGCTCTTCACGGTCGGCTGCGCCTTATCGGCCATCACCCTGAAGAAGCCCCGTCGCCGGAGACGACCGATCGCGTTCCCGGCGATCACGGTGAACGGCACCGCCAGGATCAAGCCGACGATGCCGGCGAGGAAGCCACCCAGCGCGGTGACGACGAGCACGACCAACGGATGGATGTCGAGCGTGCGTCCCATGACCTTGGGCTCGACGAAGTTCTCGAGCGCGAGGTTCGCGACGAGCACGACCGCGAGCATGACGGCGGCGACCCCGAGTCCACCCTCACCGAGCGCGACGATCACGGCCAGGCCCCCGCCGAGGAACGCGCCGATGTAGGGGATGTAGCCCCCCACGAAGTTCACGACGACGATCGTGAACACGAGCGGCAGGCCGAGCAGCAGGCTCGCGACGCCGATCACCACCGACACGATCGCGGACATCACGGTGCGGCCACGTCCGTATTCACGGAGGATCCTGCACGCGTCACCGATGAAGTCGTCGACCTCGTTCCGGGCGGGTGGGTCGATCTGCGCGACGACGGCACGCCGCAGCTTCCTGCCGTCCTTGAGCAGGTAGTACATGATCAGCGCGCCGAGGATCAGTCCGCCGGCCAGGCCGACCAGCGCGCTGAGTCCGGAGACGAGCTTGGTGAGGAACCCCTCGGCCACGGCGGGAGCGGTCTCCTCGCTCGCGGCCCGGACGTCCTCGAGCGCGGTCTCGTCGATGCCGAGCCCACCCGCGTTGTCGATCGCCGCGTCGACCGACGCACCGATCTCGTCGGTCTGGTCGATCACACCGCGCGCGGTCGCGACCACGACGACGGTCATCAGCAGGAGCAGGCCGAGCACGATCAGACCGGCGGCCAGGGTGGGTTTGAGTCCGTGGCGCCTCAGCCTCCCGACCAGCGGCTTGAAGATGACCGCCAGGACGGCGGCGAAGAGGAGCGGCAGCACGATCTCGCTGACGGCACCCAACGCCGTGACGATGATCGCCGTCGCCACGACGACCCCGATGAAGCTCCACGCCCATGCCCCGATCTTGGGGACCGGGGCCAGGGGCGCCGAGCCCGGCGTCGGGGCGGCGTCGAGCGTGCTCGTACTCGGCGCGTCGGGTGCGGCGCTCGGTGCCTCGTCGTTCATGGGTCCCCCGAAGGCGAGTGTCGACCAGTTGGGCCTCGATGTCGACGCCGAGGCAAGCCGGATCGGCCAGGGTTCTGGTCGGTTCGATCTCGCTCGGCCGACCGGCCTCGACCATCATCCGGCAGGGCGGTCGAGACCACGTCGCACAGACTGCGTGAATCGCCGGCCGGCGGCGCTTCACGCGGACTGTGTGATGTCGGCGTCGCATTCGCATCGGACCATGGGTATCGCGACGGTCCTCGAGGAGACCGCCGAACGGAGGAGGTTGGGACGTGGACTACATCGATCGATTGCGCCATCTGGCCATCGGCGATGCTGAGTTCGCGGACGATCGAGCCGGCGGTGGCATCGACGCCGAACTCCTCGATCCGAAGACCCTCGCCCTCGTTCGGCTCGCCGCGCTAGTGGCGGTCGGCGGCGCGGGCCCTTCCTACGGTGCGCACGCCGACGCGGCAGTCAGCAGCGGCGCCTCCTCCGCCGAGATCGTCGATGTGCTGGTCGGCGTGGTTCCGGTCGTCGGTCTACCCCACGCCGTGGCGGCCGCTCCGAAGGTCGCGCTTGCGCTCGGCTATGACCTCGATGATGCCCCTGACGACTAGCCCCTCCGCGGCCCGCTAGCCGCCGAGCAGGCCTATGGCAGTGGCCCGCTCGACGGCATCGTTGCGCGACGAGACGCCCAGCTTCCGGTAGATCGAGGTGACCTCCGAGCTCACGGTGTTGCGGGAGACGAAGAGTCGATCCCCGATCTCGCGCAGGGTGAGGTGCGTCTGCAGGTAGGGAAGCAGCCGGAGTTCCGCCGGCGAGAGTGGAGGCCCGCCGCTCGCGTCGACCCGCCCCGCCCCATCCATGAAGGCGCGGAAATCCGCGACGTCGTCGACGAGCGCCCCGAGTGACGGCCGTTGGAGCAGGATGTCGTCGATCTCTCGCATCAGGTGCCGGGCGGTCGTGTGGTCCCCGATCGCCCAGAACACCTTCCCGAGGTGCAATCGCACACGGATCGCGAACGCGGGCAGTACGAACGTCAGCGTCGGGCGGGCCCGCATCGCCTGCGTGAGATGCCGGTTGACGGCATCGAGGTCGCCTCGATGGAGCGCGAGACGTGCGGCGCCGGCGAATGCGAGCACGCTCATCGCGTAGTCGTGCATCCGCCCGTGGTCGATGGCGGCGAGGGCTCCGCCGAGTCGGTCGGCTGCCTCGTCCCACCGTCCTCGATCCATCGCGAGGAGCGCGCGCTCGGACTCACTGATGACGAACGCATCGGAGTTGCCCGCTCCCGGCGACACGCCGGACGACTCCTCGAAGGCCGCCTCGGCTCGCTCGGTCTCGCCCATGAGCAGGTACGCCTCTCCGGCGAGGCCGAGCGCCTGGTCGCGCCACGGGCTCCACGGGGGCTCCTGGGCGACCGCGAATGTCGCGTCGGTCATCGCCTGCTCCGGGCCCGCGGGGCACATCGCGGTGCGCAGCATCGCCCTCGCGGAGGCGAAGGATGCGGTGCCGTCAGCCGGGGTCAGGTCGAAGGTTGCGGCATCGACGATCGCCGCCCATCGCTGGGCGTCTGCCGTCTGCCCCGTCATCGCCGTCACCCACCCGGCCAAGACGGCGAGGGGGGGATACCCCTCGATCGCGTCGTTGCCGAGCGCCGATAACCACCGCTGGACCGTCGACATCTGTCCGGCCGCGTATGTCTCCAGCGTCAAGGCCGTCGCGAGGTGCACACAGCGCTCTCGTTCGTCCGTATTCAGCAGGTGGTGAAGGGCGATCGCCGAGGACCCATTCGCTTCGTACCAGTCGGCGGCACGCAGGTGAAGCGTCATGACGATCTCGGGTTCGACCCGACCGAGTTCGCCTTCCAAGAACTCCCGGAATAGGGCGTGGTAGCGGTACCAGTCCCGCCGGCGATCGAGCGGGATCAGGAACGTGTTGGATCGCTCGAGGTTCCGCAGCATCTCGTGCGATCCAGTCGACTCGAGGACCGCATCGCAGAGCGAGCCGCTCACCTGATCGAGCATCGCCGTCCATCGAAGGAAGCGCTGGGTCTCCTCCGGCAGTTGCATCACAGACTCGCGATAGAGGTAATCGGCGACGTACCGGTCGTCACCAGAGACCGCGAGGGCGTCGGCCTTCCCGTCGCTCGCGATCAACGACGCGAGGTAGAGACCGACCGGCCACCCCTCGGTCCGTTCGATCACCGTGGCCGCCGAGTCGTCCGTGAGGCTGACGCTTGCCTCCGCGAAGATCTGCTTGGCCCCGGCAGGGTCGAGGGCGAGGTCCTCTGCCGCGAGTTCCAGCGCATCCCCCGATGCTCGGAGTCTCGCGAGGTGTGGTTGCTCGGATCGGCTCGCGGCCACGAGCTGCGAGCCCTGAGGGATGCCCGCGATCACCACGCCCAGCACGTCGTGACACGCCGGCGATTGAAGCTCGTGTAGGTCGTCGAGCATGAAGACGAACGGCGCTGGACTCGTCCGCAACACGGACGCGAGGCGCGGAGCCGCGCGTCCGAGGGCCGACGTGCCGAGCCCCCCCATGTCGGGGATCAGGTCGGCGTCTTCGGGTGAGACCCGGGCGTACGCGGACGCAAGTGTGGAGAGCAGGATCATCGGATCGTCGTCGAGTCGGTCCAGCGACACCCAGGCCACGCGACGATCCTCGGTGTCCGCCCACTGCGCCAGCAGGGTCGACTTGCCGTAACCCGCCGGCGCCGTCACGGCCACCACGCGGCGAGCGCTCGCTCGACACGAGGAGATGATCGAGGCCCGGCTGACGGCCGCCGGAAGCGGTTGCGGGATCGAGAGCTTGGCTTCGAGCAGCAGTCCGTCGAGTTCGTCGGTGCCTGATCCCTCGAAGTGATCCCCGCTCACCGGCGAATCCTAGGGGGTGCCGAGACGGCCCTCAACTCGCCGAATCACGCACCCTGCGTGATGTGACCCAGTCCCCGTTCGGTGTTGGATGCGTGATGCAGCCAGAGGGCAGGCGAGGAGTCGAGGGGGGAAGGCATGTCTGAAGAGCGAAGCAGCGGGGCAGTCGGTTGGACGATGTTCGCAGGGGTGATGATGATCCTGATCGGCGCGTTCCACGCGATCGCGGGGCTTGCGGGCATCCTCGAGGACGAGTTCTACGCCGTCACCCCGAACTACGTGCTCGAGTTCGACGCGACGACCTGGGGGTGGGTCCACCTGATCGGCGGTGCCATCGTGCTGTTCGCCGGCTTCAGCCTGTTCAAGGGGGCGGTGTGGGCGCGAACGGTGGGAGTGATCATCGCGGCGGTGAGCGCGCTCGTGAGCTTCGCGTGGATCCCGGTCTATCCGGTGTGGTCCATCATCGTGATCGCGATCGATGTCGCCGTGATCTGGGCGCTGACGACCCACGGCCGCGACATCACGATGGTCGAGTGATCGCGATGGCGACGACCAAGCTTGCGCATCCCACCGTGGAGGAGCGCAAGGCGCATGGGAAGGGCCTGCGAGCGTCCGCCGAGCCGGCCGAACACGAGGGATGGGAACCGGCGGGCGACCGGCCCGACCCCGTGGCTCTCCTCGAGGAGCAGAACGCGAGACGTGAGCCCGACCTCGTGCCGGTGCGGCACGGTCGGATGATGGCCTCACCCTTCACCTTCTACCGCGGGGCCGCGAAGATCATGGCGGCCGACCTCGAGGACACCCCGCGAGCTGGGCTCACCGTTCAGCTCTGCGGCGACGCCCACCTCTCGAACTTTGGGCTGTACGCATCGCCCGAACGGGCGTTGGTCTTCGACCTCAACGACTTCGACGAGACGTTGCCAGGCCCGTTCGAGTACGACGTGAAGCGCATGTCGGCGAGCTTCACGATCGCCGGCCGGAACAACGGCTTCACGAAGGCAGAGACGAAGGCGGCCACGCTCGCGTCCGTCCGCAGGTACCGAGAGGCGATGACCGGCTTCGCGCAGATGGGCACGCTGGAGATCTGGTACGCGCGCCTCTCGGAGCAGGAACTGCTCGGCGCCATCAGGGACCTGGCACGGGTCGCGGGGGGGCCGGGGAAGAAGGCGGCCAAGCAGGGCGAGAAGAACGCCCTGAAGATCGTCTCCAAGGCTCGAGGGCGTCACAGCCTGCAGGCGTTGTCCAAGCTCGCCGAGGTCGTCGACGGTCGGTACCGCATCGTCAGCCAGCCGCCGATCGTGATCCCACTGCGCGAGCTTCCCGCCACGGCCGGCATGTCGCACGACGAGCTCAGCCGCATGATCGGGGCGCAGTTCCGCGCCTACAGATCGACCCTCCAGAGCGACCGACGCCAGCTGCTGGAGCGCTTCGAGGTCATCGACGTCGCCCGGAAGGTCGTCGGGGTGGGAAGCGTCGGGACCCGCGCGTTCATCGTCCTGCTCCAGGGTCGCGATCAGCAGGACCCGCTCTTCCTCCAGGTGAAGGAAGCGTCGCCGTCCGTGCTCGAGGATCACCTCCCCAAGAGCCGGTTCAAGCAACCGGGTGAGCGCGTGGTGCAAGGGCAACGCGTGATGCAGGCCGCGAGCGACATCTTCCTGGGGTGGACGAAGGGCGTCGAGGACGACCGGCACCTCTACTGGCGACAGCTGCGCGACATGAAGGGCTCAGTCGCCGTGGAGTCGATGGCTCCCGCCAACCTCGAGTTCTACGCCGGGGTGTGTGGATGGACCCTGGCACGCGCGCACGCTCGCTCGGGTGACCGGGTCGCGATCGCCTCCTACCTCGGGGGCGGCGATCATTTCGACCGGGCGATGGTCGAGTTCGCGGCCCGATACGCGGACCAGAACGAGACCGACTACGCGGCTCTGCGCGAGGCGGTCGACTCGGGCCGGATCAGAGCCGTGTTCGAGACCGCCTGAGGCTCGT
>JBGGNG010000154.1:0-12167 GCA_041287635.1 Actinomycetota bacterium | reverse complement strand
AGGCCCGGAAATAGTCCGCCGATCGATCCCCTGATGCGGAATCGGGGCGCCGACTGCCCTGACCGTTCTTCGCCGAGCACCGGGGAGCCTTCACGCCGCTCTCCTGCCTGCGCGAGGGCGGCGACCACCAGCAGGCAGCCGACGATCACCCTTGTGACGATCGAACGCGCAGGGACGCGCATCGTCCACTCACCTCCGTCCGGTAGCGACGAGTGGGCGGGGATCTCCCCGCCCACCGTACGACCGGTGTGCGTCCGGCTCAGGCGCTGGCGCCTGAGAGCGTGACGGGGATCGTGAAGACAGCGCCCTGACACGAGGTGTGCGAGGCGTTGCTCATCGCCACGGACCCCGAGAGTGTGAACGTCGCCGCGCCACCCGCGGGCACGTTCAGCGACAGGCTGGACTGGTCGGTGAAGGTGACGCCCGTCGCGCCGTCGCATGCAACGCCCTTGTCAGAGACGATCGTCCCCGAACCGGCCACGTCGGTTACCTGGACGGCGTAGGGGTTCGGGTTGCTGATGCGCAACTGGACGTTGCCGGTAGCGCCTGGGTACAGCGTGGCCGCCGTGGTCGCCGACACATCCACGGTGGTCAGGGCCTGCGCGCTCGTCGCCTTGGCGTAGCCCGATCCGCTGCCCGAGGCCGTCCAGGCCGCGAACGCGATGCTGCCGGCCAACATGGCGCCCGCGAACAGCGTGCCTACCGTGAGCTTCTTCGACACCTTCATCCGATCCTCCTCCTCGTCGTGTGCGCTCGCACACTCGGCACGCCGACACCGACGTGTCGCTGTCACTCGCAGGAGCATCGGTCCTCTCCGAGGGCGGCTTGATACCCAGGTGAGAGTGGCCGGACGTACCGGATCGCTCGTACGCGGTGGCCCTCAGACGGGCTCGACGGGGGCGCCGACCCGGATCGAGCCGGGTGTCTTGACGCGCGCGTACATGCCGAACGGCAGGCCGCCGCCTGGGATACGCTGCCGGAGCCTCGCGATCTGGGTCAGGGTGTTCCAGTCCTTCACGCCCGAATCCGGATCTTGGGTGGTGACGACGCACCGGGGTACCTGACCCCCCACCCTGATCGTCACGTCACCGACGCGCACCCGGCGTCCCTGCCAGGTGTCCTCCTCGTAGGGGGGACATCCGTCGAGCTCGAGGGTGATCCGGAACCGACGCGAGTCGAGCTCGTCGGCGTGCTCGCCGCGCGTGGCCAGGTCGGCCACCGATGCGTACGAGACGAGGGTGAGCGGCTCCACGTCGGCGCCGTCGCCATCCCGATCGCACCGGAGCAACCGGACCGGTCTCCCGCAGTAGGCGGCGAGGGCCTCGCGGAACGGGCCCTCCACCACGCGAGCGGGCACGGCCCGTCCGTAGTAGTCCGTCGTCTCGAGGGAGCCGAGCGCATCGGCGGGGCCGGCGATCTCCGTGCCGTCGGGGAACAGCAACCCGAGGCGTTCGTCGTCCGGGTCGTAGGAGGAACGGATGCGCACGAGCGGTCCGAACGTGCTGCCGCTGAAGAGCGCGCCTCGTTCGTCGACGAGGTAGAAGCGCCGGTCCTCGGCGATGCCTGCCGACGTCACCGTGACGGGATCAGGATGCATCAGCGCGGTGCCCTTAACCGGCGTGACGTTGATCCGAGCGAGCGCGCGCATCGGCCCACGCTAGCAACTTGAGCGCGGCTGGCCTGCGGGGATACCATCCTCGACGAGGCATCTGTTTCGGGAGGGTGCGTGACCACGACCGATCGACGGCGGTCCCAGCGGGTGACGCTCGAGCTCCAGGCCAGGGCGAGGGACCATGCACTGGCCGACCGGCTCGGCGAACTCGAGCGCGTGGTGGCAAGGGTGCACGCGCGCATCGACGGAGCCATGGTGACGGTCGTGCCGGGACTCCGGCCTCCCGACGGCTCCGGCTCACCGGCCTTCCCGTGACTCCCTCGCCCGCTGAGCGTCGACGTCGGCCTGGCTGACGCTCGTCGAGCCCGGAAGGAACACCCGGAACGATGCCCCGCCGCCCGACCGGTCCTCGACCCAGGCGCGGCCGCCGTGGAGCCGAGCGAATCGCGACACCACGGCGAGCCCGACGCCGACGCCCTGAGCGAGGCTCGGCCCCGTCCCCTGGCGGAAGGCTTCGAAGACCGCGAGGCGATCGTCGACGTCGACGCCCGGACCATCGTCTTCCACGATGAGCAAGGCCCCGCCCTCCAACCGCTCCACGCGGACCCAGATCCGTGAGTCGCCGGGCGTGTGGCGAACCGCGTTGCGAAGCAGGTTGTCGACGATGCGTTCGACCATCACGGCGTCGGCGGGGATCGTCAGCGGGGCCGTGTCGAGATCGAGCCGGCGGCCGGCGACGACGTCGGAACCGGCCACCAGCTCGCGCACCGTGGCGCCGAGGTCGAGCGGCGCCAGAGTGGCGGTGAGCGCACCTCGTTCCAATCGGTCGAGGTCGAGCAGGTCGGCGACGATCCGGTCGAGCTTGCGAGCATTCTCGGCGATGCGGGAAGCCAGGTCGCGGGCGTCCTCGTCGGGGAGGGAGATGTCCTCCCGCTCGAGCGTGTTGGCCAACCCGAGGATCGCGGCGAGCGGCCCGCGCAGATCGTGGGAGACCGCGCGCAGGAACGCGTTCTTGATCTCGTCCTCCTCACGCAGGCGGTCGGCCGTGCCCTCGGCTTCCGCGATGCGCTCCTCGGCGAGCTTCCTCGGCGTGATGTCGGTCATCACGCCCTGCCAATAGGTGGGGTCGCCATCGGGGCCGCGGATCAGCGTCGCCACGTCGTGGAACCAGACGACCCTGCCGTCTCGGGCGATCATGCGGTACTCGATCTCGAACGGGTCGCCCGTCGCCTCGGTGCGTGCGTTCTCGGCGACGACGGCATCGACATCGTCTGGATGCAGCGATCGCTGCCACACCGATGGGTCGGCGATCCATTCCTCGGGGGTGATGCCGAGCACGTCGCCGACCCTCGGGTTGATGTAGACGACTTGCAGGCCGTCGTCGCTCACGTTCTCCGTGTACACGATCGCGGGCAGCTGCTCCACGAGCGTCCGGTACCGCTCCTGCACCTGAGCGGCGTGTGCCCGGTCGAGCCTGCGAGCCGTGACGTCGGTCATGATGCCCTGCCAGAACCGCGGCTCGCCGTCGTCATCGTGGATCAGGACCGCCTCGTCGTGGATCCACACGATCCGGCCGTCACGGGCGAACATGCGGTACTCCGCGACGAAGGGACGCTCGCCCTGGTCGACCCGCTCGTCCTTCGCCCGCCCGCGATCCAGGTCGTCGGGATGGAACTGGCGCGCCCACGACGTCGGATCGTTCACCCACTCCTCGGGCGAGAAGCCGAGGATCTCGGCGATCTGCGGGCTCACGTACAACAGGGAGCCCGGCTCCTTGCCCGACTCGTCGGGGTCGGCGGCCGAAGGCTCGGCGGACTCCAGGTACACGATCGCGGGGAGACGCTCCACGAGCCTGCGGAACCGACGGTCGGCGTCTTCGCGCGCTTCCACCTCCGTGCGATCGTCGGTGACGTCGATCATCGTGCCGCGCATCACCGGTTCCCCGCCGCTCCGGACCAGGCGGCCCCGGGTGCGGAACCACCGCGCCCGTCCGTCGGGTCCGACGACGCGGTGCTCGATGTCGAGCCAGCCGCCCTCGCTCGCCGCGAGGATCGCCGTGAGCACCTCGGGCCGGTCGTCGGGGTGCATCCGCTCGGCCAGCGCGTGCGGATCGGCGACCCAGGAGGCGGCGGTCCACCCGGTGAGCCGCTCTGCCGGATCGCTCACGAACCGAAACGACATCGACCTGGGATCGGCCTCCCACGCCACGATGTCGAGGTCGCCGAGCAGGGCGGCCAGCCCGCCGTCGTCGGTCCCCGGTCCGCTCACTCGGTCGCCCTTCGCTCGTGCCAGGCGGAGCGGCGTCTCGTCACGAGGCGGCCGCGCCACCGTCGGCGCGGGGGTCGCTGCCCGCGTCGAAGCCGCCCGCCACGGCGCGGATCAGATTCGCGTGGCCGACGGACTCATCTCGTTCCCCGACGGTATCGACGCGATAGCCCCCGGCCTTCAGTCGATCGAGAACCTCGGCGGGCACGCCGGACTCCGCGACCACGTCGGGCCGGGGACCTTCCTGCGACATCCAGCCGACGAGCCATCGGGGCGCCGCGACCGATCCCGCGGCATCCATGCCCAGGCCGAAGGCACGGAGCAGCGTCATCGCCACGATCTGGGGCTGGGCGAAGCCCCCCATCGTGCCGGCCACCGCTTCGAGTCGACCCTCGCGCTGCACGAGGACAGGCATCAAGGTATGAAGGGGCCGCTTCCCGGGGGCGAGCACGTTCGGATGGCCGGGCTCGAGCGTGAAGCACGCGCCGCGGCTCTGAGCCACGACGCCGGTCGCGCGCTCGAGGAGGCCCGCCCCGAAGCCATCGAAGAGGCTCTGGATCAACGAGACGCCCCGGCCTTCGACGTCGGCGGTGACGAGCGCGATCGTGTCGCCGGAACGATGCGTGGGAGGCGGCGGTGCGGCGGACGAGCCGTCGCGGACCTCAGCGGCCAGCGCCGCCAGATGGCCGTCCTCGAGCAGGGTCGACGGCTGGAGTCGCATCGCGTCTTCGTCGGCGAGGTGTAGGTCACGGTCGCGCGCGGTTGCCCGGAGCACGTCGGCGATCACGGCCGCGTCGAGTCCGAGCGGGTCGGGGTCGATCCCGAGGCGCTCGATGACGCTCAGCGCTTCGAGCAATACGAACCCTTGAGAGTTCGGGGGATGCACCAACACGTCGACGTCGCGATGGCGCGCCCGCAGCGGAGCGCGGAGGTCGGCACGGTGCCCCGCCATGTCGGCGAGCTCGATCGGCACGCCGAGCTCGCGCAGGCCCACCGCGTATCGGGCGCCGAGCTCCCCCCCGTAGAGGGCCGCCGGGCCCAGATCGGCGATCTCCTGCAACGACGCACCGAGGGCCGGTTGGCGAACCGGTTCGAGCACGGCCGCAGGGAGCCCCCGGGGGAAGAAGACGTCGGCGAGCCCGGGGTCTCGGCGGAGCCGGTCGGCGTCCTCGGCGAGGGTGAGGGCGAGCGACGGCGCCACGCTCACGCCGCCATACGCGTAGGTGACGGCGGCCGTGAACGCGTCGGCCCACGGCAGGTTCGCCCCCCGTTCGTGCAGGGCCTTCCATCCGCTGACGGCGCCGGGCACGGTAACCGAGAGCGGCCCGTGCTCCGGCATGCGCCCCCGGCCCGCGGCCGCCGCCGTCGCGGGGTCGGCGCCCTCCGGCGCGCGGCCGCTCGCGTTGATCGCGACGACGTCACCGGCCGGATGCTGCACGAGGGCGAACAGGTCGCCTCCGACCCCGCACATGTGCGGGTAGACGACCGCGAGGGTGGTCGCCGCGGCGAGCGCCGCGTCGATGGCGTTGCCGCCGCGCTCGTACGCCACGACGGCAGCTTCGGTGGCCGACGCATGCGGGGTGGCGACCGCCCACGTGCGGCCGAAGGCGCCCATCTGCATGGGCGCAGTCTGCCACGCCCTCGTGCGATCCGAGCCACGGCCGGTCGCCGCGCCGTCCCGAGGGCGGTCGGATCGGGGCGTCAGCGCTGGCAGGCCGCACACCACCAGACGCTGCGCGCGTGCTCGCCCTGGCGTCGCGCGACGACCGTGCCCGCGCACCGCGGGCACGGCCGACCCGCCCGGGCGTACACGGCGAGCCCGCCCGGCACCGTCGTGCGACGATGCGTGTCGAGGTTCGCGCGGAGCAGCCGCCTCGCTGTGGCGTAGAGATCGCGCCGCTTGCCGACGGCGACGTCGCCGACGCGGCGGAACGGATCGACGCGGCAGGCCCACGCCACCTCCGATCGGTAGACGTTCCCGATGCCGGCCGCCACGGTCTGATCGAGCAACGCCACGCCGACCTGCGTGGCGGGGTCGATCGCGCTCATCCTGCGCAGCGCTTCCTCGAGGTCGGCGTCGGCCGAGCAGAGGTCCGGTCCGAGCATGCCGAGCACCCGATGACGACGGAGCTCCGCGTCACGCAGCACTTCGACGACCGGCGCCGAGAAGCACACCGCTTGAATGGACGGAGTGACGATCCGGGCCACCATCGCGCCCCGTGGCCGCCGCCATCGCTCTCCGTGCTCGTAGACCTGCCACGACCCGGTCATGCGCAGGTGCGTGTGCAGGGTGAGCCCGCTGGAGCATCGCACCAGCAGATGCTTGCCGCGCGCCTCGACTTCCTCAACGCGTTCGCCAGGCTGCGGCGCGCGCGCGGCGCCTCCCGCTGCACTCGCGCCGCCGCCGCTCGGCGACCGCCGTCGAGGCAGCTCGAACCGAGTGATCGTCGCGCCCTGGATCGCCCGAGCCAACACGCCCGCGGTGCGATGGATCGTGTCGCCCTCGGGCACCCGGATCCCGTCTCAGCCTCGGAGCACGAGCCCGCGATATCCCTCGACGAACCCGGCCTCGCGCAGACGCTCGGCGTGTGGTGAGGCCCCCGAGGGCTCGCCGTCGATGCGAACGAGCTCGATGCGCCGGAGCCGCCCGTCCTTGACGAGGGAGGCGATGGCATCGGCCCAGGCCGACGCGTCGAGGTCGAACGTGGAGAGCGACCGGGCTCCGCGTTCGAGGAAAGCCGCCAGGGCGCCGTCGACGAGCACGACGTACGCGCCGGCGGCGCGCGAGGGTCGTCCGGGGCCATCCGGCCAGGGGAGGGCGGCGCCATACGGCTGTGCGGGATCGGCGGCGGCGAGCACGAGGGCGGCGCCATCGGTTCCCTCGCCGTCCTGCGACGCCGCCCGCGCCGCGCGGAGCCGGTCGACCGCGCCCGGCATCGCGAACTGCGCCGCTCCGAGACCGGCGATGAAATAGCCACGGCGGACGGTGCCGGCCTCCTCCATCGCCCGCAGCACGGCGTAGACGCCCGCGTAGCCGCCCGGGACCCCTTCGGCGAGCGTCGCCTCCCGAGTGACAACCCCGTGGCGATCGAGCAGCTGGAGCGCGCGGGCGTGCGCCGCCTCGGTGGGCGACGCCGCAGGCTCGACGAGCGAGGCGGTGAGCGACCACCGACCGGCGCCGGCGGGAGGGCCGGCTCGTCGGAGCCCCCCCGGTCGCGGCTTGCGCCCCGTCTGCCGAGCTCGGACCCTCGAGGAGCCGCCGCGCACGACCGCGCGCAGCGGGGCGAACGTGTCGTTCGTGACCTCGCCGGCCCATGCGAGATCCCACAGCGCGCCCAGCAGCACTCGCTCGTCGGCCGTGCCCGCGGCCGTGACGATATCGGGCCAGAACGACGCGCCTCGCTCGGCCAGGTGCGCGCGGATCGCGTCATGCAGCGTGCCCTCGGGTCCCTCGCCCCCGGGTGCGTGCCGCTCCGCCAGCAGGGCCCGGACCTGCTCGCGGAAGCACAGCACCACCCGGCCGTCGTCGGCTCCCAGACTGCCCGCCCCCATCCAGACGAGGTCGCCACCCGCGGCGAGGGCGTCGAGATCGGCGGGCCGGTATCCGCGAACCCGTGCCGGCAGCACGTCGGTCTCGAGGATCGAGGCGGGGATGGCCGAGCCCTGCAGGTGCCCGATCGCCTCGATGAGGGCGTCCGACGCGCCGCTCGCGCGGTCGGCGCCCTGCCACGCGGGCAGGAACCTGGCGAAGGCCGCCCCCTCGACGGGCTCGACCTCGCGACGGAGCGCGGAGAGGGAACGCTGGCGCACCCGTCGAAGCACGTCCGGGTGGCACCACTCGAGCTCGACCCCGCCGGGCGTGAACCCGCCCTGGATGAGCGAGCCGTCGGCTTCGAGATCCGCGAGCGCCGCTTCGACGCGATCGAGCGCCACGCCGAACCGCGACGCGACGCCGACCGCGCGGAACGGGCCGTACGTGCGCGCGTGGCGCGCGACCAGTCCGTGCAACGGCCGCTCGACGGGCTCGGTGAACACCGCCGGCAGCCCGCGAGGCAGCGACACGCCGAGCGCGTCACGCAGCCGGGCGGCGTCCTCGACCGCCGCGATGCGCGCCTCACCGGCGACCCGCACCCGGATCGCTCGTCCGTCGTCGACCAGCGTCTGCACCCAGTCGGAGGCGGCGCCCTCGGCGCGCACGGCGATCTCGTCGTGATCGAGGGGTCCCAGGGTCCGGAGCAGGTCGTGCACCCCGTCGGCCCCCCGCGCGCGCCGGCCGTCGGCCAGCCGCTGCAGCTCGAGCTCGACCTCGTCGATCACCCGAGCGTCGAGCAGGTCCCGCAGCTCTTCGGACCCGAGCAGCTCGCGCAGCAGATCACGGTCGAGCGCCAGCGCCGCCGCCCGCCGCTCGGCCAACGGGGCGTCACCCTCGTACATGAAGACCGCGATCCAGCGGTACAGCAACGACTGTGAGAACGGCGAGGCCCGCTCGGTGTCGACCGCCACGAGCCTCGTTCGACGCGATCGAAGGTCGCCCATGACCTCCTGCAGGGCCGGCACGTCGAAGACGTCGCGCACGCACTCGCGTGTCGCTTCGAGCAGCATCGGGAACGTCGGGTGCTTCGCGGCTTCCACCAGCAGGTCGGCGCTTCGCTGTCGCTGTTGCCACAGCGGCGTGCGCTTGCCGGGCCGCAGACGCGGCAACAGCAATGCGCGGGCGCTCGCCTCGCGGAACGCGCTCGCGAACATGGCGGTGCCGGGGAGCGCCTCGACGACCGCCTGCTCGACGCGCTCGGGCTCGAAGAGCAGATCGTCGAGCGGGATGCGGTCGATCGCCTCCGGAAGCCTGATGACGATGCCGTCGTCGCCCCACAGGACCTGCGAGCCGGGCCCGAAGCGGTGCTCGAGCCGTGCCTCGATCGCGAGCCCCCACGGCGCGTGCACCTGGTTGCCGAACGGCGAAAGCACGCAGACGCGCCAGTCGCCGATCTCGTCGCGGAAACGCTCGACGACGATCGTTCGGTCGTCGGGCACCGCGCCCGTGGCCTCGACCTGTTCCTCGAGGTAGGCGACCAGGTTGTCGGCGGCCCAGGCATCGAGCCCGCCCTCGCCGTGCAGGCGGGCGAGCGCGGCGTCGCGACGCTTCCCTCGCAGCTCCCGCGTGAACGCGCCGATCGCCCGCCCGAGCTCGATCGGACGCCCGGGCTTGTCGCCGTGCCAGAACGGCATCTTCCCCGGCTCACCGGGAGCGGGAGAGACGACGACGCGGTCCCTCGTGATGTCGTCGATGCGCCAGCTCGACGCTCCCAGCAGGAAGACCTCGCCCCGGCGCGACTCGTAAACCATCTCCTCGTCGAGCTCGCCGACGCGCGTGCCGTCGGCGAGGAACACGCCGAAGAGCCCGCGGTCGGGGATCGTGCCCCCGCTCGTGATCGCGAGCCGCCCGGCGCCGTCGCGGGCCCGCACGACGTCGGCCTGCCGGTCCCAGACCAGCCGGGGCCGCAGCTCGGCGAACCCGTCGCTCGGATAGCGTCCCGCCAGCAGGTCGAGCACCGCGAGGAAGACCTCGCGGGAGAGCTCGGAGAAGTTCGCCGCCCGGCGCACCGCGGCGAAGAGCTCGTCGACGCGCCACTCGTCGACCGCGCACATGGCCACGAGCTGCTGCGCGAGCACGTCGAGCGGGTCGCGCGGCACACGGGTCTCCTCGATCGCGCCCGAGAGCATGCGCTCGGCCACCACGCTCGCCTCGAGCAGGTCGCCCCTGAACTTCGGGAAGATCTTCCCCCGGCTGGGCTCGCCGACCCGATGGCCCGCCCGGCCGATGCGCTGCAGGCCGCTCGCGACCGATCCGGGCGACTCGACCTGCACCACGAGGTCGACCGCCCCCATGTCGATGCCCAGCTCGAGGCTGCTCGTCGCGACGATCGCCTTGAGCCTCCCGGACTTCAGGGCGTCCTCCACCTCGAGGCGCTGCTCGCGTGCGATCGAGCCGTGGTGGGTGCGCACGAGGTCTTCTTCGGCGAGCTCATTGAGCTGCGCGGCCAGGCGCTCGGCGAGACGCCTGCCGTTCACGAACACGATCGTCGACCGATGCGCGCGGATCAGCTCCAGCAGACGGGGGTGGACAGCCGGCCAGATCGATGCGCGAGCCGGACCGGCGGCCGCCGGTCCGTTGCCGGGAAGGTCGATGGGCTGGCCGATCGAGGCCATGTCCTCGATCGGCACCACCACCTCGAGCTCCATCGGCTTGCGGTGACCGGCGTCGACGATCGAGACTGGCCTCGGCGAGCCGCCGCTCTCGTACCCGCCGAGGAAGCGCGCGATCGTCTCGAGCGGGCGTTGGGTGGCCGACAATCCGATGCGCTGGGGCGGCTCGTCGGCCAACGCCTCGAGCCGCTCGAGCGACAGCGCGAGATGTGCCCCTCGCTTCGAGCCGGCGAGGGCGTGGATCTCGTCGACGATCACCGTGTTCACGCCGCGGAGCGTCTCGCGGGCCGACGAAGTGAGCATGAGGTAGAGCGACTCGGGCGTCGTGATCAGGATGTCTGGCGGGTGCGAGAGCAGCTGCCGGCGTTCCCGGGCCGGTGTGTCGCCCGTGCGCACTCCGGCCACCGGCTCGTGCGCGAGGTCGGCCTCGGCGCGTTCGGCGGCGTGCCGGACGCCCGCCAGCGGTGCCCGAAGGTTCTTCTCCACGTCGACCGCGAGCGCTCGGAGCGGCGAGATGTACACCACCCGCGTGCGAGCCTTGGGATCGGCCGGTGGCAGATCGGTCGCGAGGCGATCGATCGCCCAGAGGAACGCGGCGAGCGTCTTCCCCGACCCGGTCGGCGCGAGCACGAGCGTGTGGTCGCCGTTCGCGATCGCCCGCCACCCACCGGACTGGGCGGGCGTGGGCGCGTCGAACGAGGCCTCGAACCAGGCTCGGACGGCGGGGGAGAAGGGTGCGTCACCCACAACATCACGCTACCCCGAACCTGCGACACGTGATGACCGTGCTCACCGGACCCGACGGTAGGATGCGGGCCATGCGTTGCCGCCCTTCCCTTCGCGTCGTGGTGCTCGCAGCACTCCTCGTCGGCGGAGCGTCCGGCGCGGCCTGGGCCCAGTCCCCTTCCGGAGCTTCGCCCTCGGCGGCCTCGCCCGCGCCCACCCCCCGGCCCGGCGCCGAGACGGCGGTCACCGAAGACCAGGTGATGCTCTCGGGCACGCTCGCGGTGCCCCGCGGCCGTACGGTCGGACAGGTGGTCGTGTTCCACGGCCGGGCCCTCGTGGCGGGGGTCGCTGCGGGTGACGTCGTCGTGCTCGACGGCCCGGTCGTGATCTCGGGCCAGGTGAGCGGCACGGTCGTGGCGATGAACGGTCCGATCCGGCTCGCGGCCACGGCGTTCGTCGCTGGCGACGTGCTCGGCGGTCAGAGCGTGCGGGTCGACCCGGGCGCCCGCGTCGGAGGGAACGTCCGGGACGACGTCTCGTTCACGCCCCGAGGGCCGCTCGCCGCTCTCGGCGCCCTGCTGGGCGCGATCGCGGTCGCCGTCTCGACCCTGGGGATGATGCTCCTGTTCCTCGCCGTGGCTCCCCGCGGGCTCGATCGCGTCGCGACCGCCGCCCGCACCGCTCCCTTCGCGTCGTTCGGGTGGGGGCTCCTGCTCGCGCTGGGCCTGCCGCTGGTCGCCCTCGGCACCACCGCGTCGATCCTCGCGTTGCCCTTCGGGCTGGCCCTCCTGCTCGGCTTCGCGCTCATCGCGCTGATGGGCTTCTCCCTCGCCGCCTGGGCCGCGGGCCGCCTGCTCGTGAAGGAGCCGCGGGGCCGGGCGGCCGCGTTGTTCGCAGGGTGGGGCATCGCGGCCGCCGTTGGGCTCGTGCCCTTCCTGAACGTGGCCGTCTGGTTGCTCGGTTCGGTGTTCGGACTCGGCGCGGCCACGGTCGCCGTCTGGCGCGCGAGAAGCGCGCGATCGGCCCGGGGGAGGCATCGCGCGGGCACGGTGGTGCGGCCGTCCGCGCCGGCTCCTCGCCCGGGCCAGGTCCCGGATGCGGCCGCCGACCGAGGTCCCTCGGACCTCGAGCCGGCGGGCGCGACCGAGACGTACCCGGCCACGTCCGACGACTAGTCCGTTACGGACTAGGGCGTCACGGACTCGGTCGTCGGAGCAGCCTCGCGGCCCCGAGGATCGCCGCCCCGATGACCGTTCCGAGGGCCAGCGCCTGCGTGGTCGAGCAGAGCACCCGAGCACCGGGCTCCATCGTGACCTTCGGCGAGAGCACGAACGCGACGAAGCTCCGCTCGCCGAGCGTC
>JBGGNG010000153.1:0-4932 GCA_041287635.1 Actinomycetota bacterium | reverse complement strand
CTCCGCGACCGTGACCGCGGCGCCCTGCTCGAGCACATGACGGTCGGCGTGCAGACGGACGGGACGACCGTGCCGGTCCCGCTCGGTCACGGCATCGCCGGCACGGTCGCCGCGACGGTGTCACCGATGGTCATCGACGATCTGTCGACGCGCGTGGCGGTCCGTCATTGGCTCACCGACACGATGCGATCGATGATGGCCGTACCGCTCGTGTTCCGGGGAACCGTCAAGGGCGTGGTGCATGTCGCCACGCGCTCGCCTCGGCGATTCGCCGAGGACGAGGTCCAGCTGCTCTCGCTCGCCGCCAATCGCATCGCCTCCGCCCTGGAGCGTGCCTCGCTGTACGACAGCAGGGCGGCGATGTCCCATGCGCTCCAGCGCAGTCTGGCGCCGGTCGAGCTGCCGGCGATCGACGGCGTCGACCTCGCCGCCCTCTACCTTCCGTTCTCGCCCGACGACGAGGTGGGCGGTGACTTCTACGACGTCTTCCCTCACGGGGACGGCTCATGGGGCATGGTGGTCGGCGACGTTTCGGGCAAGGGTCCGGATGCCGCTGCTGTGATGGGACTCGCAGCGCACACGATCCGCGCGGTCGCCCGGTACGAGTCGAGGCCGAGCGCCGTGCTCGGGGCCCTCAATGACATCCTGCTCGCGGCCGAACGCGTGACCTCGGACCGGTTCTGCACGGCCTGCGAGCTGCGGCTGCACGCGGAACCGAACCATGTCCGCGTGACGATCGCGCTGGCGGGTCACCCGGCACCGCTCGTCGTGCGGACGGATGGGCACATCGAATCCGTCGGCCGGCCGGGCACGCTGCTCGGTTCGTTCTCGGACCCCGAGTTGCACGACGTGCCCGTCGATCTCGGCCCGGGTGACGTGCTGGTCGCTTTCACCGACGGGCTGATCGAGCGTCGAGAGCTCAGCATGATCGAGGGCACCGAACGGCTCAGACGCGTCCTGGCCGGTTGCCGGGGACTCTCAAGCCAGGCGCTCGTCTCGAAGATCGAGGCGGAGCTCGCGCGCCCCACACCGCTGGAGGACGACGTGGCGATCCTCGTGATCCGGGTATGCGACCGCGGATGAGCGTGTGAGGAAGTCCCTCAGCGATCGGCAAGCGCCGGCAGCAGTGACCCCGCGGCGAACTCGGCGAACCCGCGTTGATCGGTCCCGATCTGGTGGAACCACACACCGTCGTAGCCGGCCTTCTCGTACTCGTCGACGGCCTCGAGGTAAGGCTCAGGATCCGGACCGGTGATCACGGTGCCATCCATGTCGTCCGGCCGGACCAAGGTCGCGGCCTGCTCGAAATGTGACGGCACGGCGAGCTCGGCGCTGAGCGCTCCCGGCAGCGCCGCGTTGGGCCACCGTTCCCGGGCGATGCGCAGGCCCTCGTCGGCGTCGTGCGTCCAGCACACCCCGATCTCGGCATAGGCGGGCCCCGATCCGCCGCCTTCTCGATAGGCGCCGACGAGATCGGCGTCGGGAGAGGTCGATATCAGCCCGTCGCCGATCTCCCCGACCAGCGAAGCGGCGTCCTTCCCGCTCGCAGCCACCATCACCGGTGGCAGCCGCTCGGGCAGGGAGTACAGCTGAGCACCCTCGACGACGTAGTGCTTCCCGCGATGGGTCACAAGCGCGCCTGACCACAGCTGCCGCATGATGTCGACCGCCTCGATCAGCATCTCTCGCCGCGCATCGGGCCTGGGCCACGGAGCGCCGGTGATGTGTTCGTTGAGGCGCTCACCCGTGCCGACACCGAGGAAGAACCGGGCAGGCAGCATCGTGGCCGTCGTCGCGGCGGCGTGCGCCACGATCGCAGGATGCATCCGAACCGTGGGACACGTCACCGCCGTCCCGACCTCGATCCGATCGGTGCGAGCGCTGATGCCCCCCAGCACAGCCCACACGAACGGGCTCTCACCTTGCGCGTCGATCCACGGATGGAAGTGGTCAGAGATCGCCGCGAAGTCGAATCCAGCCTGCTCGGCCAAGACGGCGTCGTCCACCAGCTCCAGGGCGGTGCGTTCCTCGGCGCACAGCTTCAGACCTACCTTCATGGGCGTGACTCCCCGACCCGCCGAAGACGATGCGCAGGATCGTGCGAGTAGAGAGCCTCGCGCCGTCCGAGCAATAGATCCTTGGCGAACGCCTCGAGCGTATCGGCACCCAGATCGTCCTCGACCGCTGGCGAGTCCTCATCGGCGATCGTGAGATCGGCATCGGCCACCTCGGGTCCGTGGCTCACTTCTTCCTCGGACGACGGGACGGTGAAAGGCACTCGATGAGCGAATGGATCCTCGTAGCCGTGCATCGCTGCTCCTCTCTATCGGCCCGGCCTGGGCACTCGCTGTCGCGGCCGTGCGCCGCAGTCTGTACCCCTGGCTGCCGGCCCCTACACGTTCCGTTTGGATCGTGGGCCAGTTGGGAATCGCCTTCCGTGGCGAAGGGAGGATTCGATGCTGTCGTTCACGAGGTCGGTCGGGCTCGCAGCGGGCGCGTGGCGATGGTGTTCCCACCCAGATGACGGTGCCCGCCGTCGGTTCCTCCGGGCCGACCGGATCGCACGTGTCGTGGCTGGGCGTGAGCGATCCCGCCCCTTGGGCGGTGATACGCGATGAGCTCTTCCGACGTCGAGAACACCCGCTCGCGTCTCGCCGAGGAACGACGTCGGCTCGACCGCCTCGCGGCGTCCCTTGGCGAGAGCATCGCCCAGTCCGACGAGCTCTCCAGCGTCGACCAGCACCCGGCAGACCTTGGCACGGAGACGTTCGAACAGACCAAGGAAGACTCGATCCGCCGACAGGTCGACGAACAGCTCGCCGAGGTTCGGCGGGCACAGGCGCGGGTCGAGGACGGCACGTATGGGCTCTGCGAGGCGTGCGGGCGCCCGATCGGTACGGAGCGCTTGGTGGCTCGCCCGAATGCACGGTTCTGCGTCGATGATCAGCGGGCCGCCGAGCGTGAGCGCGACCGAGCGGAGCGGGCGTCGTGAGCCGGGCCCCCGTCGCCCCGACCTCTCCAGTAGCGATGCGGCTTCGCCGCCGGCTGATGATCGGCCTGATCGTCGGTCTCCTGGCCGGGCTGGTCGTCGGCGTCGTCATCTCGGCGGTGGTCCTCGACGGCTGGGGGCGCGCGGCGGTCGGCGTCATCGTCGGGTCGACGATCGCATGCACCCTGCTCGCCCTGTTGTGGTCGGGGTACGCTAGCCTGGCTTCGCCCGATCCGGGCGAGGAGGCTTCCGGTGCAGGAGCCCCCCTGGACCCAGATCAACCGCTGGTGACCGAGGAGCGCGGCGACCCGTTGAAGGACGTGCCAGGTCATGGTTTGGGTCACGACGGCTCGGGGTAGGTGCGAGCACATGCGACGACTCGTGTGTCTGGCGTGCGGCGATCGGGTTGAACTCCTCGGCTCCGACGCGAGGTGCAGCTGCGAACGGTCGACCGCGCGTCTCGAGGGCGAGGCGTGGGTCTACACGGGGCCGGCCATGGTGGCGATCCCCATGCCCGTGCACGAGCCCGAGCATCGCTGCATGAGCGAACGGCTGATCGAGGTGCCCGACGACGAGCTGTCCTATCGAGCGCGCGTCGAGCCCCTGCTGTGATGTCGACACCACCGGCCCGGTGTCCTGTGTGCGGCCAGGGAACGGTCGCCGACATCGCGTACGACGCCGATCCGCCGCGGCGCGAACCCGCGCAGCGATCCGACAGCCGCGAGCTCCTGACCTACTCTTGCGGTCACGAGGTCGTCGGAGACTCCCCGCTGAGCGCCGCCGATGAGGACCGTCTCGACGTGGAGCGCCGGAGCTCGGAGGAGACCGTCGATCCCCCGCTCAGCTGAAGCGGACCACCCCAACGCGTCATCAGCGGTAGGCCCCGGCAAGAGCTTCCCCCTCAGACGCCCGCCCGCGCGTCGTTCCGATCGTCACGCAAGCGGGAACCGGGCTCGGGCTCCGGGTCGAGCGCGAACACCCGGTACGGGCGCCGGATCACCGGTTGCGCGACGTTGCGCACGGGCACGCCGCCTCGGGTCCTGCCCGCCGGAGATCCGCGATGGGCATGCCCGTGCAACACGAGGTCGACGCCGGCGCGATCGCACGGCTCCGCGAGCAGGTAGCTGCCCAGGAAGGCGAAGATCTCAATGGGCTCTCCGCGCAACGTGTCGCGCACGGGCGAGTAGTGCATCAACACCACGCGGATGTCCGCCTCGAGCAGCGCGAGCTGGCGGTCGATCGCCTCAGCACGCTGACGCGTGTGGCGAACGAACGCCTTCATCTCTTCCTCGCCGAACTCCGTCGCCATGGCGCCCTCGAATCCCCCGGCGAATCCCTTGGCACCGACGACGCCCACGGAGGTTCCGCGGACGTCGAGACGGGCGGTCTCACCCTCGAGCACCATCACGCCGGCGTCTCCGAGCACGCGACTCACGTCGTCCGGTTTACCGGCTTGGTGATCGTGGTTGCCGAGCACCGCGATGACGGGAAGGCCGAGGTCGCTGAGCTCATCGGCGAGCACTCGAGCCTCGCCCACCTCACCTCCTTTGGTGAGATCGCCCGCGAGGAGGAAGGCGTCCGCATCGTCGGCCAGCTCGTGCCACCTCGGCCTGAGCCGGCCGGCGGAGTCCACGCCGGCGTGGACGTCTCCCACCGCCGCCAGGCGGATCACGTGATCCGCTCCGGGGGCGCAGGCGCGCCATAGAGTGCAACCGTCGTTCGGTTGTCGATCTCGTGATCCGGGCAAGCCTCGCGCACGACCGAGGTGACGGCGGCCTGCCGCTCGGGGGTCGGCACGACGCCGGCGACGACGACGCGATCCCCCTCGACGGTGACGACGAGCTCCGGTTCGTAGATCCTCGGATCCTTCGCGAGCCGCTCCTGCAGGTGGGCAGCCAAGTACACCGGGTCGTCGGCATCGAGCCGCGCCTCAGGCATCGATA
>JBGGNG010000152.1:0-67114 GCA_041287635.1 Actinomycetota bacterium | reverse complement strand
AAGCGCACGTCGGGACGCGCGATGGCAAGGACGATCCCGGGCAAGCCGGCCCCGGAGCCCATGTCACACACGGTCCCGGCCTCTGGGAGCAGGGAAGTGGCCCTGAGGCAATCGAGGATGTGCCGTTCACGCAGTCGAGGGAGGTCCGACGAGGCGACCATGCCCATCGGCGCGCCCTTCTCACTCAGCCTGCGTTCGAACCGCTCGAGGCGTTCGATGGCGGCATCGTCCAGATCGACGCCGAGAGACGCCGCGACCGCCCAACCCTCATGTTTCACGTGAAACATCGCCCCTCGTCAGGATGCTCCGGCAGATTACGACAACGGCAGGGCCGAGCTGGGGCCGGGTGATCCTGGGCGGGTCGTCACCTCGGTACCGAGATCGAGCTGGAGCGGTCGATCAGGTCGGGCGTATGACCACGTACCGCTCGGGGTCGACGCCCCGCGATTCGGTCTCGACGCCGTCGACGTCGGCGACCGCGTCGTGCACGAGCTTCCGCTCGTAGGAGTTCATCGGCTCGAGCTCTTCCTCCCGACCCGTCTCGCGCACACGTTCGGCGAGCTCGCGAGCGTGCTCCTCGAGTTGGGCCTCCCGTCGCTTGCGAAAGTCCTCGACATCGACGATCACCCGTACCCGCTGGTCGAGCCGGCGCCCGACGACCATGCGCGTGAGCTCCTGGATCGCCTCCAACGTCTGCCCATGGCGACCGATCAGCAGGGACATGTCCTCCTCGGGGCCGTCGACGATGTCGACGTACATGTGGCCCTCGTGGGGGTTGGGCTCGGCGATCGCGTCGATATCCATCCGAGCGAGTAGCTCCTCGATGAAGTCGGCAGCCGCATCGGCCTGCTCCTCGAGCTCTTCGAGGCTCGGCGCGTCGTCACGTTCAGGAGCCACCCTAGCCTCCCGAGCCCGGTTTCTTCGGCTTCCTCTGCATCGAGCTGCCCTTCTTCGGTGGCGGCGTCTTCTTGGCCTCGGCCTCGCGCCGTTTCCGCTCGTCGTCGGCGCGCTCCATCATGCCTGCCATGAACCCCTTCTTCGCCGGCTTCTCCTCCTGCGCTGCCATCTTCGCCTTCTGCTCAGCCATGCGCCGATCGAGGGCTTCCGGTCCGATGTGACCCGCACGGAGCAGCAGCGTCTGCTGCCCGATCATGAAGAGGTTGGAAACGGTCCAGTACAGGACAAGGCCGGCCGGGAAGCTGAACCCGATGAACCCGAAGAAGAGCGGCATGACCCGAAGGATCATCTGCTGCTGGTTGGATGCGGCGCCCTGTGGGCTCGCGCGTTGGGTCTGAAGCGTTTGATAGAACGAGGTTCCGATCATCAGGCCCAGCAGCAGCACGTAGCCGATCTTCGACGTCAGCCCGTCGGTCCCGCAGGGCAGGACCGGCTTGGACTCGAACGAATCCAGGGCCTGCCCCTCGTCGCTTTCGAGCGGCAAGCCGGGCTTGACGACGTTGCCCTCGCTGTCCTTGATCGTGCTGTTCTCCACGCTTCCGGCCTGCGATGCCGAGCACTGCAGGTTCAGGCCGAGGAACCCCGTGCCCTCATGAGTGACGACGCTTGCGAACAGGGCGCTGTCGGTCGGCAGATGGTTGTTCGTGATCATGTACGCCGTCACCTGGTCGTTCTCCGAAACGGGCTCGTACCCGGGCGCCCTCAGCACGGCGTACATCGCGATCAGCAGCGGGAACTGGGCCAGGACGGGAAGACAGCCGCCCAGCGGGTTGACGCCGGCCTCCTTGTAGAGGCGCATCGTCTCTTCCTGGGCCTTCTGCTTATTGCCCTTGTACTTCTTCTGGATGTCCTTGATCTTCGGTTGCAGCGCCTGCATGGCCTGCATCGACTTGATCTGCTTCATGCCGAGAGGGAAGAGCAGGAACCTCAGCACCAGGGTAAGGATGATGATCGCCACCCCATAGTTGGGGATGACGTCATACAGCCATGCCAGGACCCAACCGAGCGCGTCGAGCAGCCCCTGGAAGATCGGGGAGATGATGGGGATCTCGGCCAACATGCTAGGCGCGAGCCTCCTCGTTCACCTGTAGGATGTCATCATACCGCCCTGATCCGTGACGGGACGGCGGCACCGGATCGAGGCCGCCGCGACCGTACGGATTGCACCGTCCGACGCGCCAGACCGCGAGCGCCGATCCACGGAGCGTCCCGTGATGGCGGATCGCGTCTTCGGCGTAGCGGCTACAGGTGGGGTAGAAGCGGCACTGCCCGCCGAGCCATCCTGAGAAGACCGCGCGGTACAGGCGGATCGACGCGATCAAGAGCGTTCGCGCGGGGGCGCCGGCGCGCCAGGTGAGCTCATGCGCGCTCATCGCGCACGACCTCTCGTGGCAGCAACTCGGTCATCTCGCTCACCAGATCCTGCGTCGTGGCGCCCCGGATCGCCTCGCGGGCCATCAGGACGGCGTCGATATCCCCTGTGACCTGCGGCGATACCTGTCTCCAAGCCTCCCGCAGGATCCGCTTGGCCCGGTTCCGCTCGACGGCCCCGCCCACACGACGCGTGGCCACGACCGCCCACTCACCCGAGCCGGGCGCAAAGAACAGTACCACCCGTCTTCCGCGACGGGGTCGGGCTCGATCGAGGACGTCTCGCACCTCGCGGGAACGCACCCGGCGCCCGCTCTCAAGCGGAGAGGCGTGCGCGGCCCTTGCGGCGGCGCGAGGAGATGATCGACCGCCCGGCGCGGGTGCGCATCCGCAGACGGAAGCCGTGGCGACGTGCGCGGCGGCGGTTGTTCGGCTGGTAGGTACGCTTGCCCTTGGCCATCGAGAACGTGGGTCCTTCGTGATCGGATCGTGTGGTCGCGGTGTGTGGGAAGCGGCCGGCGAGCGGCCGCGTCGCAGTATACGGGTCCGCATCGACGCAGGACAAAGCCCTTGACATGAGAAAGAGTGTCAAGACCCCTGGGGCGGCCGGTAGGCCGCCAAGGCGGTGTGCTAACGTGCGGCCCGCCTTCCCCCCGGCGACCCGAGCCTTCGATGGGCGCGGCGCCACGACGAACCTCCCCGAGTTCTCCACCGGTGTGGAAAGGTGCTGTGGATTCCATATGGCGGTAGCGTCCCCCGAACACGACGCCCGAGACGCGTGGGCCCACGTCCTGGATCGGGCACGCGAGGAGCTGCCGGAGACCACCGTCGTCATGTGGTTCGCCGACGTGCGGCCCGTGAGCCTTGTCGAGGACTCGATCACGCTCGCCGTGCCGAGCCCCCTCGTTCGTGAACGCCTGCAGCACAATCATCTTCCGCTGATCGAGCGCGCCGCACAGGAGGCGGCCGGCCGGCCGCTGACGATCGAGCTCTCGATCGACGAGGCCCTCCGCGAGCAGGCGGCCGGGGCGTTCGAGAGCACCCCCCTCGACCGGGCCGATCGATCTCCTGCCTCATACGCCACGATCGGCGCCCCCGAGGCGCCGTCGGCTGCGCGGGAAACGCTCGGTGCGCCGGGGCTGCCGTTCCCGAGCTACACGTTCGACGCATTCGTGCCCGGACCGAGTAACCGGTTCGCTCACGCCGCGGCGATGGCCGTGGCCGAGGCGCCGCCGTCAACGGCGTACAACCCGCTGTTCATCTACGGAGGCGTGGGCCTCGGCAAGACCCACCTGCTGATCGCGGTCGGCCACCACATGTACCGGCTCGCGCCTGCGCTCCGCGTGAAGTACGTCACGTCGGAGCAGTTCGTGACCGAGTTCATCACCGCGGTCCGGGAGCGCCAGGGCGGCGACGCGTTCCGTCAGCGCTACCGCGAGGTCGACGTGCTGCTGGTGGACGACATCCAGTTCCTGGCCAAGCGCGAGGAGACCCAGACCGAGTTCTTCCACACGTTCAACCACCTGCACGGGGCCGGCAAGCAGATCGTGATCGCGTCCGATCGTCCTCCGCACGAGCTCTCGGGGCTCGAGGAGCGGCTGGTGAACCGGTTCCGGTGGGGTCTCTGCGTCGACGTGCAGCCTCCCGACCTCGAGACCCGCATCGCGATCCTGCAGCTGAAGGCCGAGCGCGAGCACATCACCGTGCCTGCCGACGTGATCGAGTTCGTCGCCTCCAAGTTCGACCAGTCCGTGCGTGAGCTCGAGGGAGCGCTCGTTCGGGTGGTCGCGTGGAGCGAGTTGACCGGCCAGCCGATCGACAACACGCTCGCCGAGCGTGCGCTCGAGGACCTCATCCCCCAGACCCAGAACGAGATCCCGCCGCCGCTGATCCTCGACGAGACCGCGAAGTACTTCTCGCTGTCGCCGGCGGACCTGATGTCGAAGTCGCGGTCGCGCCCGCTCACCCAGGCCCGGCACATCGCGATGTACCTCACGCGTGAGTGCACGGGCCTCTCGCTGCTGAAGATCGGCGAGATCTTCGGCGGGCGTGACCACACGACCGTGCTGCACGGCATCCGCAAGGTCGAGGACGAGATGCGGGCTCGCGACGCCACGTTCCGCCAAGTCCAGGACCTCACACGCATCATCCGCGGCCGGGTGCGCGCCGCATGAACGCGCCTGCCGGATCGCTCCACGGCGTGTGCGCCGACCTGTGGACAACATCGGCGTTGCCGGTGGGAACCGGGGCTCCGTTGCGGGGGTCCGCCGGGAGCGACACGTTTTCCCCACACGTTTCCCACATGTCACACGGCGCGGCTACGCTGCAGGAACGGGCCGTCCATGCAGGTTTCCACAGTGCCTACTACTACCGATGTTCTTCTTTCCTTCAAGACAGTAGAAGCAGGGGGTGGACCGAGTGAAGTTCCGGTGTGACCGCGATGCGCTGTCCGAGGCGCTGCAGACCGTTCAGCGCGGGGTGTCGTCGAGGCCGGGCATCCCGGCGCTCACGGGGGTGCTGATCGAGGCGACCGACGACGGCCGTCTCACGTTGACGACGACCGACCTCGAGGTCTCGGCCCGCCTGGCGACCGACGCGCAGGTGAGCGAGCCGGGCATCGACCTCGTGCCGGCCCGCTTGCTCGGCGACACCGTGAAGTCGTTGTCCGATGCCCCCGTCGATGTCGAGACCGATCAGTCGCAAGCCCATATCCGCTGCGCCGCATATGAGGGGACCCTGCGTCTCCTGCCGGCCGAGGACTTCCCGGGCCTGCAAGAACCGAGCGGCACGAAGATCACCGCCGAGGCGGGTGCGTTCGCCGAGGCGGTTCATCAGGTCGCGCGCGGCGCATCGCGCGACGAGGCTCGTCCGGTGCTGACGGGGGTGCTGATCGAGGTCAGCCGTGAGGGCGTGGTGATGGTGGCGACCGACTCGTACAGGCTCGCCGTCCGCGAGCTCGTGGCGACCGCCGACGGCGAAGCCAAGGCGATCGTGCCCGAGCGCGCGCTGAGTGAGGCAGGCCGGGGCGCCGCCGCCGATGAGAAGGCATCGCTCGAGATCTTCGTCGACGAGTCGCAGGTGGCGTTCCGCGTCGGCGAGCTCACGCTCACGTCGCGGCTGATCGAGGGCGAGTTCCCGAACTACCGCCAGCTCCTGCCCGATCAGCACGAGAGCCGGCTGACGATCAGTCGCCAGCAGCTGCTCGATGCGGTGAGTCGCGTCGGGCTGATGGCGCGCGACACCACGCCGGTGAGACTGGAGTTCAACGCGCTCGGGGTCAAGCTGTCGTCGTCGAGCCCCGATCTCGGCCAAGCCGTGGAGACCGTCGAGGCGAGGTACGAGGGCGACGATCTCACCGTCGCGTTCAATCCGCAGTACCTGGCCGACGGGCTGCGCGCGGCGAACGGCGAGAGCGTCCGCATCGACGTTCGCGACGGGTTGAAGCCCGGAGTCGTGCGGGGCGAGAGCGACGAGTTCACCTACCTGGTGATGCCCGTGCGGCTACCTGCGGCTGTCTCCTGATCGCCGACGATCGGGTCCCCACCCGCGATGCGCCTGGCCTGGATCGAGTTGCGACGGTTCCGCAACCACGAGCACACGCACCTCGATCCGCTGCGCGACGGCCTGACGGTCGTGGTCGCGCCCAACGGCGAGGGCAAAACGAATCTGCTCGAGGGCATGTTCGTGCTGTATGCGCTCGGCTCGCCCAGGGCCTCGGCGACCTCGGCACTCGTGCAGGACGGCCACGACGCGGCGTACGCCCGCGGGGAGTTCGAGACCGCGCAGGGCAAGACGCTCGTGGAGGTCGAGATTCCCGTGAAAGGCGCGAGCCGCGTCAAGGTGAACCGGTCGCCCGTGCGTCGGAAACGCGACCTCCGACGCCAGGTCCGCGCGGTGATGTTCGGGCCGTTCGACCTGCCGATCGTGATCGGCGATCCCTCGAAACGGCGGACGTTCCTCGATGAGGCGGTCACGGCGCTCTGGCCGCTGAAGGAGAGCGCGTTCACCACCTACGATCGCGCACTGCGCCAGCGCAACCGCCTGCTGAAGGAGTGGGACCGTCCCGGTGTGCCCGCCGGCATCGAGGCATGGGACGAGGAGCTGGCGCAGGCGGGGACGGCCCTGGTGCAGGCGCGCCATGAGGCGATCGAGCGCCTCGCACCCCATGCCGCCGCGGAGTTCGAGCACCTCGCCGGGGACGAGCTCGTCGTGCGCTACCACCCGAATGTGTGGGATGCGTCCGACCTGGAGGGCGCGTTCCGGGCGAGGATCGCGGAGCGCCGAGGCGACGAGCTCGCCCGGCGCACGTCGCTCGTCGGACCGCATCGCGACGATCTCACGCTCGAGGTGCGCGACCTCGGCGCGCGCTGGGCCGGCTCCCATGGCGAGACGTGGTCGACCGCGCTCTGCTTGCGGATCGGACTGGCGTCCGCGGTGACCGACGAGCTCGGGGAGCCCCCGGTGCTGCTCGTGGACGATCCATTCAGCGCCCTCGACCCCGCCCGGCGCGACCGCCTTCTCACCCGCCTGGCGGCGCGTGCAGGCCAGGTCTTCGTATCGGTCGCCGACGAGGCCGACGTGCCAACGCACGCCGACGCGGTGTGGGACGTTCAGGCCGGGTTCGTGACGCCGCGTGCTGTGGCCGCAGGGGGAACCGGCTGATGCCCGACGCGAAGGGATTCGGTGGCCGCAAGCGGCCGCGCTCGGACGATACCGTCTCGCTGGGCGACATCGTCGACGGGTTGATGCGTGAGCAGGTGTTCAGCCGCGGCATGCCCGTGGCGCAACTGGCGTCGCGGTGGCCCGAGATCGTGGGGGAGCGGCTCGCCGGCGAGACGGCGCCCGCAGCGTTCGACGACGGGGTCTTGACGGTGGAGGTCTCGAGCGGTCCGTGGGGGGCCCAGGCGAAGTTCCTGCACGAGGAGATCCGCCGCAAGGCGGACGAGGCGCTCGGCGGCGACCGGGTGCACCGGGTCCGCGTCGTGGTGCGAAATCCCAGGTAGATAGGCATTTTTCGGTCTCCCGCACCGGTCGGGGGTCGGTCCCCTGCGGTAAGATGGGGGCCGGTTCGTGCGACCTTTCCCGCGCACACCTCCCGCACCTCGCGAGGGGTTCTGCGCGGGCTCGTCCCGAGGTCTGACGCAGCGTCGAACGGAGGCCCGTTGGCAACCAGAACCAAGAAGAGCCCAGTCGCATACGACTCCAGCAACATCCAGGTCCTCGAGGGACTCGAACCGGTCCGCAAGCGCCCCGGCATGTACATCGGCACGACCAGCGCCCGCGGGCTGCACCACTTGGTCTACGAGGTCGTCGACAACGCCGTCGACGAGGCGATGGCCGGGTTCGCCGACAAGATCGTGGTCACGATCCACGACGACGGCTCGGTGAGCTGCGTCGACAACGGCCGCGGCATCCCCGTCAAGCCGATCCCGGGAGCGAAGGACCGCCGACCCGCCGTCGAGGTCGTGCTGACCGTGTTGCACGCCGGCGGCAAGTTCGGCGGCGGGGGCTACGCGATCTCGGGCGGGTTGCACGGCGTGGGCGTCTCGGTCGTGAACGCGCTCAGCGAGAAGCTCGACGTCGAAGTCATGCGCGACGGCCACTCGTGGACCCAGTCGTACGAACGCGGGAAGCGTCTGAGCGCGCTCAAGAAGGGCAGGGCCACGACGAAGACGGGTACGCGCGTGCGGTTCTGGCCCGACCCGGAGATCTTCGTCGAGACCCTGGAGTACAAGCGTGAGACGCTCGCCGAGCGGCTCCACGAGCTGGCGTTCCTCAACAAGGGCGTGGAGATCAAGCTCGTCGACGAGCGCGAGACGCCGAAGGCCGAGCAGGTCTTCAAAGCCAACGGCGGCCTCGTCGACTTCGTGAAGTATCTCGCCCAGGGGAAGGAGACGGTCGACAAGATCATCTCGATCGATACCGGCACGACCGACGACGGCGAGGTCGAGATCGCGATGCAGTGGAACACGGGCTACACCGAGTCCCTCTACTCCTTCGCGAACACGATCAACACCAACGAGGGCGGCATGCACGAGGAGGGGCTGAAGAAGGCCCTCACGAACGTGCTGAACCGCCATGCGCGCGCCAAGGGGTTGCTGAAGGAGAAGGACGACAACCTGATCGGGGAGGACGTCCGCGAGGGCCTGATCGCGATCATCTCGGTCAAGCTGCGCGACCCCCAGTTTGAGGGACAGACGAAGACGAAGCTCGGCAACGCGTCGATGCGCTCCCTCGTCGAGACCACGGTGAACGCCGCGTTCGCCACGTGGCTCGAGGAGCACCCCGGCGACGCCAAGCGCATCTTCATGAAGGCCTCGAGCGCCGCGAAGGCGCGACTGGCGGCCCGCCAAGCCCGCGACCTCACGCGCCGCAAATCGTTCCTCGAGAGCGGTTCGCTCCCGGGCAAGCTCGCCGACTGTCAGCTCTCCGACCCCGCGTCCTGTGAGCTCTACATCGTCGAAGGCGATTCGGCAGGCGGATCGGCCAAGAGCGCTCGCGACCGCGCGACGCAGGCGATCCTGCCGATCCGCGGCAAGATCCTCAACGTCGAGAAGGCACGCCTGCACAAGATCCTCGAGAACAACGAGATCCAGGCCCTGATCACCGCGATCGGTACCGGCATCGGCGACGAGTTCGACATCGAGAAAGCCCGGTATCACCGGGTCGTGCTGATGGCCGACGCCGACGTCGACGGCGCCCACATCCGCACGCTGCTCCTCACGTACTTCTTCCGCTACATGCCCATGCTGATCGATGCCGGGTACGTGTACCTCGCGCAGCCTCCCCTGTACCTGCTGAAGCAGGGCAAGGAAGAGCTCTACTTCTACACCGAGCGTGAGTGGGACGAGTTCCGCAAGAACGCGAACGGCCGAGGAACCGGCAACAAGAAGATCGGCGATCCGCAGCGGTTCAAGGGTCTCGGCGAGATGGACGCGAACCAGCTCTGGGACACCACGATGGATCCCGAGCATCGCACCCTGCTGCAGGTGACGCTCGACGACGCCGTCGCCGCCGATCGTCTCTTCAGCGTGTTGATGGGCGACGACGTGCCGTCTCGCAAGCAGTTCATCGAGACCAACGCGAAGTACGTCCGCAACCTCGACGTCTAAGGAGCTGATCACACACCGTGGCACGTCGCTCAGGTAGCCGAAGGCGCAGCGGATGAGCCAGGAAGGGCTCTTCGCCGGCAACGTCGAGCAGATCCAGCTCGAAGACGAGATCCAGCGGTCCTACCTCGACTACGCGATGTCGGTCATCGTCGGGCGCGCGCTGCCCGATGTCCGCGACGGGCTGAAGCCGGTTCACAAGCGCATCCTCTGGGCCATGCTCGAGGCCGGCTACCGGCCGGACCGGCCACACCGCAAGTGCGCCGCCGTGATCGGTGACGTGCTGAAGAAGTACCACCCCCACGGCGACCAGTCGGTCTATGACGCCCTCGTGCGCATGGCCCAAGACTGGTCGCTGCGGTATCCGCTGGTCGACGGCCACGGCAACTTCGGCTCGGTCGACGGCGACCCGGCCGCGGCCTACCGGTACACCGAGGCCCGGCTGGCGCCGATGGCGATGGAGCTGCTGCGCGACATCGAATCCGAGACGGTCGACTTCGTGCCCAACTTCGACGGGTACGAGCAACAGCCCACCGTCCTGCCGTCGCGATTCCCGAACCTGCTCGTCAACGGCGCCGGAGGCATCGCCGTCGGCATGGCGACGAACATCCCGCCGCACAACCTCAACGAGGTGATCGACGGGGTCGTGCACTACCTCGACAACCCCGAGGCCACCCCCGACGAGCTGATGAAGTTCATCAAGGCGCCCGACTTCCCGACCGGGGCCACGATCATGGGCCGCCAGGGCATCCGCGATGCCTACGAGACCGGCAGGGGCTCGCTCAAGGTCCGCGCGGTCACGCAGATCGAGGAGGGTGCCAACGGCAAGAGCAAGATCGTCGTCACCGAGCTCCCCTACCAGGTCAACAAGGCGCGGCTCGCGGAGAAGATCGCCGACCTCGTGAAGCTGCAGAAGATCAAGGACATCGCCGACCTGAAGGACGAATCGAACCGCGAAGGCATGCGGCTGGTCATCGAGACGAAGCGCGGTGCGAACCCGCACGTGGTGCTGAACCAGCTCTACAAGCACACGCAGCTGCAGGAGAACTTCGGCATCATCATGCTGGCGCTCGTCGACGGGGTGCCGCGCACGCTGAACCTCGCGGAGATGGTCGGCTACTACGTCGACCACCAGGTCGACGTCGTGACCCGTCGCACCCGGTTCGATCTGCGCAAGGCCGAGGAGCGCGATCACATCGTGCTCGGCCTGTTGATCGCCTTGGACCATCTCGACGAGGTGATCAAGATCATCCGTGGTTCGGCCGATGCCGACGCCGCCCGTCGCAAGCTGATGTCCACGTTCACCCTCAGCGAGATCCAGGCGAACCACATCCTCGATATGCCGCTGCGCCGGCTCACGAAGCTGGCCCGCACCGAGCTCGAGAAGGAGCACACCGAGCTGCTCGAGAAGATCGGGTACCTCACCTCACTGCTCGAGGATCCGGTCAAGCTGCGGGCGGTCATCAAGGACGAGCTGCTCGAGATCAAGAAGAAGCACGGTGACTCGCGCCGCACGGCGGTCAAGGCCGACGAGGGCGACCTCGACGTCGAGGACCTGATCGCCGAGGAGGACGTGATCATCTCGGTCAGCCGCGCCGGCTACGTCAAGCGCCTGCCCGTCGACGCCTTCAAGAAGCAGAACCGTGGGGGCAAGGGCGTGCGGGGGCAGAACCTCAAGGAGGAGGACGTCGTGAAGCACGTCTTCACGACGACCACCCACCACTGGATGCTCTTCTTCACCACGAAGGGACGCGTCTACCGAGTGAAGGCCCACGAGATCCCCGAGTCGGGTCGCACCGCGCGCGGCATGTACGCGGCGAACCTGCCCGGCGTCGCCCTCGACGGCGACGAGAAGATCAGTGCCGTGATCGACCTGAAGGAGTACTCGGAGGGACGCTTCCTGCTGTTCGTCACCCGCAAGGGCATCGTGAAGAAGACGAAGCTGCCCGAGTACGACTCGCCCCGAACCGGGTTGATCGCCGTCAAGCTTCGTGGTGACGACGAGCTGATCGACGTGCGGTTCACCGACGGCAGCGACGACGTGTTTCTCGTTTCGCGCAAGGGACAGGCGATCCGGTTCAAGGAATCGTTGGTACGGCCGATGGGCCGCGACGCCGGCGGCGTGATCGGCATGCGCCTGGCCGATGACGATCGCGTGCTCGCGGTCGGCCTCGCCTCCGACGGCGAGGAGATGATCAGCGTGACCGAGCAGGGCTACGGCAAGCGGTCCAAGCTCGCCGACTACCCGATCAAGGGCCGTGGAGGCAAGGGCGTGATCGGGCACCAGCTCACCGGCAAGACGGGACTGCTCGCCGGTGCCTACATCGGCTCGAAGGACATCGATATGTTCGTGATCTCGTCGAGCGGCCAGGTCGTGCGCGTCGGCGCGGGCGACATCCGGCGCGTCGGCCGCTCGAGCCAGGGGGTACGCACGATGCGGGTGGAGGACGATGCCACCGTCGTGGCGCTCGCCCCCGTGATCATCCAGATGGACGACGAGGAGTAGGGCGGGGGCGCCCCCGCCCTACCGATCGTCTCGTCTCAGCAGACCGCCGTGAGGAACAGGTAAGGGTCCACCGCAGCGCCGTCGCCCGGATGCCACTCGAAGTGGTTGTGCGGCGCCGTCGCGTTGCCAGTGCTGCCGACGTAGCCGATCACGTCCCCGGCCTGCACGGCGCCGAGCTTGCCGTAGGCCGACAGATGGGCGTTGTAGACGTAACCGCCCGCGCCGTAGACCTTGACCGAGGTGCCCCCGAGATCGCTGGAACCGGCGACGGCCTCGCCGTCGAACGGTGCGATGATCGGCGCGCCGGTCGGAGCCATGATGTCGTTGCCCTGGTGGATGTGGCGGGGCGTGCCCGGCATGTCACGGATGTCACCGAAGCCGTCGGAGATCACCACGGGGCCGTCGACCGGGCACCGCTGCAGCGGAAGCGATTCGATCCACTCCGCGAGCCCGGTGCGCTTCGACCTGAGGTTGCGGATGCGCGCGCGGGTCGTGCGGACCAGTTCGCGCTCCTCGGTGCGCAGGTCCTCGATCCGCTCGATCTGGCGCTGGCGGTAGATGCGGGAACGCGCCCGGTCGCCGACGTTGGCGGCCCCCGGGGCGTTGCGGAGACGCGCCTGGGTGAACCGGATGCGCTGGTGCAGCCCCACACGGCGCAGGCGTCTGGTCTCCTGCAACTCCTCGATGCGCTTCTGGAGATCGTGCTTCTGGCGCAGGGCGACATCCACGGATGATTCCGCGTTGGCCGCCACGACCAGCCCGGCGATCACCAAGCTTCCTGTCACCGCGATCGCCATCAGGCGTGCCGTACGGTTCCGCATCAGATCGTTCTCCCTCTCCCCTCGATGTCCTACTGCGGTATCGGCAGGGAGGACGGCGGGCCTTGAGCGATCCGGGTGAGAACTACGTAGTCATCTCGGCCTGATGTCGGCGGAGGCTACATACGGGATGATGCGGTCCATGGACGGCGGCCCCGCGACGATCGGGTTGGGGACGGTGCTCTTCCTCGTCGGTCTGTTCGGCGTGCGCTCCGGGCGGGCGCTGGGGATGTGGTCCACCGTGCTCGCCGCCTCCGGCGCAGGCATCGCGATCGGCTGCCTCCTCGTGCAGGGCCAGGTCGATACCGCCTCGTGGATCATCGCGCCGGTCGCAGGCGCGATCCTGGCCGTGGTACACGCCCACGTGCTGTTCGCTCCCGGCGGCCCGTTCCGAACCTGAGGCTCCGGGTACTTGCGTTGGCCAGGGCGTACCCTTAGGACTTCGTCCCGAGGAGATGGTGCACACGGCCGAGCAACCGGAGACCGCCGAACCGCGTGAGCCGCAGCGCGGCCCCGACACGGGTGTGCCGGTGCCACAGCCGCGCGTGGTCGCGACCGCGATCGACGCCCCGGCGCCGGCAGCGTCCCCCACCGCGTCACCAGCGCCGACCACCTCGACGCCGTCCTCCGGACATGAGGGATCGTTCGCCGCCAGCCCGCAGACGCCTCGTGGGGACGCGGCTCAGCCCTCACGCCCGCCACGCATGCGCTCGGCGCCGCGCCGCACCCGCGTGGTGGTGCGCAAGGTCGGGCCGCTGTCGGTCCTGAAGTTCTCGCTGCTGTTCTACCTGTGCCTGATGCTGATCGTGCTGTTCGCGATGGTGATCGTCTACGGGGTCCTCGCAGCGGCGGGGGCGATCGACTCGCTCGAAACGGTGCTCGGCTACGTCTTCGGCACGGGCACGACCTCGACCGGGGGCGCGGAACCGATCGAGATCGACGGTGGCTCGCTCTTCATGTGGGGGCTCTTCGGCGGGCTGACCTTCGTCGCGGTCTGGTCGGTGATCAACGTCTTCATCGCGATGCTCTACAACCTGATCAGCGACATCATCGGTGGGGTCGAGGTCACCCTCGCCGAGCGACCTCGTCATTGACGGCCGTCGAACGTTCGTTTGACACGTGTTTCTGGCCGTGGCTACGCTGCCACGAGGGCGACCGGCCCCGATGAGTTGGGGCCTGTAGCTCAGCCCGGTTAGAGCGCTTCCCTGATAAGGAAGAGGTCGATGGTTCAAGTCCATCCAGGCCCACTCCCGGAAGGAGGGCTCCTCCCATGACAGATGAAGCCACCGTGACGGTCGAGGCCGTCGAGGAGAAGAAGAAGGGCGGATTCTTGAAGAAGCTCATGAAGATCGCCGTGATCGGCGCGATCGTCGCGGCGGTCGTGGCATTCGTGAAACGTCGCCGCGGCGACGATCTCGATGACGTCGAGTGGCAGGAACTGCCGCCGCCCGCCGGCGGCTGATCGAGCTACCGCCGGTTGTGCCGGCGGTTCGTTCCACGGAAGGCCCGCCATGCGGCGGGCCTTCCGCCTTTCGTCGACCGTCACGGCCTGGAGGGCGACTGCCCGAAGGGGCCCGTCGATAGACTCCGGCGCGTGGACGGACCCGCGTGGGCACTGGCGAACGACGCGGCGTCGGCGGCCGGTGTGCGCCTGCGCCCCCTCACCTCCCTCGACGACGCGGACGCGATCCTGCGCGTCATGATGGCCACGTGGAGTGAGGCGATCCCCAGGGAGACGGTCAGGGCGCTCGCGGGATCCGGCAACGTGCCGTGGGGTGCGCACGACGGCGACGAGTTGGTCGGATACGTGCTCGGCTGGGCCGCCATCTCGCCTGGCGACGGACTCCACGAACACTCGCACATGCTCGCCGCCCTCCCCGATCGGCGGCATGCCGGCGTCGGTTACGCGCTCAAGCTCGCACAACGCGCGGCGTGCCTCGATCGCGGCATCCATCTCGTGCGCTGGACGTTCGACCCGTTGGTCGCCCGCAACGCGCATCTGAACGTGAACAAGCTGGGAGCCACCTGCGACTTGTTCCATCGGGACTATTACGGACAGATGCCCGACTCGATCAACACGGGCGACCGCAGCGACCGGCTCGTGGTCCGGTGGACGCTCGATGCGACCCCCGCCGCCCCACCGATCCCCGATGGCGCACGGGTGATCCTCCGCAGCACCGGCTCGGTCGAGGCTCCCGCCCCCGAGGTCGTGGGCGACCCGCGCCGGGGCGAGGTGGTCGCCGTGCAGATCCCTCGCGACCACGCGGCGGTGCGCGCCGCCGACCCGTCGCTCGGCTCGGCATGGCGTGAGGCCGCCGGTTCGATGCTCGACGCCTGCATGGCCGCCGGCCTCTCCGTCGTCGCCTTCGAGCCCGACCGCGAGGGCGGGCGCCCGACATATCTGCTCGCCTCGGAGCCGACGCCATGAGCATCGTGCGCAACGTCGAGCTGCGCCTGATCGGGTTGCCGTTGGTGCGACCGTTCCGCACGAGCTTCGGGACGTCGACCGCGAAGGAGTGCATCCTCGTCCGGGTCGAGACCGACGAGGGGGAAGGGTGGGGGGAGTGCGTCGCCGACGTCGAGCCCGGCTACAGCGAGGAGTTCAACGAAGGCGCTTGGCTCGTGATCCGCGACCATCTGGCCCCTGCGCTCCTGCGAGCCGATAAGGTCGCGATCGACGATCTCGACCGCCTCCTCGGGCACGTCCGTGGGAACCCGATGGCCAAGGCCGCGTTGATCGACGCCGTGGTCGACGCTCGGCTCCGCGCGGACGGTGTCTCGCTGGCGCAGTGGCTGGGTGCCGATCGCGACCGGGTGGCCTGCGGGGTGTCGATCGGCATCACCGACACCACCGGGGCGCTGCTCGATCAGGTCGATGGCTACCTCGCCGAGGGGTACCGCCGGATCAAGCTCAAGATCGAGCCCGGCATCGACGTCGAGCGTGTGGGCGCGGTGCGAGCCGCGCATCCCGACATCGCTCTCAGCGTGGACGCCAATGCGGCGTACACGATCGAGGACCAGGACGTGTTCCGGGCGCTGGACGCCTACGACCTGCTGATGATCGAGCAGCCCCTGCATCACACCGACCTCGTGCGCCACGCCGAGCTACAGCGCGCGGTCCGCACGGACCTGTGTCTCGACGAGTCGATCAGGTCGGCCTCCGACGCCGTCGCGGCGCTCGAGCTGGGCAGCTGTCGCATCGTGAACATCAAGCAGGGGCGGGTGGGGGGCATCGTCGAGGCGCGGCGGGTGCACGACGTGTGTCGGGCGGCCGGGGTGCCGGTCTGGTGCGGAGGCATGCTCGAGACCGGGGTCGGACGGGCGCAGAACCTCGCCCTCGCGGCGATGCCGGGGTTCACGCTGCCCGGCGACACCAGCGCGAGCGCTCGGTACTTCGTCGACGACCTCACCGAGCCGTTCGTGATGGCCCTCGACGGCACGATGGCGGTGCCCGTGGGACCGGGCATCGGGGTGGCTCCTCGCGCCGATCGCCTCGCCGAGACGACGCTGCGCCGAGAGTCGGTCGGGAAAGTGTGACAAGAACCCCGCTCGGGTTTGACGCCCCGGGCTCACCGGCCGTATCGTCCGCCATGAGAGACCGCTGGGGCCCCCGGGTTCCGGCGGTTTCTCACTTCCTGGGTCCGTCCGCGTCTTCCCATGTGCTTGAGCCGAGGGCTCGCACGGGCGACCATACGCAGACGCGTCCGCCGCGCACCGCGAACCCGGCATCCGCCGGATCGTCGCCTCCCCACCGAGCGGGCCTGGAGTGACATGAAGAAGCGGGTCGTGCAAGCGGGTGAGTTCGAGGTCGTCGATGATGACGGCCGGGTCAGGGTGCGCATCGGACTCTCGAACGACGAGGACCCGTTCTTCTCGCTGCTGTCGCCGGACGGGCAGGTGCGCATGCGGTTCGGCCTGTCCGCCGACGGCGCCGCCGGGCTCGCGGTGGGTGACGAGAACGGCAAGGTGCGGGCGACGGTGGGACTGTCGAGCGACGGCAGTGCGAGCCTTGCGTTCGGCGACAAGAACGGGCGCATCCGGGCCAAGTTCGGTCTCGCACCCGAGGCGTCACCCACGATGGGGATGCAGGTGGCCGACGGCGAGCTCTCCCAGGTCTACGCCCTCGCGGAGCAAGGGTCCCCGACGCTCGGTCTCTACGACCACGCGGGCAAGGTACGGGTCCGCCTCGGCCTGGCCGCCGAGGGCTCGCCGGTGCTCCGCCTGCTCGATCGGGCGGGCGAGCTCCGGGCGATCGTCGGACTGGCCGGCGACGGTTCGCCGTTCGTACAGTTCCTCGATGAGACGAAGCAGCCGACCTGGACGATGCGCTGAGGCCGTGGGAAGCGCAGGTCGAACGGTGATGGCCGGATGACCGGGTGGTGGGCGCTGGCGTTCGTCGTGCTGTGGCTGCTCGTGGTCGTGCTCTGCATCGTGGTGATCGCCCTCGCCCGGCAGGTCGGCACCTTGCATCTGCGGCTCGGTCCGCGAGGCGCCCTCGAGATCGACGACGAGGGGCCCCCGCTCGGCGAGCCGCTGCCCGCGCTCTCGGCGCACGACGCCGACGGAGGGGCGGTGGTGCTCGGCGGTGCGGGTCGGCCACGCCTCGTGCTGTTCGCCTCGGAGACGTGCGTCGTCTGCCTCGAGGTCACGCCGGGGGTGCCGGCCGCCGCCGCTGCCGGACGGCTGGAGCCGATCGTCGTGCACGACACCGAAGCCGAGCGAGCGCTCGCGGTCCCCGGCACCCCGTTCGTCGTCGTGCTCGATGAGCATGGGGTCGTGCGCGCGAAGGGAACCGTGAACAATCTCGAACAGGTCGAGGGTCTCGTGGACACCGCCAACCGACGGATCACGGAGGATGGCGAGCAGTGGGCAAGCTGACCTCGATCGAACGGGCGGAGCGATCGCTCGCCACGCGCACCAGCCGCCGCAGCTTCCTCGGCCGCGTCGGCCGGGGGGTGGTGGCGCTCGCCGGCGGGGGCCTGGTGGCCACCGCGATCGCGCCCGATCGTGCGCAGGCGTATCACATCTGCGGGCACACCTACACGACGGGATCCTGCCCCCACCCGTACTCGCCGCTGTCCCGCACGGACCGCTACGGCTACCCGATGCATCCCCAATACGGGTACCCGGTCGACGACGCCGGGGACAAGTTCGTCGATCCTCGCAACCAGTCCCGGCGGAAGACGTGCGAGGAGGTCGTGCCAGAGGCGTACCCGTTCACCGGGTCACCGCGGTACGGGGGCGGTTGGACACGGTGCTGCTCGGGGCGGCTCCGACACATCCAGGACTGCTGCTCCCGTTCGGACATCCGCATCAACGGGGACTATGCGGTGCGGGGATACTGCCCGCGGCCGTTGAAGGTCTTCTGTATCACCTACCGGGAGCTCAACAAGAGGTGTTGACCGATCCGTTCGGCGGCGACGCGCTCGCGACGTCGCTGCTCCTCGTGCTCGCCGCCGCGTCGGCGATCGCCGGGTGGTCGGCGCTCTACGGCCCCTGAGGGCTGTCGATGGTGGAGACCATCACCCCCGTCGTGTACGGGGGGCGCACGCGGTGGGCCGTCGCCCTGGCCCTGCACGCCGCCGGCGCGACGGTCACCGCCGCGCTCTTCGGCGCCGCGCTGGGCGTCGCCGGGGCGCTGCTCGAGGCGCCCTGGGGCCGCGCCGGCGCGCTGGTGATCGCGATCACGGCGATCGTCTACGCGGTGGGAGAGCTTCCGCGCGTGACGGCATCGGTGCCGCAGCTCCGACGGCAGGTCCCTGATTGGTGGCGTGAGTTCTTCTCCTGGCCGATCGCTGCGACCCTGTACGGCGCCGGTCTCGGCATCGGGTTCTTCACCTACGTCTCCCACGGCACCCTCGTCGTCGTGACGCTCGCCGCGCTCGCCTCGGGTGATCCCGCGGTGGGGGCGCTCATCGTCGCGCCCTTCGGGCTCGTGCGGGGTCTCTCGGCGGCCAGGTCCGCCGGCGTCTCCACCCAGCAGGAGTCCCAACGGCTGGTCGACCGCCTGGCCGGATCGCCGGAGGGCCGACGGAACCTCGCGAACGGCGGCGTGCTCGTCATCGTCGCCATGGTGTCGGTCGCGCTCGCGATCGGAGCCGACGACGGGTGGGCCTCGCTCGCGACCGCGGTCCTCGCCATCGCGTTCGGATGGGCGGCGACGTCGAAGGTGGTCGATCTCCGAGAGTGGCGGGGCACGCTCGATGAGCACGGGCTCCCGCACGGTGTCGAGAGCGTCGCCACGTTCGCCGTGCCGACCGCGGAGGCCCTCGTGCCGATCCTGGTCGCGTCGGGGTGGACACGGGCGGCGGGCGTCTGGGCACTCGTGCTGTTGGTCGTATTCACCGCGGAAGCGGTGCGCGCGTGGCGTCGCTTCGGTCCGCAGGTGCCGTGCGGGTGCTTCGGCGGTCGCGAGGCGGTGAAGCCGGGGGCCCTGCTGGTACGCAACGCGGCGCTCGCGGCGCTCGCGATCGTCGTCGCGCTTCGTCCCGCCCCGGAGCCGGTTGTCTCGTGGCCGGGATGGCCCACCTCCGGGGAGTTCTTGCCGATGGTGTTGGTCTTCGCGGGGCTCGGCGTGGCAGGCTTCACCGCGTGGACGGCGATCAGGTGGCTGGGCCGGGGGAGGCCCGCGTGACCCCGACTCGCGGCCGGTGGGCCGCCACCCCGTTGCGCTCGGTCGTGCCGTTCCTCGTCGCGGCCCTGATCGTGGCGATGGCCCTGGTCGCGCTGGCCGCGCCGTCGTTCCACAGCGACGTCAACGACCCCAACGACACCCGGGGGCTGCTCGACGTGCGCAGGGTCCGCCTTGAGCACGAGGGCGGCACCGAGGTCACGGTGATCGCGTTCGCTGATTGGACGGCCGCGTCGATCTGGGACCGGGGCAACGGCTACGTCTTCCTCGACACTGCAGGGGGCGAGGACGCCGAGTACTTCGTGGTCGTCCGCAGCACGGGCTCCGACCTGCATGCCTCCCTCTGGCGCGACCGCCGCGACCGCCGCGACCTGTTCCTGCGCAACGTGAAGGTCCGGCGCAAGTCGTCCGACGGCGTGTCGGTCGCGGTGCCTATCAAGACCCTCGAGTTCGGACGCTTCCGCACCTCGTACTTCTGGTGGGCGATGACGAGCTTCACCGGCGAGGTCTGCCGGCGGACCTGCCTCGACCGTGCTCCCGACGACGGCGCCGTCGAACAGTGGCGCCCCGGCATGTCGCCGACCCCGACGAACAGTCCGTCAGCGACCGCGGGGTCCGCCTGAGACGGCCTCCGTCTTCGCGACTCTCTCGAACATCGACGTCACGCGCACGACCGCGGGGGTCGTCGGGAACTCGCTGAACCCGAATCCCGCCGCCGCACAGGGAGCCGTGGGTCCGAGATCGACGCCGTCGACCGAGGCGTTCGCCTCCGCGTGTCGGAAGTCGTGGATCGCGTACCGCTCTCGAGCGCCTGCGAGGGTCACGCCGGAGGTCCACACGTTGGCGGCCGCGAACAGCGGTCGCACGAGCGGCCGGAGCACTCGGTCCTCGAGGTCGATCCAGGCCCTCGCAGTGCGGAGTCCCTGCGGCCGCAGGGCGAGCAGGCGTGACGCCCACCCGGGCCCGCTCGGGCGCACGGTCAGCCGCACCGGCCCGGCCGAGACCCCGATCGCGCCGGTTCCCGTTCGTTCGGCCGTGACGCGATCGACGTGGAGCTCGTCGAACGCGTAGTGACCGGCGAGGAAGTCCCGCACTCGCCCGTCGGGGGCGAGCAGCACGCGTCGACCGTCGGGCCCGCACCACATCACGTCGGCGAAGGGGCCGAACGGGGAGCGGAGCCACCGACCCACCACGATCCGATCGCCCGAGGCGAACGACGCGCCGAGGATGTGCCCGTCGAACTCCATGGCGCCATCGTGGCAGCGACCGCCCACCTCGGGGCCTCGTAGGCTACGCATCCGATGGCGACGGGTGATCGAGCGCTCGCAGAGGTGTTCGCGCGAAGGATGCGACGCGATCGCATCCCCGGTGTCGCGTGGGGCCTCGTGCGAGGCGGGGAGCTCGTGGGCTCGGGCGGCGACGGCACGCTGAGCCTCGACGAGCCGGCAACGCCCGACGCCGACAGCGTGTTCCGCATCGCGTCGATGACCAAGAGCTTCACAGGGGCCGCGCTGATGATGCTCGTGGTCGACGGCCGGCTGCGGCTGGACGACCCGGTGTCCGTGCACGTCCCCGAGCTCTCGACCTGGCGGGGGCCGACGTCGGACGGTCCGCCGATCACCGTGCGGCACCTCGTCTCGATGGAAGCGGGACTCCCGACCGACGACGAGTGGGCGGATCGGCACCTGGATCTCTCGCCGGGGGCGATGGACGCGCTGATCGACGCGGGGGCGGTCTTCGCATGGACCCCGGGTACGAGGTTCGAGTACTCGAACCTCGGTTGGGGCCTGGTCGGTCGGGTGATCGAGCGCGTGGCCGGTGAGCGCGTGCAAAACCTCGTCGTCCGATCACTGCTCGAACCGCTCGGCATGACGTCGACGACGTGGGAGCGGCCCGGCTCCGCCGTCGTGGCGGAGCCCTACCGTCTGCAGGACGGTGTGTGGACGCACGAGGGGGAACCCCTCGGCGACGGCACCATCGCCCCCATGGGCGGCCTGTGGACGACCGTACGAGATCTCGCGCGCTGGGTCGGGTTCTTCCTCGACGCGTGGCCTCCGCGCGACGAGGCCGATGACGGCCCGCTGCCCCGATGGGCGCGCCGAGAGATGCAGCAGCTCCGCCGGGTGGACGAGGTGACCCGGTACCGCCCGTCGCCGAGCGGATCGTCGCGAGTGAGCGCGACCGGCTACGGCATCGGCCTGGGCGTGCGGATCGACGAACGGCTCGGCACATCCGTCGGCCACAGCGGGGGGCTGCCGGGGTACGGCTCGCACATGCGTTGGCTGCCCCAACACGACGTCGGCGTGATCGGTCTCTCGAACGTCACGTACGGGAACATGCACGGCGCCTGCATCGAGGCGCTCGAGGTGCTCGCGGATCGCAACGAGCTGGGACCTCGACGCGAGGTGGAAGCCGCGTCGCTCGCAGAGGGTGCGACGAGAGCCGCGGCCCTCTTGTCGTCGTGGAGCGACTCCGAGGCCCGCGCGCTGTTCGCCGACAACGTGGGGTCCGACGAATCCTACGAACGGCGCGCCGCTCAGGCGGGTCGCCTGGTGGCGCGCTCGGGGGACCTGGCGGTGGAGTCGGTTGAGGCCGAGACGCCGGTGCGTGGGACCTTCACCACCGCCGGCGGCGATGCGCGTGTCGAGATCGGACTGAACCACGAAGGCCTCGTGCAGTGGCTCGAGATCGAGGATCGGCTTGCTCCGTCCGAGTCCCCGGTCATCGTCGACGAGTGGAAGGTGCGCGAGGCCGTGGGCACCGCCTGCGTGATCGTGCGACCGGTCGGTGCCCTGGCGCAGGCGTTCACCGGTTGGCAGGGTGAGACGCTCGATCGCATAGGGGTGCGATGCGCAGCCCCGTCCGGGCACGCCACCCTGAAGGCGTTCGGAGCGCAGGGCTCGCCCCTCACCGGCGAGGACGAGCGGCGGATCGTCGAGGTCGTGCAGGCGTGGGCGGCGTCGCACGGCGGGCTCGAGCTCCACGCGACCGCGCTCGAGATCCTTCGCGAAGACGGCATCCCGATCGTCCGACTCGATGGGCCGGCGATCCTCTCAGCGATGTCGGACCTGCGCTCCGCATCCGCCGAGGCGGGGCTGCCGATCGCGGAGAGCGACCGGGTCGCGCTCGATGGTTGGATCCCGCATCTCTCGCTCGCATACCCCGTCGGCCGCGGGACGGCCCGGTGGCACGAGCTCGAGGGCTGGATGCGCGAGATCGGGCCGATCGTCGCCACGTCGTGCGTGGCCCTGCACGCCGAGGTCGTGACCTACGGGGAAGGCGCGGAGCGGTGTCTTGGGGTGTTCCCGCTCTCGGCGGTCGAATCCGGAGCGTGACCGAAGAGGCGGGTCAGGCGCGGCGAGGCGGCAGCGTCGACGGTCCCACGGTGGCCGAGAGCCAGGTGACGATCGGCTGCGAAGCCCGGAGGAACTCGACTACACGTTGCCCCGCGCGTCTCGTGCCCAGCCACGGCCCCGCCGGCCACTCGCGCCAGGTCACGAGGCCCTTGTAACGCATGAGCTCGATGCGCGGGTGATCCTTAGGGAAGCCGCGCGGCGCTGTCTTCAGCTCACCGTGTCCCATCACGGAGATCCCGTCGGCGCGAGCCTCCTCGACGAGGGCGACGAGCTTGGCCCCGGCCCTCGCGTCGTCGACGCCGGCCCGGTATCGCTCGAGCTGGTCCGGCGCCATCTCCCACATCCCCGCGCCCGTAGCAAGCCCGCCGGCGTCGAGCTGCACGTACCCGTCGCCGATCGTCGCCCCGATATGGGTCTTGTACGGCGATTTGTCCCGGCTGAAGCGCACGTCTCGGTACGGACGGAAGACCTTCCCGGGGCCGAACTCGGCTTCGAGATCAGCGAGCAGCGCCTCCATCGGGGCGCGCACGTATCCGTCGTAGACGGACCGGTTCGCTTGCCAGTACGTCTTCGAGTTATCGGCCTCGAGCCCCTCGTAGAACTCGAGTGCCTCCACCGGCCATCCCGTGAACGCCGTCACCGTGTCATGCACCTCCATCGGCCGCTGCCATCCACGGATGGTTCCACATCCGCACCGGGGCGTGGTGCCTCGATAGACTCGGAGCACGACGAGGGGACGTAGCTCAGTTGGAAGAGCGCCGGCTTTGCAAGCCGGAGGTCGCCGGTTCGATCCCGGTCGTCTCCACCACTGCGCCGCGTGCGTCATACGATCGCGCGAGCGAGTCGACTCGACGAGGAGGAACCCCGCGTGTCCCGACAGATGCTGAACGAGAAGACGTTCCAGAACGCGCCGCACCTGGAACCGATCACGATCCCAGGCCGACCCGACGTCGCGCCCAAGGTCATGACGCTGAACGGCACGATCTTCAGGGCGGCGTTCCTGCTCGTGCTCGCGATCGCGAGCGCGACGTACGGCTGGTCCTTCGGGGACCAGATCTCGGGCACCGTCGGCACGATCATGATGATCGGCCTGCTGGGACTCATCGTGCTGTCGATCGTCACCGCGTTCAAGCCGCAGATCGCGCCGTTCACCGGCCCGCTGTACTCCGTCGTCATGGGCTTCTGGGCGGGCGTGATCTCGTTCGGCTATGAGCAGGAGTTCGACGGCATCGTGCTGCAGGCGGTGTTCGCGACCTTCGCGGTGTTCGCGGGCGCGCTGTTCCTCTACGGCTCGCGCATCGTGAAGGTGACGAAGAAGTTCGTGGCGGTCGTGATGATGGCGACGCTCGGCATCCTGCTGATGTACGTCGTGGCGATCGTCCTCGGCCTGTTCGGGGTGGAGCTCGGGTTCATCAACGACCCGACGCCGCTCGGCATCGCGGTCAGCGTCGGCATCTGCATCGTGGCGGCGTTGAACCTCTTCGTCGACTTCTACTTCATCGAGGAAGGCGCGAAGGCCGGCGCTCCCACGTACATGTCGTGGTACTGCGCGTTCGGGCTGATCGCGACGCTGATCTGGCTGTACCTCGAGATCCTGCGGCTGCTCGGGAAGGTGCGAAGCTGAGCGTGCGCCGCCTGGTCGCCCTCGCCCTGGTCGCCGCCGCGGTCGTGGCGTGGGGGTCGCCGGCCCGGGCCGGCGCGCCGGAGTACGAGTCGCGCATCTCGCCGATCGGGCCCGGTACGCGCGAGCTGATGACCGGACGGTCGTGGCGGCCCGGCTGCCCGGTGGGCTTCGCCGACCTGCGGATCGTCCGTATGACGTACTGGGGATTTGACCGCCAGGCCCATACCGGGCGCATGGTCCTGCACCGCTGGTACGCCGACGACATCGCGCGGGTGTTCCGTCGCCTCTACGACGACCGGTTCCCGATCAGACGCATGCGCCTCGTCGACCACTACGGCGCCGACGACATGCGCTCGATGAAGGCGAACAACACGTCGGCGTTCAACTGCCGCTGGCGCGCCGGTGTGTGCTGCCGCTGGTCGCAGCACGCGTACGGCCGCGCACTCGACCTGAACCCGGTGCAGAACCCGTTCGTATGGAGCGGTGGCGTCTCACCGCCCGCCGGTGAGACGTACCTCGATCGATCGAACCACCGCCGAGGCATGGTGCACCATCACGACCGGGTGTGGTGGGCGTTCCACGCCGTCGGGTGGGAGTGGGGCGGCGACTGGGCCGGAGAGAAGGACTACCAGCACTTCTCGGTCAATGGCCGCTAGTCCGTCACGGACTACTGGGCGGCCGCGTCGCAGCTGACGACCAGGTACGGGTAGGGATCGACGGCCAACCCGCCGTTCGGGTGCCATTCCAGGTGGTCGTGGGCAGTGGTCGCATCGCCGGTCGCACCGACGTAGCCGATCACGGTTCCGGCGCTCACCTGGCCGAGCGTGCCATACGACGAGAGATGCGCGTTGTAGACGTACCCTCGAGCCCCGCTGACACGGACCTCGAGGCCTCCGAGCACACCCGTCGAAGCCGTCGCGTACCCGTCGAACGGCGCCACGATGGGTGTACCTGCGGCGGCGAGGATGTCGTTGCCCATGTGTCGATGGACGGGCACCCCCGGGAGCCGCACCGTGATGCCGAAGTTGTCGGAGATCGAGTGCCACCCGCGGATCGGGCAGTGCTCGAAGATGCCCCAGGTCGCCACCCAGGCGTCGATCGTTCGGCGGCGCGCTTGCAGCGCGCCGATGCGCCGCTCGACGAACCGCCCCGACCGCTCGATACGGCGTTCCGCCTCATCGCGTTGCTGGCGCAGCTCCCTGCGCAGATGCAGGAACCGCTCAGGGTTCGCGATGACAACCCGGCTCGGCATATGCCGCAATCGATGTGAGGTATCGGCGATCACGGAGCGCATGCGGGTCACGCTGCGACCCCGACGGTCGCGCATCTGCTCGATCGAGTCGATGATCGCGGAGCGTTCGGCGAGTTCGCCCTCGAGCACCGAGCGGGCGTGCGCGGGCACGGCAGGGATGAGCACGGCCGTCATGAGCGTGACGACCGTCAGGGCATGGCGGATCGATCGGGGGGACGTCATGGACTGCGAGCTTCTCCGTCAGGGGGTTCCGTCTCGGTATCGGAGGAGAGTCCTCGTAGCTTGAGCCGGCCGGGCGAGGTGGGTCGGTGACGTCCGTCACGTCGAGAGCCAATCCGATGGGGATCGGCGAAGGGTGAAGGAACGCGACCTGGCGGCCGATGATGCAGGTCATGGAGGATCCCAAACGTCCTGCGGGGCGATGGTTCCGGTCTCGGGGCTCGAAGTCTGGCTCGCCGGCGAGCGACGAGCCGTCCGTCGAGCCGTCCGTCGAACCGCCCGTCGAGGCCGACATCGTGGCCCGCGTCGGAGCCGACATGCCCGTTGACGCTCCTGCGCCCGTGGCCGCTGCCGCACCCGCCGACGACGCGGCGATGGCACTCGTCGAGGTCGCGCACGAGCGCGACGTGTCGATCGCAAGAGCATCAGAAGCCGAGGAGCGTGAGCGACTGATCCGCGACCGCCTGGCGTCGCTCGCCCCGCTCGAACGCCGGGTCGAGGACGCCGAGCGCCGGGTTCGTGACGCTGAGCGCCGGCTCGATGAGATCAGCGCGCGGATCGAGGCTGCGACGCGCGGCGAGATCGCTCCGGCGCTCGGCGCGTCGCCCGAGCCGGCGGGCCACGACGACGCGGAGCCCCAATCCTCCGAACCCACCGATGACGTCGCCCGTCAGGCCGCTGATCTGCGAGATCGGCTCGCCCGCACGGCCGCGCGGAAGCGGGCGGCGAGGGACGGGCGGTAGCTCAGACCGCCAGCGGGTCCACGGTGTAGGTGTCGCGCAGCCGCTGGACCACCTCTGGGGCGGGGAGCACGAGCCGCGGTGACACACCGTTGCGGCGAGCGACCGCCAGGTGCTCCTCGCAGACGGGGATCAGCTCGTCGTGCGGGAACCAGCCGACGTGGTCGGGCGTCGACCGACGTGGTTCGCTCATCCAGAAGCAGAACTGACAGATCAACCGCAGCCGCTGTGGATAGGCGTACTGCGCGCGGAACCCGTGCTCGTGCTCGACCACTCGACCCCAGAGCGCGACACGTCCGAGCACGGCGGGGGACCTGGTGCGACGGAGCGGGTCGATCGTGTGCGTGGCGTGCAGCCCGCACGTGCACCGGGGGTCGGGAGCCTCGTGCCGACGAGACGTGCGGCATGAGGCTTCCACGATCTCGCGAGGCCGCCAGAGACGAGCGCGCTTGGCGACGGGTCGCAGCAACAGGCCCGTGCCGTCGCGGTGGCCCGTCAGGGCCCACGCACGCCACGCGACGATCGGCTCGGCGCGAACGTCGGTGGGGAGACCCTCGAGCGTCGCGGACCGATGGTTCACGACGGACGACGTTCGGGAACGGCCGGCTCCGGCTCGCGGGCGGGCCGAACCGCGGGTTCGGCCTCGGGGTCGGGCTCGATCTCTCCCGGCAGTGGCAGCGTCGCCGGTTCGATCTCGATGATCCGCTTTGGCTGTCCGATGTCCATCGCTCACCCCCGGAGGGTCTCGGGCGGTCCCGGCTCCCATCGAGCCTACTCCCGGCCGGCCGTTCTGGGTATCGGCTCCCTGCGGCCGCCTAAGCGTCGAGGAGCCGATAGATCGAGTCGTTGTCGCTGAAGTAGATGCTCCCGTTCGGGCCGACCTCCATCGAGTAGACCGATCCTCCGGGGGCGTCCAGCATCGTGATCGGGCCGCCGACGACGTCGTCGCGCGCGGCGTCGAGCGAGACCCGGCGCACGAGACCGCCGTCGCAACACGCGCCGAACAGCAGGTCGCCATCACGTCCGGCGAGGCCGCAGCCGTCGCAGAAAGCGGCGCCGGTGATGCCGATCGTGTTCGAGAAGGTCACCTCGGGTTGACGGCGCGGCTCGGGTCCGTCCTGGTTCGTGTCGGGACAGCTCTGACCCGGTCCCCAGGCGTAGTTGTCGCCCGGCTGCAACTAGTTGATCTCGACGTAGCACTCCGAGCCGTTCTCGGTCTCCCAGAGGTTCCCCTGCGCGGGGTCGAACGTGAAGCCGAAGGAGTTGCGGATGCCGTAGGCGAAGATGCGACTGCGCCGCCCTCCGATCATCGGGTTCGTGCCGGGCACCGAGCCGTCGGGGTTCATGCGCAGGATCTTGCCGCGGAGGTTCCCCGTGCGGTCCTGAGCGTTCCTCGCGTTGTGGCCGTCCCCGACGATCGCGTAGAGCTTGCCGTCGGGGCCGAACATGATGCGGCCGCCGTTGTGGTACGGGCTGGAGCTCGCGGGGGTCGCCAGGATCGTCGTGAGTCCCGCGCCCCTCCCTCCCCGGTCGCGGATCCGCACGATCTGGTTGCGGAGCCTGCCGTCGGCGCGTCGCGTGACGTAGACGTAGACGAAAGGCTTCTCGGGCCAGCGCGAGTGCAGCGCGACCCCCAGCGCGCCGCGCTCGCCAGCGCCGCTCACACCGCGGATGCGGAAGAACAGGCGGTCGAAGTCCGTCGTCGGGTTGCGGAAGCGAACCACACCCGTGGCCCGCTCGAGGTAGACGATCGTGCCCTTGGGCGTGAACGTGAACGCGGCGGGTCCGTTCAGTCCGTCCGCCACCTTCACCGTGCCGACGCCGGCTCCAGCCGCGGCGGAGCCGGCGACCACGGAGGCGATCAGGGCGGCGGTGAGCACGATCGTCAGGGCTCCTGCGAGCGTCTTCGCGGCTCGGATGTGCATCGGGTCCTCGGCCTCCTCGTGCGTCATCGGTGGGTCGGCGGGCCTCATGCCGGCCTCAGCCGGTAGGCCTCAGCCGGTAGATGCCCTCTCCGTCGCTGAAGTAGATCCGACCGTCGGGCGCGACCTCCATGGAATACACCGCGCCGTCGTGGTTCGTCAGGGGAACTTCGGCCGGCGGGCCGGCGAACGACCAGCGCCCGGACGTGAGCGGGACGTGCATCACGGGCCCGACGGTCGCCTTGCAGGTGCCGTTCGAGCAGCCCGCGAGCATCGTGCCGTCGTAGCGAGCGCCGAGTCCGCACCGATCGCAGAACGCGACGCCGGTCGCGGCCACGGTCTCGGCGAACGTGAACTCGGGCAGGCGCCGGGGGTCGGGTCCGTCGCGGTTCGTGTCCTCGACCATCGATGGCGTGCCGCAGTCCTGTGAGGGACCCCAGGCGAAGTTCCCGCCCGCAACGATGCGGTTCAACTCGTCGTTGCACTCGGGACCGTTCTCGCTCTCCCACAACCGCCCGGTGACGGGGTCGAAGGCGAAGCCGATCGAGTTGCGATGACCGAACGACCAGACGGGCGAGGCGAACGGGTTCGAGGCGGGCACCGAGCCGTCGGGGTTCAGGCGAAGGATCTTCCCGCGAGGCTCGTCGACGATCGTCTGTGCGGTGCCGGGGTCCTCGCCTCCGTCGCCGATCACGACGTAGAGCTTGCCGTCGGGGCCGAACGCGACGCGACCGCCGTTGTGGTTGGCGCGGCCGCCGATCGGCGAGTTCAGGAGCACTTCCCGCGAGACCGACCGGCCGTCGCGGATGCGCAGGCGCAGCAGCTGGTTCCGCAGTTCGCCGCCGGCCGGGGCCCTCGAGACGTAGACGTAGACCCAGGGTTCACGCGGCCACCGAGGGTGCAGGGCGACCCCCAGCGCGCCTCGCTCGCCGTCGCTGTTCACGCCGGTGATGCGGTGCAGGAGCCGATCGCGACCGGTGCGGGGGTCGAGCGAGCGCACGGCGCCGGTCGCTCGTTCCAGGTAGACGATGCGTCCGTTGGGAGCGAATGTGAAGCCGACCGGCTGCTCGAGCTCGGCGACGGTCACCACCCGGACCGACGGCGCGCTACCGGCGAAGGCCGGGGCCATCGGCGTCGTCGCCATCACGATCGCCGCCGCGGCGATGCCGAGGGTCCTGCGATGTCGTCGCGTGACTGATCCCTCCCGCGTGTGCGCTCTGGGAGCATGGCTCCCGTGACGACGTTGCCTCCCTCGACGTTCGGCGTGTCGGCCCTCCGTTCTGAAGACCCACGCTTCCTGACGGGTCGCAGCCGGTACGTGGAGAACCTGCCGATCGAGGGCGCCCTGCGCGCCGTGTTCGTCCGCTCCATCATGCCGCATGCACGCCTGAACGCCGTGGAGGTCACTGCCGCCCGCGCGATGCCCGGCGTAGCCGGTGTGTTCACCGCCGCCGACCTCGACCTCGATCGCCTGCCGGCGAGCGGCGTGGTGGAAGGCTCGACCGATGCGCTCGAGGGGCCCTTCGGGCGCGAAGCGCTGGCTCGAGAGCTGGTGCGGTTCGTCGGTGAGGCGATCGCGATCGTCGTGGCCGGCACCCTCGCGCAGGCCGAGGATGCGGCCGAAGCGGTCGTCGGCGACTACGACCCCCTGCCCGCCGTGACCGACCCGGAGACGGCGCTGGACGCGGCGGCCCCGCGCCTGTGGCCCGAGCACGGCTCGAACGTGGTCGCCTCGTTCGAGGCGGCATGGGACGACGACGTCCTCGCCGGGGCCGACGTCGTGGCGCGCGGGCGGTTCGTGAACCAACGCGTCGCGCCCGTGCCCATGGAAGGCAACGCGATCGCCGTGCAACCGCACGGCGACGGATCGTTCACGGCATGGGTCTCGACCCAAGTGCCGTTCGACGTCCGTGACGACCTCGCCGACGCCCTCGGGGTGGAGAAGGACTCCTTCCGCACGATCGCCCCCGACGTCGGCGGTGGGTTCGGCGCGAAGCTGCAGGTCTACCCCGAGTACCTGGTGGTTGCCGCGGTCGCGGCGAGGCTCGGGCGCCCCGTTCGCTGGGTCGAGTCCCGGTCGGAGGGGCTCCTCGCGCTCACCCACGGACGGGGGCAGGTGCAGCACGTCGAGATCGGCGCTCGACACGATGGCACGCTCGTGGGTCTGCGGGCGGATCTGATCGCGGACATGGGCGCCTACCCGATCGGGGCCTTCCTGCCGAACACGACGCACGAGATGCTGGCGGGCGTCTACACGATCCCGCGCATCGCTTCGAGGGGGCGCAGCGTCGTGACGAACGCGACGCCGATCGCACCCTACCGGGGGGCCGGCAGGCCCGAGGCCACCGCCCTGATCGAGCGCGCGATCGACCTCGTCGCCGCCGAGCTCGGCATGGACCCTCGCGACGTGCGACGCCGGAACCTGATCCCTCCCGAGGCGTTCCCCTACCGGACGGCGTCGGGGACCGTGTACGACGTCGGTGAGTACGAGCGCGCGCTGGGCGAGGCGGAGCGGCTCGCCGGGATCGACGCCCTTCGCGCCGAGCGAGCCGCCCGACGGGAACGGGGCGATCACATGGCCCTGGGCATCGGCCTCGCCACCTACGTCGAGATCACGTCGTTCAGCTCGAAGGAGTTCGCCGCGGTCGAGGCGTATCCGGACGGCACGGTCTCCGTGATCACGGGGACCTCGCCGCACGGACAGGGCCACGAGACGGCGTTCGCGCAGCTCGCTTCGGGGGTGCTCGGGGTGCCGATCGAGGCGATCCGGGTGGTGCATTCCGACACGGGACTCGTGAAGCGGGGGGCGGGCACGTGGGGCTCTCGCTCGTTGCAGGCGGGCGGATCGTCGGTGTTCGAGCGCAGTGGAGAGGTGCTCGAGGGGGCGCGAGCGCTCGCGGCGCATCTGCTGGAGGCCGACCCGAACGACCTCGAGGTGGCTCCCGGTGGCGGGTTCGCGGTGCGCGGTGCGCCCGGCCGGTCCCTTTCGCTCTCCGAGCTCGCCACCGCATCGCACGACGCGCGGACGCTGCCGCCGGGGATGGACACGGGGCTGCGTGCCGAGGGCGTCTACCGCGAGCCCGGCTCCACGTTCCCGTTCGGCGCGCACGTCGCCGTGGTGGAGGTGGACACCGAGACCGGCGAGGTGCGACTCGTGCGGCATGTGGCGGTCGATGACTGCGGCCGGGTGCTGAACCCCGCGTTGGTGGAAGGACAGGTGCACGGCGGCCTCGCCCAGGGCATCGCCCAGGCGCTCTATGAGGAGGTCCGTTACGACGAGGCAGGCAACCCGGTCACGTCGACGCTCACGACCTACGCGATGCCGTCGGCGGTCGAGTTCCCCCACTTCGAGACGGCGCGCACCGAGACCCCCACGCCCGTGAACCCCCTGGGGGCCAAGGGCATCGGGGAGTCCGCGACGATCGGCTCCACCCCTGCGGTGCAGAACGCCGTGATCGACGCGCTCTCGCCCTGGGGCCTGCGCCACCTCGACCTGCCGCTCACCTCGGAGCGGGTCTGGATGGCCCTTCAAGAGGCACGAGCAAGGAAGCGGAACGCCGACCCCGCTTCGTCGATAGGCTCGCCGTCATGAGCGATCATCTTCCTGCCTGGGAGCGTCGGTTCCGCGCGCCGGTCGTGTCCCTCCCCCGCTGGGCGCGGTCGGCACCCGAGCGCCTCGTCTTCTGGAGTACGGAGAGTGGCGTCTATCAGGTGCACGTCTGGGACCGGGCGACGGGCCTGCGACGACAGGTCACCGACCATCCGGTCGGGGTGCTCGCGGGTGAGCTCACCGACGACGGTGAGCGTGTGCTCTTCTGGCAGGACGAGACCGGCAGCGAGGCCGGCCGGTGGTACGCCGAGCCGTTCTCCGGTGGCGACGCGGTGCCGTTCCTCGCCGGGGTGCCGACCGGCTGGAACCAGGGTCTCGCACAGATGCCGGGGCTCCTGGCCGCCGCTATCAGCGACGCCGACGGCTTCGCGGTGTACGTCTCGGCCGACGGCGAGCCGGCGAAGGAGATCTGGCGCAGCACCGAGCACATCAGCATCGGGGGCTCGGATCTCGGGCGTGGGGGGCTGGGCGGGCTCTCGGCCGACGGATCGATGCTCGCGCTCGAGCACGCCGAGCACGGCGACAGCCTGCACCCGGCGCTTCGAGTCGTCGATCCTCGGACCGGTGCGACGGTCGCCGAACAGATCGACGAGGGCATGGCGCTGCTCGCGTCGTGCTGGTCCCCTCGGCCGGGCGACCAACGGCTCGTCGTCACCCATGAGCGCGAGGGAGAGGAGCGTCCCGCGATCTGGGACCTCGCGAGCGGCGTGTGGACCGACCTCGATCTCGGCCTCGCCGGTCCGGTGGAAGCCGTGGATTGGTGGCCCGATGCCGCCTCGCTCCTCGTCGCGCACAACGACGAGGGCCGTGACCGCCTCTACCGATACGAGCTCGCGTCGGGCTCGCTGACCCCGATCGAGCACGATCGCGGCACGATCGGCGCGGCGCGCGTGCGACCCGACGGCGACGTGTGGTTCCGGCTCTCGAGCGGAGAACGGTCGTCGGTGACGCTCGATACGGCCGGCGCCGACGTGGTGCGGGCCGACGGTGATCGCGCGCCGGCCGGCCGGCCGTTCCACTCATGGCACTTCGACAACGGCGAGGGCGATCGAGTGCACGGGTTCTACGTCACGCCCGAAGGCGACGGCGCGTTCCCGGTGGTGATGCTCGTGCACGGGGGGCCAACCGGGCAGGACACCGACGCCTGGGATCCCGAGGTGCTGGCCTACGTCGACATGGGGTTCGCGGTCGGCATGGTCAACTACCGGGGGTCCACCGGGTACGGGCGCGAGTGGCGCGACCGTCTGATAGGCGACATCGGAGGCCCCGAACTCGTCGACGTGAACGCCGGGCTGGCGGACCTCGTCGGGCGCGGCATCGGCGACCCCGCTCGTGCGGTCGTCGGCGGATGGTCGTGGGGCGGCTACATCACCGTGATGGAGCTCTGCAAGCACCCCGACATGTGGCTGGCCGGGGTGGCCGGTATCCCCATCGGCGACTACGAGTTGGGCTACGAGGACCTCTCGCCCGAGCTGCAGGCGTACGACCGGGCCCTGCTCGGCGGCACCCCCGATCAGGTGCCCGAGCTGATGCGCGACCGTAATCCGATCCACTTCGCCGACGACGTGCGGGCACCGATGATCTTCCTGATCGGGGAGAACGACTCCCGGTGTCCCCTGCGCCAGGCGATGGCGTTCGTGGACAAGCTCCGTGAGCGCAACCACCCCCATGAGGTCGTGCTGTTCGGCACGGGCCACGGCTCGAACGACATCGACGAGGAGATCCGCCAGATGCGAGCGATCCTGGGCTTCCTCGAACGGAACGTGCCCGGCGTTCGGGTGCCCTAGCGTCGACCATGACGATCCTGGTCACCGGCGCGAGCGGCGCGATCGGGGGGCGGCTCGTCGATCGGCTCGTGGCCGAGGGGCGGGAACCCCGGGTCGCGTCTCGTCGACCACCGTCCCTGCACGAGCGATGGCCCGGCCTGGCGGCGGTCGAGCTCGACGTGCTGCGTCCGGCGACACTCGGCCCCGCGCTCGAGGGCGTGAGGGCCGCGTACTACCTGGTGCACTCGATGGAACCGGCGGCGGCCGGGGACTTCCGTGAGCGCGACGCCGAGGGCGCGAGGTTCTTCGGCGAGGCTGCGCGAGCGGCCGGGGTCGAGCGCGTGATCTACCTGGGCGGCCTCGGCGCGGACGATGCAGATCTCTCCGAGCATCTCGCGAGCCGGCACGAGACGGGCCGCATCCTCGCGGAGTCGGGGCCGCCGCTGCTGGAGTTCCGAGCGGCGATGGTCGTGAGTGCGGACAGCGCGTCGTTCACGATGCTCACCGATCTCGTGAACCGGCTGCCCGCGATGGTCGTGCCGCGCTGGGTCGATACGCCCTCGCAGCCGATCGCGATCGACGACGTGCTCGCCTACCTCGTGGCCGGGCTCGAGACCCCGCTGGGGGAGCACCGGACGATCGTCGGGATCGGTGGGCCCGACGTCACGACCTACCGGCACATGATCGAGACGGTGGCGGCCGAACGAGGTCGACATCCTCTGATCGTCGGTGTGCCGCTGCTCACCCCCCGCCTCTCCTCGTATTGGTGTGGCCTGACCACCTCGGTTCCGGCGGCGCTCGCCAGGCCGCTCATCGAGGGGATGACAACCCCCATGGTCGTGCAGGATGACGAGGCGACGAGACGCTTCCCGGCGATCCAGCCGATGCCGTTCCGCGAGGCGCTCCGTCGCGCCTTCGCTGCGTCGTGATGGATTGCACGGCAATGACCGGGTGCGGAGAGGGGTATCGCCCCGGGCGGTCGTCGTGGCAGGATGACGGGTCGGTTCGGCAACGCACGAACCGGTGGGGGCGCGAGAATCGGTGGGTGAGTACGTCCGGCGTCTGATGGCCGATGTCACGGCCAGGAACGCGAACGAACCGGAGTTCCTGCAGGCAGTGCGAGAGGCGGCCGGCTCGATCGAGCTCTGCGTCGATCGCTTCCCCGTCTACCGCGACGCAAGGGTGCTGGAGCGATTCGTGGAGCCCGAGCGCGTGATCACGTTCCGCGTCTCGTGGGTCGACGACCGCGGCCAGGTGCAGGTGAACCGCGGCTACCGGGTGGAGATGTCGAGCGCGATCGGTCCGTACAAGGGTGGCCTTCGATTCCATCCGACCGTGTATCTGGGCATGTTGAAGTTCCTCGCCTTCGAGCAGGTCTTCAAGAACGCGCTCACGACGCTGCCCCTGGGCGCGGGCAAGGGTGGCGCCGACTTCGATCCCAAGGGCAAGAGCGAGCAGGAAGTGATGCGGTTCTGCCAGGCGTTCATGACCGGGCTCCATCGCCACATCGGGCCGAACACCGACGTGCCGGCCGGCGACATCGGAGTCGGAGGACGAGAGATCGGCTACCTGTTCGGTCAGTACAAGCGCATCACGAACGAGTTCACGGGTGCGATCACCGGCAAGGGGCTCGAGACCGGTGGCTCCCTGATCAGACCGGAGGCGACGGGCTACGGCGCCGTCTACTTCGCCCAGGAGATGCTCGGGACCCGTGACGATTCGCTCGAGGGCAAGAACTGCCTCGTGAGCGGCTCGGGCAACGTCGCCCAGTACACGGTGGAGAAGCTGATCCACCTCGGGGCCAGGCCCGTGACGCTGTCGGACTCGGGCGGCTTCGTCCACGACCCCGACGGCATCGACGAAGAGAAGCTCGCGTGGGTGATGGACCTCAAGAACGAACGCCGCGGCCGCATCATGGCCTACGCGGAGCGGTTCCCGACCGCGACGTTCACGCCCGCCGATCCGTCGGACGACCACAACGCGCTCTGGGAGGTTCCTGCCGACTGCGCGTTCCCCAGCGCGACCCAGAACGAGATCAACGGCAAGGATGCGGCGAACCTGATCTCGAACGGTGTGTTCCTGGTGAGCGAGGGAGCGAACATGCCCACCGAGCCCGAGGGCATCGACCAGTTCGTGACGGCGGGGGTGCTCTACGGGCCCGGGAAGGCGGCGAACGCGGGCGGGGTCGCGGTCAGCGGCCTCGAGATGTCGCAGAACGCGATGCGTCTGTCCTGGACCCGCGAAGGCGTCGACCAGCGGTTGCGCGAGATCATGCGGCGCATCCACGAGCAGTGTCGCGACACCGCCGACGAGTACGGGGAGCCCGGGAACTACGTGCACGGGGCGAACATCGCCGGGTTCCGCCGGGTCGCCGACGCGATGCTCGCCCAGGGCGTGATCTAGCTCCGAGCGCGGCTGGTTCGGACGACCCGGCTGCTAGCGTGGGTGGATGCCCGACTGGTTGCTCGTGGTGACCGCGATCCTGGTCGGTGCGCTGATCTGGCGCATCGGCATCGCGTCGTTGCGCGTGTTCTCGCCCGATCCCGACGAAGTGCCCGCGCCCGCCGAGGCCGAGGATGTCGAAGCGCTCGAGGTGTACTTCGTGTGCGGGGAGTGCGGCACCGAGCTCAAGGTGTCGCGGCTCGGCGAGATGCAGGTTCCCCGCCACTGCGGGGAGAAGATGCAGGTCGAGCGACGGCCTGCGGGCATCTGAACGGCGGCAGGTTTTCCACCGACGTTCCACCGCGAGCCTCACGTTCTCGAGGGGTTCTCCACCGGTCCTTCACCGGGTTCTCCACACGACGTGACGACGGAGCGAACGGTGGGTGGATCCGCAGGGTGTTCGTCCACAGCGGTGGGAAACATGTGGAGGGATCACACGCGTGTGATTCGACCGGCGGCCTCAGTACCAGAAGCTGGTGCCGACGAAGCCGGCGCCGAGGATGCCGAGCCCGATCCAGAGCCAGACCGACGAGGCGGTGCCGTCGGTGCCGGGGATCAGCCCCATGTAGTTCGCGACGATCACGATGACCCCCAGCGCCATGAGCGTGATCAGCAGCGGGCCGTACCAGCGCGGGCTCGACCGGTGGCGCTTCTTCGGCTGCTGCGGCGCGGCGCGGTAGCGCGGGGTCTTCTTCTTCTGGCGTCCCCTGGAAACCGGCATCTCAGCCAGAGATGGTACCCGGCACGAGGCGAGCGAGGGCGACCGTCGCCGACTCGACCGCGGTCTCGGAGAAGGGCAGCGGGTGCGTCTGGCCGGCGAGCCACAGCGGCGCCTGGTCGTTCCAGTGCGGGCTCGCGGGATTCCCGCTGTTGCCGGCGGGCAGCACCCCGACGCTGTTGTCGAGATCGGCCAGGTCGTAGACGGCTCGCCACGACGGGATCACCGCCGCCGGATACCCGTCGCGGGCGTCCACACCCGTCTGCAGCACGGTCTGGTCGTCGCCGCCTACACCGGCCTCGAGCGCCACGAACAACGTCTCGAACCCCGGGATCGCGGCCAGCGGATGCGCGAGAGCGACCCGGTGCAGATCGCCCCAGCGCCAACCGGCTCGGTCCTCGCCGAGCACCGCCCGGAGCTCGGCGACGGCGGCGTCGAGCGCCTCGGCGAGCAGCTCCGCGTCGAGCTCGCCGGCGCGGAGCATGCGGGGGAGCGCACCGCACTGGAACGGCTCACGCCACGCGTGGTAACGGCTGAAGAGCTCGCCGCCGAGCGTCGGTGAGAGCGCCAGGCGCGCGATATGCGAGCACCAGACCTGGTAGATCGCGGCGGCACCCGACCTCGCGGTCAGTGAACCGTCCCACGATGCCAACAGACCGACCACCGACGTTCGCTCGCCGTCGTCCCCGGCTCCGAGCCGCTCGAGCAGCAGGCCGACGTTCTCGATCGCGGCGAGCGAGACGACGTCTGTCTGCAGCCGGGCCATCGCGGCGACGTCGTGGTCGTCGCGGGCGGCCAAGACCTCTGCGATGCGACGAGCCCGGAGCGATGGATGGAAGTCGTGACCGATCAGGTGCGGGTAGTCCTCGTCGTGCATTCGATGGTTCGCGGTCACGAGGTACCCCCGCGCAGGATCAGCACCCCAGGGAAGCTCCTCGGGCGGCACCTGGCCGTTCCACCCGTTCGCCCCCGTCCAGCCGGGTGCGGGCACGGTGCCGTCGCCCTTCGAGCGCACCGGGTAGCGGCCGGTGCACGCGTAGCCGATCGTGCCGTCCACGTCGGCGTACACGACGTTCTGGCCCGGGCAGGCGAGCCCCTCGAGCGCCGCGGCACGGAAGGCCTCGAACGATGCGGCCTGGGCGACGTCGAGCACGAGCGAGGGCCCGATGCCGTGCTCGAGGCCGACCCACGAGAGGGCATAGCTCGGTTCGTTGGGCAACGCCACGTACTCGGGTCGCAGCGACCCGGAGACGAACGTGTCGAGCAACGGCCCGTGGCGCGTCTCCCGAACCTCGAGCGAGACCGGGTGCTCCTCTCCCCGCACGACGATCTCCTCCCGACGCACGGTCAGGGGTTCCCACCCCCCGGCGTGTTCCGCGGCCGTGCGCTCGGGGTTGAGACGCTCGATGAACAGATCCTGCACGTCGCCGCTGACGTTCGTGACCCCCCAGGCGTGGTGAGGGGTGCAGCCGAGCAACACGCCGGGGGAGAACGGCAACGACACGCCTCGCGCCCGGTACCCGGGCGCCGAGAGGTGGCATTCCATCCAGATGCCCGGCTGCATCGCGAGCAGATGGGGATCGTTCGCGAGCAGGGGCGCACCGGTCGAGGTCCGGCTTCCCGCGACCACCCAGGCGTTGGAGCCCTGTCCCTTCGCGCGTGGCGCCGCGTCGAACAAGGCGCCGGCGAGGGCGCCAGGGACGACCTCGAGGGGATCGGCCGGCAAGGGTGGCAGGAGTCGAGCGACCGCGTCGTCGCCGCCCGCATCCCCGATCCACGAGCGGAGCAGCTCCGTGTCCCAGTTGCCCGAGAGTCCCCATGCGAGCAGCACGAACGCCGACGCCCACACGGCCTCGTCGTCGGGGACCCACGGCGTCGTGTCGAGCAGCGTGTACTCGAGCGGTGCGGCGGGCATCGCGTCGACCCACGCCCGAACGCCCGCTCGGAACCGCGCGTGCATGGCCTTCGATCGATCGTCCCAGGTGGCCGCGATACGAGCGCCGGCCCGGTGGAAGCCCACGGTGCGGGCGAGCCGGTCCTCATCGAGGGTGCGCTCGCCGAAGAGCTCGCTGAGCCGTCCGTTGGCCGCGCGCAGGGTGAGCTCGAGCTGGAACAGCCGCTCGCCGGCGGTCACGACCCCGTGCGCGAACCAGAGGTCGTCGAGCGATGCCGCCTCGATGTAGGGCACGCCCCAGGCGTCGCGGCGCACGGTGACCGGTTCGAGGATGCCCTCGACGCGGACCTCGCCGCCGGTCGGGAACAGCGCCCCCGCCGCCATCGCGCGCAGGCCGGCCATCGGGTCGGGTGTGCCGCTCACGCCGGGTCGTCCCTGATGTTGCCGAGCCAGCTCTCGTAGAGCCCGGCGTAGACGCCTCCCATCGCGACGAGCTCGTCGTGGGTGCCCCGCTCGACAATCTCGCCCCTGTCGAAGACGAACACGCGGTCGGCGTGCTCGGCGGTGGAGAGCCGGTGCGCGATCGTCACGGTGGTGCGCCCGGCAGAGAGCCGCCTGAGCGCCTCCGTGATGCGCGCCTCGGTCGCAGGATCGACCGCGCTGGTCGCCTCGTCGAGGATCAGCAGGCCCGGGTCGGCGATCTGGGCCCGCACGAGCGCGATCAGTTGTCGCTCACCCACCGAGAGCTGCTCGCCACGCTCGCCGGCTCGCGTGTCCAAGCCGTCCTGGAGCGCGCGCACCCACTCGCCGAGCCCCAGCTCCTCGAAGGCTGCGTCGACCTCGCGGTCGGTGGCACCCTCGCGCCCGACCTTGACGTTCTCCCGAACCGACCAGTCGAAGAGGAAGCCGTCCTGCGGCACCATGCGGATCGCGACACGGCGCGACGACGGGTCGATCTCGCGCAGGTCGGCGCCGCCCACCTCGATCGAGCCCATCCGAGGATCGGCGAGGCGGGTCAGCAGCTTCGCGAACGTCGTCTTGCCGCTTCCCGTCTCGCCCACGATCGCCACGTGGGCCCCGGCCGGGATCGCGACCTCGATGTCTTGCAGCACCGGCGGTCCGCCGCGGTAGCCGAACGTCAGATCGTTGACCTCGACGTCCAGGGCCCCGTGGGTCGGCAGCCGCACCCCGTCGGCCGGCTCCTCGATCTCGATCGGCAGGTCGAGCACGGCGAGGATCTTCCGCCAGCCCGCGATCGCCGTCTGGGTCTCGGAGTAGATCTCCGGCAGGTCCTCGAACACGCTGAGGAAGACGTCTCCCAGGAACAGGAACGCCGTAGCGGTGCCGAGGGTCAGGCCCCACTCCGGGCCGAACAGGGCGCCCACGGCGATCACGACCGCCAGCGTGAGCGCGTAGAACACGCTGGACATCGGCCACAAGGTCGCCGCACGCAGGTGCGCCTTCACCTCGGCGTCGTAGCGGCGTCCGATCGCGCCCGTGACCCGCGCATGGATCGTGTCGTCGAGGCCGTAGGCGCGCACGACCGCCGCGCCCATCACGCTCTCGCTCACCTCGCTCAGCATCTCGCCGACGCGCGTGCGTGCGGCATCGAACGCCGCCGACAGCCGAGCCTGCATCGAGCCCATGATCACCACGAGCGGCACCATCAGCAGCACCACCACGATCGAGAGCTGCCAGGAGTACACGAGCATCACGGCGAGCGCCGCGAACGCCTGCACGAACGAGATCAGCCACGCGATGCCGCCCCACTCCGTGAACTGCTGCAGGGAGTCGGCGTCGGCGGTCACACGGGCCACGAAGACGCCACGCTTCTCCTCGCTCTGCTCCGCGATCGAGAGTCGGTGGATGTGCGCGAACGTGCGCACGCGCAGGTTCATCAACGCCTCTTCGGAGGCGCGCACGAGCCGGCGCCCGGCGGTGCGCGCCGCCAGGAACGCCACGATCACCAGCAGGAACGCCAGCGCGCAGATGCCGTAGACGAACCTCGGTTTGAACTCGGGCGTGAAGCCGTGATCGAACACCTGCTGCACGAGGATCGGGGTGACGAGCGAGATCGCGGTGATACCCAGGGAGACGACGAGCGTGAAGCCGAGGCCCTTGCGCAGCTCGGGGCTCTCGCGCACGCCGCGGCGGAGCACCGCGAACGACCCCTTGAGCTCCTCGGGGACCGGCAGATCGTCGTCCAACCCTCGTAGGCGGGTCAGCTCGGCAGTCATCGTTCACCTCGTTCGTACGCCCGGATGATCGCCGCATAGCCGGGCTGCGTCTCGAGCAGCTCGTCGTGGGAGCCGGTCGCCTCGACCCGTCCGCTCCGCAGGAATATCACGCGGTCCGCGAGCCGGATCGTGGAGAGGCGATAGGCCACCACGACCAGCGTCGTCGACAACTCACGACGGAGCGCCCCGAGGATCTCGGCTTCGATCGAGGGATCGACCGCGCTCGTCGCATCGTCGAGGATCAGCAGCCGGGGCGTGCGCACCAACGCCCTCGCGAGCGCCACGCGCTGTCGCTCGCCGCCCGACAGGGTGAGGCCGCGCTCGCCGACGACCGTGTCGTACCCGTCGGGAAGTGCTCGGATGAACCGGTCGCACGCCGCGATCACGGCCGCGTGCTCGACCTCGGTATCGCTCGCCCCCGAGTCCAGCGCGATGTTCGACCGCACGCTCTCCGCGAACAGGAAGCTCTCCTGGAACACGACCGCGACCGCGCCGCGCAGCTGCGCCACGTCGACGTGGCGCAGGTCCACCCCGCCGACCTCGACGTGTCCCTGGTCGGGGTCGACGAGCCGCACCATCAGCTGGGTGAGCGTGCTCTTGCCGACACCGGTCGGGCCGACGATCGCGACGGACTCGCCGGGTGCGACCTCGAACGTCACCCCCTCGAGCACCGGGGACTGCTGCTCGTACTCGAGCCGCAGGTCGTGCACGTGCATCCCTAGCGGACCCTCGGGCAGCGGCGAGCCTTCCCGTACGGGGGTGACCGTCACCGGCTCCTGGAAGACCTCCTCGATGCGGTCGTACCCGACGACGGCACGCGGGAGCTCGGCGAGGATCCAGCCGATGAAACGCATCGGCCACGCCAGCAACTGGAAGAGCGCTACGAACCCGATCAGATCTCCGAGCGTGATGTCGCCCGTCGACACACGCCATGACCCGACGGCGAGCAGCAGCGCGATCGCGAGGGTCGGCAGGGCGTCGAGCGCGGCTTCGAACGTCGCCCGGATCGATCCCGAGCGCACACGCTCGTCACGAAGCTCCCGGGCCTTCTCGAGCAGCCGCTGGGTCTCGGCCCGCTCCCGGCCGAGCGTCTTCACGACGAGGGCGCCGTCGATCGATTCGTGGGCGACCGCGCTCACCTCGCCGATGCGCTCCTGCGCCAGGCGGGTCGGCTCCTCCATGCGACGAGCGAAGATCTGGTTCATGATCGCGAGCGTCGGGAACACGAACAGGCCGACGAGCGCGAGCACCGGGTCGGTGGTCAGCAGCGCGATCAGGGCCAGCCCCGTCAGCACGATCACCCCCATCGCGAACGGCACCGGCCAGAAGACGTCGACCGCCGCCTTCACGTCGGCCTCCATGTGGGCGAGCAGCTCGCCGGTGGGTGTCTCGCGGTGGTAGCGGAGCGAGAGCGCGCGGTAGCGCTCGGCGACCCTGGTGCGCAGCGTCGCCATCACGCGCTCGCCGGCCACGCCGGAGTAATAGCGGCGCACCATGATGCCGAGGGCGCGCCCGATGCCGCCGAGCATCAAGCCGCCGACGGCGACCCAGACCTTCGAGGTGTCGAGGTCTCCCTCGAAGGCGGGGGTGAGCACCTCGTCGGTGGCACGCGCGAGCGCCTCCGTGAGCCAGAGTGAGGCGAACGCGAACAGGACGGCGCCGGCGACCGCGGCCGCGAACGGCTTGGGGTGCATGCGCACGTAGGACACGACCAATCGCACGCCGCGGCGGAAGATCGCCCGGTCGACGGTGGGCGTCGATGTGGATGTCGCTACCTGCATGGTGATTCCTCACGAGGACGGTGGCGGGCGCACAGCACGAACGCCAGCCCACGCATCGTACGAACCGCGCGAGCCGGCGCCCGTGGTGCGAGGTTCGCGGCGACGAGCGCCGCGGCCTCAGATGGTTGGCTGGAAGGTCAGGCCGACACGTTCACCGAGACCTGGCTCACGCCTGTGCAAAGGAAGCCATCGGATGCCTCGGGAACGTTGTCACCGTCGTCGACCCATGCACCGGTCACACCGACCACCCCATAGTCTCCCGGGCTCGCGGACGCGAGTGCCTTGAGTCCTACCTCGACGATCACGTCCTTCTTGGTCTTGTCGCGATCGTTCACGGCCGATGGCGTCCGGAATCCCTTCCAGGTCAACCCAGTCGCATCGGCAAGGTTGAAACCGTTGGACTGGCACTGGTCGCCGATGATGGTTTCGAGCCCCGGGGCCGATGTCAGCGGGTACGGACCACCGAAGACGCCATTCGTCCCCCAGGTCCCCTTGGTGACTTTGAGGTCGGCGTTCTGGACCCCGACGAGGAAGAACTGATGGGCGGTGTCGTCACCCCCTGAGCGGGCCGGGTGGATCTGGAACGTAGCCTTCGTGCCCTTGCCGCCTGGGCTGATCTGGTTGGAGTTGATCCAAAATCCTTGGAGCAGGAAACAACCGCTCAGCAATAGGGCCAGCGGGACCGCGAGCAGCCCGAACAGTGCCTTCTTCCTCATGACGAAGTCCTCCCCCTCGTGGTGCGAACGTGACGCTCGATGCTCGCACCCCCGAGGGGTCGAAGCAAACACGCTGTTCGGACGCCCGCCGTTCAGATGCGGCGGCGGTAGCGCACGATGGCCAGTGGGGCGAACACCCCGACCAGGACCGTGATCCACACGATCGTGCCGGTGAGCCAGCCCTCCAGCGGCAGGCCCAGCATCAGCGACCTCGCGGCGTTGATCGCGTAGGTGACCGGGTTGATCTCGGCGAAGGCCTGGAGCCATCCAGGCATGCTCTCGGTCGGCACGAAGGCCGAGCTCGCGAACGTGAGCGGCAGGATGATCATGAAGCCCCATGTGTTGACCGACTCGGTACTGCGCGCCGTGATGCCGATGAACGCCAGCGGCCAGCACATCGCGAGGCCGAACGCGATGACCACGAGCAGGGCAGCCACAGCCTCCGCCGCCGACCCGCCGAAGCGGAACCCGAGGATCATCGAGAACCCCACGATGATCACGGCGCTCCACGCGATGCGCACGCCGTCGGCCATGATGCGCCCGCCGATCACCGCCGATCGCGCCATCGGCAGCGACCGGAAGCGGTCGATCACCCCGCGCGAGAAGTCGGTGTTGAGCGCGAGCGCGGTCGTGAAGGGTAAGAAGCACACGCTTTGGATCAGGATGCCCGGCAGCGCGAACTCCAGATACTCGCTGCTCGAGCCGGCGATCGCCCCGCCGAACACGTAGACGAACAGCACGAGGAACATGATCGGCTGGATCGTCATCTCGACGAGCTGCTCGGGCGTGGCCTTGATGTGCAGCAGGTTGCGTCGGGCGATCGTGAGCGTGTTCGTGATCACGTTGCCGTTGACGTGGGAGACGGGGACGGTGCTCATGAGGCCCTCCTGCGGTTCGAGAGATCGTCGTCGGTCACGTCGCGCGGGTCTTCCTCGCCCTCGGCGACGTGCCCCGTGAGCGCCAGGAACGCCTCGTCGAGGCTCGGCCGCCGCAGCGAGAGGTCGTCGACCGCGACGCCGGCCTCCTCGAGGCGGAGCACCGCCTGTCCGAGCGCCGACGAGTCTTCGATCGGAAGCATGACGACCTGACCGTCGTTGAACGCCGACTCGCCCGTCTTCACCAACGGGGTCAGCGCCTTCTCGGTCGTCGGCAGGTCCTCGGGCATGACCGGCCGCGCGTGCAGCACGTGCCCGCCGACCCGGCTCTTGAGCTGGGCTGACGTGCCGGCCGCGATCACGGTGCCATGGTCGATCACGACGATCTCGTCGGCGAGACGATCGGCCTCCTCGAGGTACTGCGTCGTGAGCAGCACCGTGGTGCCGTCGGCCACGAGCCGCCGGATCATGCCCCACAGGTCGAGCCGGCTCCGCGGGTCGAGCCCCGTCGTCGGCTCGTCGAGGTAGAGGAACGCGGGACGCCCCACCAGACTCGCCGCGAGATCGAGGCGGCGGCGCATGCCGCCCGAGTAGGACTTCACGAACTTCCCGGCGGCATCGGAGAGGTCGAAGTCCTCGAGCAGCTGCGTCGCGCGGCTGCGGGCCTCCGACGCCTTGAGGCCGAGGAGTCGCCCGATCATGACGAGGTTGTCCTTGCCCGAGAGCAGTTCGTCGACCGCCGCGTACTGGCCGGTCAGTCCGATCATGCGGCGGACCTCTGCGGGATGCTCGACCACGTCGTGGCCGCCGACCGTCGCCCGCCCGGCGTCGGGCTTCAACAGGGTGGAGAGCACCCGGATCGTGGTCGTCTTGCCGGCGCCGTTCGGCCCGAGCAGACCGAAGACGGTCCCCTCTCGGGCCACCATGTCGATGCCGTCGACCGCTCGCACCGTACCGAAAGTCTTCACGAGACCTTCCACGTGGATCGCTGCGTTGCCCATGTCGTACCCCTCCTCACTGGCGGTTCGAGATGCGTCGTTCGGTGAGACCCCCCTGGACCGTGAACATCATCGCTCGTGAACTGGCCATCCTCTGACTGGTTTCCGTGAGAAGGTTCGTCGCATGCGAGCCGACCGCCTCGTGGCAGCCCTGTTGATCCTGCAGGCGCGCGGGCGCGTGACCGCCGCGGAGCTCGCCGACGAGCTTGAGGTCTCCGAGCGCACCGCCCGCCGCGACCTCGAGGGGCTCGCCATGGCCGGCGTTCCGGTGTACTCCCAGGCCGGACGTGGTGGTGGCTGGTCGCTCGTCGGCGGCGCCCGCACCGACCTCAGCGGTCTCACCGCGGCGGAGGCTCGCACCCTCTTCCTCGTCGCGGGGCCGTCGGCGGCCGCGACGCCGCAGATCAAGGCAGCATTGCGCAAGCTCGTGCGTGCCCTGCCCGAGCCGTTCCGCGCCGAGGCGGAAGCCGCCGCAGCGGCGGTCGTGATCGATCCGACGAGCTGGGATCGCACCCCCGCCCAGCCGCCGGAGCACCTGGAGGTTCTGCAGCACGCGGCCGTGGAGGCTCGCCAGGTACGGCTGGGGTACCAGGGTCCGGACCGTCCCGGCAGCGTGCGGGTCGTGCACCCGTTCGGCCTCGTGTCGAAGGCATCGGTGTGGTACCTGCTCGCCGGCACCGACGCGGGCATGCGCACGTTCCGGGTCAGCCGGGTCACGTCGGCCGAGATGCTCGACGAACCCGTCGTTCGCCCCGAGGGGTTCGATCTCGCCGCCGCCTGGAACGACACCGTCGCTCGGCTCGACCGGGAACGGGCGACCTTCGAGGTCGAGGCGGCCGCCGAGCCCGAGGCGCTGCGCTGGTTGCGCGCCGCGTTCGACCGACGTGTCACCCTCGGTGAGGAACGTCCCGACGGCCGCCTCGACGTGCGCATCCGGAGTTGGTCGGCGCACGCGGCGGCCTCGGACCTCGTCACGTTCGCGCCCTGGGTCGAGGTGCTCGCTCCCGACGATGTCCGCGAAGAGCTCGCGGAGCGGGGCGCCCACTTGACGCGGCTCTACGGCGCCGGCTGATGTCGGCCGGCGTCCCGGCGGCTTGCTAGCTCAGCGCCGCCCGGGGATGATGCGCGACATGACCAGCCACCGACCGTGGTTCGACGCGTACCCGCCCGACGTGCCGCACTCGCTCGAGCCGTTCCCGAGGGAGTCCGTCTATGCGTTGCTGCGCAACGCGGCTGCCGGATTCCCCGACAAGCCGGCGCTCGCGTTCTTCGGGGCCCATATGACCTACGCGAAGCTGCTCGCCGAGGTCGAGCGGTTCTCGGCGGTGCTCGCCGGGCTCGGGGTCCGCAGTGGCGACCGGGTGGGCATGATCCTGCCGAACTGCCCGGAGTACGTGATCGCGTTCTTCGCGTGCCAGCGGATCGGCGCGGTGGCGGTCGGCAACAACCCCTTGTACACCGAGCGCGAGCTCGAACACCAGATCAAGGATTCGGGCGCGAAGGTGATGATCGTGCTCGACCAGATCTACCACCGGTTCGGTCAGATCCGCGACGACGCCGGCGACCAGGAAGTGATCGCGGTGAAGCTGAACCACTACATGAAGCCGCCGATCAAGTGGCTCGCGCCCCTGAAGTTCAAGTCGGACGCTCGCAAGCTCGGCACGCCGCTGCCGTTCATCCCGACCGACCACCGGGTTCGGTGGTGGGCCGATGTGATGGGTCAGGCTGGTCCGGTGCCGCCCGAAGCGGTCGTCGAGGACCCGGCCTCCGAGGTGGCGGCCCTGGTCTACACGGGCGGTACGACGGGCCTGTCGAAGGGGGCGATGCTGTCACACTCGAACCTCGTCTCGAACGCCCTGCAGGCGTCGGCCTGGCTCAACGTCGTGCGCCAGGGCGAGGACGGCATCGTGGCGGCGCTGCCCTTCTTCCACTCCTTCGGCACGCTCGTGATGGACTTCTCGATGACGAAGGCCGCGAAGCTGATCCTGCTGCCCCGTTTCGAGATCGATATGGCGCTGAAGGCGATTTCGAAGGAGAAGCCGACGTTGTTCCCCGGCGTGCCGCGCATGTACATCGCCCTGAACCAGGACCCGCGCACGCCCAAGCACGACCTCGCGTCGCTGAAGGCGTGCATCTCGGGCGCGGCCCCGCTGCCGATGGCGGTGGCGAAGCGGTTCGAGGAGATCACGGGCGGTGCGACGGTCGTCGAGGGCTACGGCTTGAGCGAGTGTTCCCCGGTCACGCACGCCAACCCCTTGGTCGGCGAGCGCAAAGAGGGCTTCATCGGCATGCCCTTGCCCGACACCGATGTGAAGCTCGTCGACCTCGACGAGCCCGATCGCGAGGTGCCCCAGGGTGAGCGAGGGGAGATGTGCATCAAAGGCCCCCAGGTGATGCTCGGCTACTGGAACCGCCCTGACGAGAGCGGCTTGGTGATCCGCAACGGATGGCTGCACACCGGCGACGTCGCGATCATGGACGAGCAGGGCTACTTCAAGATTGTCGATCGCATCAAGGACATGATCCTGGTGTCGGGTTTCAACGTGTACCCCACCGAAGTGGAGGCCGTGCTCTTCCATCATCCGAAGATCCTGAAATGCGCGGTCGTGGGCGTGCCCGACGACACGACGGGCGAGCGCGTGAAGGCGTTCATCGTGCTGAAGCCGGGCGAGACCGCGACCGCCGACGAGATCGCGCAGTGGTGCCGCGATCCCGACCAGGGTCTCACCGGCTACCGCGTGCCGAAGGAGATCGAGTTCCGCGAGGAGCTGCCCGAGACGCTGATCGGCAAGGTGCTGCGCCGCGTGCTGCAGGACGAGGAGAGGAAGAAGCGGGAAGCGGCCGGCTCGACGTGACCGCCGCCGATCCGCTGCCGATCGACCTTGGTGAGGGCGCCGTCGTGCGCCGGTACGTGATGGACGATCTCGATGCCATCTGGGCGGTCGCTGCCGGCGAGCGCGAGCGCCTCGGGGAGTGGATGCCCTGGGTCGAGGGGACGACCTCGGTCGATGTGCAGCGGGCGTGGCTCGAGAAGGTCGTCGGCGAGTCCGCGGGGCTGGAAGGCTGCGGCATCTTCGTCGACGGCGAGCTCGCCGGCGGGGTCGGGCTGACGTGGGACGGGTACGGCATCGCGGGTGAGATCGGCTACTGGACCCGGGCGCCGTTCGAGGGGCGAGGGTTGATCACGCGCTCCGCTCAGGAGTTCACCCGCCTCGCCTTCGAGCACGTCGGACTCAACAGGGTCGTGATCCGGGCGGGCATGGGGAACGTGCGCAGCCGTGCTGTCCCCGAGCGGCTCGGCTACGTCGAGGAGAGCGTGGAGCGCGGCGGCGGCCGGGGGCTCGGCGGCTACTACGACATCGTCGTGTACTCGATGCTGGCGGAAGAGTGGCGGGACCGCCCGCGGTGATCTTCGACCTGTTCGGCCACGATCGCCGACCTGCGCGAGGTGCTCGAGCTCGTGCCGGGGTAGCCGAGGATGTGCCTTCGTCGGCGAGTCTCGTCAAGGACCTCCGTAGTGGATCGCAGGTGCCACTACGGAGTTCCTTGCCTAGTGGCTGGGAGCAACGCCAGAGCTGCCGTTCCGACGCGCTCGGACGGTGACCGCTTCAGCCGGGGCCCGCGACTGCCTCCCGCCCTCGATAGTGACGTCGGTGCAGGTAGGCCGCCACACCCCCCGCCGGCAACGGCAACCAGAACGACACGAGCCGATAGGCGAGGACCGCCAGCACTGCGTCACCGGCCGGCACGCCCGCGAGCGTCAGCAGTCCGGTGAGGCCCGCCTCCACGAATCCGAGGCCGCCCGGCGTGATCGGGATCATCGCCAGCACCATCGACGCCGAGTACGCGAGCAGCACGAGCGTCGGACGTGGCCGCGATCCGACAGCCGTGATCGCCGCCAGCAACGCCAGGTAGTCGAAGAGCCAGTTGCCGAGCGAGAACAGCAACGCCTTCCACCACGTGTCGCCGAGCGCGTCGCGGATCTGGTCTCGCTGCACGACGAGGCGAGCCGGCAGGTCGGTCACTGGCGGCTTCCCTCGCTGGAACCTGTTCCGCAGCCACTGCGCACCGCGCCCGATGCGGCGCAATAGCCGATCGTGGAACAGCAAGCGCCAGCCGAACACGAACGCCGCGACGAACACGACGCCCCCCAGCCACGCGGCCTGGGCGAGCCCCCCCGGAACGGGCCGGCCGAGCAACGCCGCCGGCACGGTGAGCAGAGGCAACATGAACAGTGTGCCTGTGCTGATCAACGACGCGGCCGTGAGCGAGGTCGCCACACGCGCGCCGTCGACGCCTGAGTCGGTGAGCATGCGCCACTGCAGCGCTCCGCCGGCGGCGGCTCCGCCCGGCACCACCCGACTGAACGCGTTCGCCGCGAGCTGCGCCGTCGCCACCCCGAACCAGCGGTCGGTGACGAGCGCGATGCGTTGCAGCCCCCAGATGCAGAAGAAGCTCAGGGCTTCCAACGCGAGCATCGCGACGAACCAGGCCGGGTTCAGGTCGAGGAGCTCCGGCCACGTCTCGAAGACCGTGAGCAGGCTGGGCCACAGGATGTAGAGCGCGATGACCGTGATGATCAGGAACACCAGACGCAGGACAATCGCCCTGCGCTTCGTCCGGACCTCGACCCGGACCTCGCCGACGGCCTCGTCGACCGACCGCACGTGGGAGGGTTCCACGCGCGCGGCGTTGGGCGCCTGCGGCGAGCGTGCATGGTCGCTGGTGTGGTGTGCCATCCGGAGCCTCGTGCCTGGTCGTCGTCTCGGCGTCGCAGACGCGTAGCCTTGCAGGAGCGTACGTGAGACGAGCCGGTAGGAGGAACCGCCGATGGCGATGGTACCCGGAGCCATGTTCCGAACGATCGACGAGTCGCACCCCGGCTCGAAGCTCGCGGCGGTGTTCTCGACGAGGGCGCAGGCGTACGCCGCGTGGTACCTGCAGGACGGCGACGAGGCCCGTCCCTCGGTGGCCGAAGGTGTCGATGCGCTCACGGTGCACATGCCCGAGCTGCTGCCGATCTACGAGGCGATGGTGCGTGAGGTCGGCGGCGACGATCCCGTCTTCGCCCGCATGTTCACGATGTGGAAGCCTCCGGGGGCGGCGATTGCCTGTTCGCAGGCCGTGCTGCAGGAGGGTGAGCGTGGTCCGCGCCTCGTGCGCAACTACGACTACCCCGCCGAGCTGATGGACGCCGTGATCCTGCGGAGTGCCTTCACGGGCGCCGGTGTGATCGGGGTGACCGACGCGGTCTGGGGGCTCTGTGACGGGATGAACGATCGCGGGTTGGCCGTCTCACTCACGTTCGGTGGGCGGGCGTCGATGGGCGAAGGGTTCGGCGTGCCGATCGTGATCCGCTACCTGCTCGAGACGTGCGAGACGGTCGACGACGCGCGCGCCGTGCTCGCGCGCTTGCCGATCGCCCACACCCACAACCTCACGATCGTCGACGCGGGGGGAGGCGTGATCACCGCCTACCTGAACCCCGATCGTCCGCCGTCGTTCCGGCGATTGCCGATCGCCGTGAACCACCAGTGGGCGGTGGAGTCGTGGGATCCGGTGTTGGCAGAGAGCACGCTGCAGCGGGAGTGGTGGCTGCTGCGACTGCTCGACGATCCCGATGTCGACCGCGAACGGTTCCTCGGTGCGTTCCTCGTGCCGCCGCTGTACAGCCTCGCTCACGACGTCGGCCGGGGCACCGTGTACACGGCCGCGTACGACCCGGCGGAGGGCGACATCACGTACGCCTGGCCCACGTTCAGGCTCCCTCTGCGGTTCGACTCGTTCGCCGAAGGCGAGCACGAGGTCGTGTTCCCGCCATCCCCACCGTCGTTGTAGGTTGGGTGTCGATGCCAGCCGAAGAAGACCCCTCGGAGCTCGCCGGAGCCGACGCCGCGCATGCGGCCTCGATCGAGACCGCAGAGGCGATCGAACAGGCCGCGAAGGTGAACGACGACCCCCAGGTCGCCGAGGTGCTTGACGACGCCGCCGTGAAGGCCGATCAGGCGTCGAGCCGTGTCGGCTGGCTGCGCGGGCTCTTGCACCGACGCTTCGGGACCCGTCGGGCCTGACTCGACACCCTCGGCGAGGTTTGCCGACCGGCATGGATGGACAAGACACCTCCCGACATCCATGACCGCGCACCGTGCGCGCTGAGGGAGGGAATCATGTTGCAGACTGGTTTTGCGCTGCTCGCCCAGAACGGGGGGAATGAGGGTGCCACGGACACGATCCTGTGGATCATCGCCGCTGTGCTTGTGGTCGTAGGCATCGTGTCCATCGTTCGTGGGGCATTGCTCTGGGGCATCCTGCTGATCATCGCTGGCCTGCTGGTCGGCCCCGGTGGCGTGAGCATCCTGGACTGACGGAGGCCTCTCATGGTGCTGGCACAGATCGACATCGAGCAAGGTCTGGAAGAGGCATGGGCCGACGTCGTCACGTTCGCCCCGAAGCTTCTGGGCTTCTTCGTGATCCTGCTGATCGGCTACTTCGTCGCGAAGGCGCTGTCGAAGCTCGCTGATGCGCTGCTGGAGCGGGTGGGCTTCGACAACCTCGTGGAGCGGGGGTCGATGCGCCAGGCGTTCGAGCGCAGCAAGACCGATCCGTCGGACGTGATCGGCGTGATCGTCTTCTGGCTCGTGTTCCTGATCGCGCTGCAACTCGCGTTCGGCATCTGGGGTCCGAACCCGATCAGCGACCTGCTGGAAGGGCTGATCGCCTACCTGCCGAACCTGATCGTCGCCGTCGTGATCCTGGTGATCGCGGCCGTGCTCGCGAGGGCGTTGACCGACGTCCTCGAGCCGATGCTCGGCGCGGTGCGCGGCGGCTCCGTGATCGCCAAGGGCGCGGGCATCGCGATCCTGGTGGTCGGGATCTTCGCCGCTCTCGATCAACTGCAGGTCGCACCCGCGATCGTGACCGGGCTCTTCTACGCGCTGCTGATCATGGTGGTCGGCTCGGCGGTCGTCGCGTTCGGCGTCGGGGGCATCCCGATCGCCCGCCGTTGGCTCGAGCGCTGGAGCCATTCGGCCGAGTCCACGGCCCGCGATGTCCAGGCCGAGGTCCAGTCACGAGGCAACGACGACGAAGCGGTGCCCGAGGTGGGCACCGGCACGCTCTAGTACCGACGACGAACGGAGGGATCGCGATGGGTGAGCACGTGGACAAGGCGAAGGGAACGATCAAGGAGAACGTCGGCGACCTGACCGACGACGAACGGCTCGAGCGTGAGGGCAAGATGGACCGCGCCGGCGCCGACGTGAAGGAGAAGGCCGGCGACGCAGTCGACACCGTCAAGGAGAAGGTGCACGACGCGCTCGACGGCGACCGCTGACGTAGACGTCTCAGAGCAACGGCCCGCCCGGCGCAGCCGGGCGGGCCGTTCTGCTGCCGTGGGTTTACTCCTCGCCACTCAGTGTCGTTCCCACACCCGTTTCCCATCCGGCGGTGCCGGGAAAGGTGACCCCGGCTCGGCGCACGGTGCGTGAGCCGGGAAGGAGCCCACGTGCACATCGAGACGCCAGGACGCGGGATGCCCGAGGAACTGCCGGAAGGCGAACGCCCCGAGGAGTTGCCTGAGAGCGAGGACGACGCGTTGGAGCGCACGCTCGAGCCCGAGAGCCCGGAGATCGGTCAGCCCGTGCCCGGCCCGACGGACGGCGAAGGCGACGCATGAGGCGATCATCGACCCATCCCGCGACCGGCGAGCCCCTCGACCGGCCGCCTGACCAGGTGGTCGGCGCCCCGAGGACGGTGCGACGCCAACTGCGGTACATGATCATCGGCGGCGTGTGGGGACTGCTGGTCGGTATCCCTGCCGGGTGGCTTCTGGCTGAGCTCGTCCGCGACGACGGCGAGTCGATGTCGTGGATCGTCTCGGTCGGTGCCGCGCTGGTTTGTACGGCGATCGGAGCCTTGGTGGCCACCTACCCGAGCCTGCGCACGGAGGACCCTCACGCCGACGGAAGGTCGTGATCGGGAGGTCGGTCCTTGAGGGGCCGTGTCCCCCGAACGTACGAACGGGCGCGAGGATGTATCCCTCGCGCCCGTTCGTGCCCGTAGATCGCAATCAGACGGTGGGCGTCGTTTCAGACGACCGTGTCATGGCGGTCCGTGCCGAGTCAGGGCTCGCTGCCTGCCACGGAGCCTGCTCGCCGGTCGAATCCTGCCGGTCCTGGACGGAGGACCTCATCGCGCGGAGCTTCCCCACGATCTGGTCGTAGCGCTCCCGCCCGGCTCGGGTCCCCAACACGTAGGCTCCCCCACCGATCACCAGGGTGCGGACGATCCTGCCGCGGCGCCTCGGCGTCTTCGTCTCCACGGTCACGTGCTCGTTGCGAGCCAGCGCGTCGAGCGCTCGCGACAGCGAACCACGCTCTTCGTGCAGGTCCTCGCGGAGCAGGCGCACCTCGTGCTTGAGACGGTCGTTCTCCCGATCCATCTTGTCCAGACGTGTCTCCGTCATGCGTTCCCGGGCTCGATCGCCGAGATCGCCCATGCGTTCGGCCATGCGACTCGCCATGTCGATCCTCCCATCGCTCGTGCCGGGCGAGATGCCCGGCGTCGGTATGGGCGGGTTACCCAGGAGTGGTTCGGTCCACACGCGTCGTCGCCGCGGGACGAGGATCTCCGGCGGGCGCCACCGACCTCGGCACCGAGACGACGTCGCCGATCACGAGCGTTGCGGGGGGCCCGATGCTCGCAGCCGCCGCGAGCGTGGGCAGGTCGTCGAGGGTGCCGACGACGGTGCGCTGGTCGTCGGTCCACGCCCACTGCACGACCGCGGCGGGTGTCGACCCGGGCCGCCCGGCGTCGATCAGCGTGGCGCACGTCTCGGCCAGCCTCCCGGCCGCCATCAACACGACGAGCGTGTCGGTGGCGATCGCCATGCGAGTGAGATCGACGGTGTCCTCGGCGTGGGCGGTCGACCCGGTGACCACGGCGAAGGATCGTGCGATCGAGCGATGGGTCAGGGGGATGTCGGCCGCGGCCGGTGCCGCGACGGCGCTGGTGATGCCGGGGACGATCTCGACCGGGATGCCGGCTTCCTCGCATGCGAGCATCTCCTCGCCACCGCGCCCGAAGACGAACGGGTCGCCCCCCTTGAGGCGCACGACCACATGGCCGCGCGCGGCCTCCTGCACGAGCAGAACACCGATCTCATGCTGCCCCATCGCCTGCTTGCCAGGCTCTTTGCCGGCGTAGATGCGGCGGGCGCCCGGCGGGACCAGGTCGAGCAGGGCCGGGGCGGCGAGGCGGTCGTAGACGACGACGTCGGCCACGGCGAGGGCCCTGGCTCCCTTCACGGTGATCAGCTCCGGATCGCCGGGGCCCGCACCGACGAGCACCACGCGCCCGGTCATGCCGGCGCCTCCTGCAGCAGGCGCTCACGGAGCCTGGCGGCGAGCTCGTCGCCACGCCCCTCGCGCGCGAGGGTGGCCGCCTCGTCGAGGTCGAGCGCCTCGGCCCATCGCTGAGCCCGGATCGTGAAGTCGGGCAGCGCCGGCATCGTCTCGGCGCGCACCGTACGCAGGACCGCCAGGACCTCGGACCACTCCTCGCCGAGGGACGCCGATAGTTGCGCGCGCAACTTCTTCGCCAGGGCCGGTGACGCGCCTCCGGTCGCGATCGCCAGTACGAGCTCACCACGGCGCACGACGCTCGGCGCCGACCAGTCGCAGTTGGGGATGTCGTCCATCACGTTGATGAGCACCCGGCGGCAGCGGGCTTCACGGGCGATCGCGTCGCGTTCGCCGTGGTCGCGGCTCGCCGCCACTACGAGGAACGCCCCGTTCAGGTCGGCGGCGCGCCACGAGCGGCGTTCCACGGCAACGCCGTCGATCCTCGCGAGTCCGTCGAGTGCGTCCGCCGGACCCGACGCCACGACCAGCACGTCGTCGGCACCGGCGGCGATCATCGCCTCGACCTTGCCTTCTCGTACGGCATCGGCGCCGATCACGACGCACCGTCGCCCCGACAGCTCGAGCATCACGGGATAGCCGAACGGCATCACGAGCCTCCTTCAACGGCGGCTTCCGCCTTCTCGCGATCGCTCCGTGACCCCGCGAGCTCCACGCTGCAGTGGATGCCGCATTCCTTCGCGGTGTCGTGCTCCCACCACCACCGACCTGCCCGTTCGGGTTCCCCCGGCTCGACCGGACGGGTGCACGGCGCACATCCGATCGAGGTGTACCCGTGGTCGAAGAGCTCGTGGGAGGGCACTTCGTGCGTGCGCACGTAGTCCCAGACCTGGTCGAGGGTCCAGTCGGCGAGCGGGTTCAGCTTCACGATGCCGCCGTGGTCGCGATCGAGCTCGACCTTGGCGATGTTGCGGCGCGAGGCCCACTGTTCCCGGCGCAGGCCGGCGATCCACGCGTCGAGGGAGGCCAGCTTGCGCCGGAGCGGCTCGACCTTGCGCACGGCGCAGCACGCGAGCCGCAGGTCCACGCCCCGATACATGAGGTTCGGGCCTTCGCGGTTCACGAGGGAGGCGACCGCCGACGTGTCGGGGTACTCGAACTCGACGGCGATGCCGTAGCGCTCCCGGACCTCCTCGAAGAGCGTGTACGTCTCGGGTGGCAGTCGCCCCGTGTCGAGGGTGAACACGCGCACGGCGGGATCCAGCCGCCACGCCATATCGATCAGCACCATGCCGTCGACGCCGCCCGCCGCGCTGATCGCGAGCTTCGGGTGGAAGCTGTCGAGCGCCCATCCGAGCAGCTCCTCGGCCCTCGAGTGCTCGAACCGCTGGGCGGCGTCGTGCACCCACGCGGCTTCCTCGTCGAGGACCGGCATCGCCGGCTCGTGCCAGGGTGCCCGCGGATCCGAGTCGGCCATCAGCCCCCACCCCCGACGGTGATCGCGGTCAACTCGAAGCCGCGCTCGCACGACTCGCAACGCCATGCCGTCGTGGCGGCGTCGTCGGGCCGGATGTCCTGCTCGCCGCAGAACGGGCAGTAGAAGGGCACCGCGCGCACGCCCGTCATCGCAGCTCCCCGTGGGCGGCCGCGGGCTCCGCGAACCGTGCCAGCGCATCGGCGTCGAGGCCGTTCACGAACGACGAGAACGTGTCGCCGTCGGCACGCTGGCTTCCGTAGCGGCGCAGCAGCAGCTCGAGGTAGTCGGCGGTGTCCTCGGCGTAGACCTTCACCCCGCGGACCTTGCGGCCGAAAGCCGCGCCGTCGCCCATCGTGCCCCCCAGATGCACGAGGAACGCGTCGCTCTTCGTGCCGTCGGGTCTCGCGCGCAGCGCCGACATCAGTCCGATGTCCGCGACCTGGAACCGTGCGCACGAGTTCGGGCACCCGTTCACGTGGATCCGCACATCCTCGTCGAAGTCCGGCATCCGAGCCTCGAGCTCGCTCGTGATCCAGGTCGCCCGGCCCTTGGTCTCGCCGATCGCGAGCTTGCAGAACTCGATGCCCGTGCACGCCATGGTCGACCGCCGGAAGACGCTGCCGCGAGCTCGCAGGTCGAGCCCGTCGAGGTCGGCGACGAGCTCGTCGGCCCGGGATGCCTGCACGTCGACGATCACGAGCTTCTGCTGTGCGGTCGCCCGAACCGATCCCGAGCCGAACCTGTCGGCCAGATCGGCGACGAGGCGCAGTTGGTGCCCGGCGACGCGACCCGCCCGAGGGGCGAACCCCACCGACACCCGGCCGTCGCGTTGCGGCATCACCCCGAGGTGCTCCCGGGCCCCCATCGGCGCCGGTTGGGGTGGGGGTCCGTCGGCCAGGTGCCCGTGTTCGAGGAACTCCCGCTCCAGCACCTCACGCACGCGTTCGGCGCCCCAGTCCTTCACGAGGAACTTCAGGCGGGCGTGGTTGCGCGAGCGCCGGTAGCCGTACTCGCGGAACAACGCCGTGACCCCCGCCCAGACCTCCGGGACGCGCTCGCGGGGCACGAACGCGCCCAGGCGCTGCGCGAACATCGGGTTCGTCGAGAGGCCGCCCCCCACCTGCAGGTCGTACCCGAGCTCGCCGCCGGGTCCGGCCACGCCCACGAAGGAGACGTCGTTGATCTCGTGGTTCGTGCATCCGGCGGCGCACCCGCTGATCGAGGTCTTGTACTTGCGCGGCAGGTTCGAGAACGCCGGGTCGCCGACGAACCGCTCCGCGACCGCCCGGACATCGGGCGTCGCGTCGAATACCTCGTCGGCGGTGACCCCCGCGAGTGGGCAGCCGAGGATCACGCGCGGCGTGTCGCCGCAAGCTTCCTGCGTCGACAGGCCGACCGACTCGATGCGCTCCCAGATCGGAGGCACGTCCTCGATGCGGATCCAGTGCAGCTGCACGTTCTGGCGATCGGTCACGTCGGCGACGTCGCGGCCGAAGCGCTCACTCGCCCACGCGATCGCCCGGAGCTGGTCGGCGGTCATCGCCCCGCCGTCGATGCGGATGCGCATCATGAAGAACTCGTCCTCGAGCTCCTCGGGCTCGGCGCTGCCGGTGCGGTCGCCCGGCACGCCCTGCGTGCGCTGCGTGTACAACCCCCACCACCGCATGCGGCTGCGCAGGTCCTGCTTGCCGATCGATCGGAAGCCGCCGGGCGCAAAGATGTGTTCGATCCGCTCGCGGACGTTGAGTCCGTCGTCTTCCTTCTTGATCTGCTCGGCTGGGTTCAGTGGCTCGTGGTAACCCATGCCCCACTGCCCCTCGCCGCGAGGGCGTGGGGTTCGTGGGGCCGGGGTCGAGGTGTCGGTCATAGGCATCGTCCGGTGCTGCCGGTCCGGGGAACGCGAAGGGCCGCCGATCGCGGCGGCCCGGGCGGTGCGGTGGTGAGTGGGGAAGGTCAGGTCCGCGCGCGCGGGTCGGCGCTCGAGGCGCCGCAGGTCGCGGCCATGCCGCAGAGGCGCGAGGGAATCATGGCCCCCACCAGCCCGGCCGTGCGCGTGCGGATCACGTTGATTCGTACCCCTCAGGTCGGATTTGCAGGTGCAACGTATCCGCGTCGCGGAACCGATGTCAAACCGCGTTTGCCGACCCGATCCGGAGGGAACCACCGAGGCGTCCGACGAGGAGGGATGCGTGATGCCGCAGAAGGGGTGGAACGCGAAGCGGGAACGCCAGTACGAGCACATCAAGGAGGGGCTGCGCGAACGCGGCCGGTCCGAGGATTCGTCCGAAGAGATCGCGGCGCGCACGGTCAACAAGGAGCGCGCCCGCTCGGGGGAGGCGAAGACGAGCTCTCGCTCGTCACGCGAGGACATCTCGAGCGGACGCCGTGGGGGTCTCCGTTCGCATCGAGGCGCCGGTGGTCGTACCCGGGATCAGCTGTACGAGGAGGCGAAGGACCTGAACATCGACGGTCGATCCCGGATGAACAAGGAGCAGCTGCTGCGGGCGGTGAACCGCCGCACCGGTCGACGAAGTCGGTGAGTCACGTGGCCGAGGGGGGGAGCGCCACGTCGACCCGGCCCGACGATGTGCCGATCGAGAGTCAGCGCCGGTTCCGAGCGATGCGTCGCGTCGGTACCGGGGTCCTCGGTGTGCTCGTGGTGCTCGGTGTCGCGAACCTCGTCGGCGTGCGGGTCGGCCAGGCGTCCGCCGAATCCGACGGGACGAGCCTGGCGGTGACCTACGCCTCGGTCACGAGACCGGGCCTCTCGACCCCGTGGAGCGTCGAGGTCCGTCGCGACGCCGGGTTCCCGGGGCCGGTGACGATCGTCACCACCAAGGGGTACTTCGAGTCGTTCGACTTCAATCAGTGGTACCCGGAGCCTTCAGCCACGACGGTTCGCGGTGACGACCTGCTGCTGACGTTCGAGCGCCCGCAGGGCGAGGTGTTCGAGCTCTCGTTCGACGGTCGTGCGACACCGACCTTCAACCTCGGCGCGAGCGCCGTCACCGCGATCGAGTCCGAGGGTCTTCCCCCACTGTCGGTGGAGTACCGAACGGTGGTGATGCCCTGATGGAGATCGTGCTGCGGGCGGTCGTGATCTACGCCTTCCTGTGGATGCTCACCCGCGCGATCGGCAAGAAGGAGCTCGCCGAGATGTCGGCGTTCGAGCTCGTGCTGATCGTGACGATCGGCGACCTCGTGCAGCAGGGCGTGACCCAGGAGGACATGTCGGTGACCGGCGCCATGCTCGCGGTCGGCACGATCGCGCTGCTGGTCGTGGCGACGTCGTACGTGGGCTACCGATGGCGGGGTTCGAAGAAGGTGATCGAGGGCGTCCCGATCGTCGTGGTCGACGAGGGCAGGCTCCTCGATGAGCCGCTGGTGATGGAGCGCCTCACCTCGGAGGAAGTCGTGTCGTCGGCACGGGAGCAGGGCATCGCCGACCTCGCCCTCATCCGCTATGGGGTGATCGAGCCCGACGGCACCTTCTCGTTCGTGCTGCGACACGCCGAGGCGCGGCACCTCCCGCCACCGGAGAAGCCGAGCTAGCTTGGGCCCAGCAGTTCCCGGGAGAGTCCCAGCACGCGCTCGCGCTCGATGTCGTCGAGCCCGCGCAACGGAGCCCGCACGGCGGGGTCCACGAGCACGTCGCGGGCGACGAGCACCTCCTTGAGCGCGGCGTGGAAGGGGATACCGGCGAGCTCGTCTCGCAGGCGGCAGACCTGGGTGTGCGCGGCGTCGCTCCGCTCGTGCACGAGGGAGGCCGTGATCGCGGGGAACGCGGCGGCCAGGCCGCTCACGGTACCGATCGCGCCAGCCGCCATGCCCTGCAACGCGAGTGGCTCCGACCCGATGAAGACCTCGAGGTCGAGCCCGAGGTAGGGCTCGACCGCGGCGAAGGGGGAGTCCGAGACCTTCATGCCCACGACGTTCGGAGCCGACTCCTGCACCCGGGCCACCACGGCGAGCGGGATCGCGTATCCACTGCGCCCCGCGAACTCGTAGACGTAGAACGGCAGAGGATCCGCGGCGTTCGCCGCGCTTGCGAGGTGGCGCGTGAGCTCGTAGCCGTCGAGCGGGAAGTACGGCGGGGCGATCACAGCGACCGCCGCGGCGCCGATCTCCTGGGCGTGGGCAGCGAGCGCGATCGTGTCCCTCGTCGTCTGAGCCCCGGCGTGGACGGCGACATCGAAGTCCTCGGGAGCATGTGCCACGAAGGCTTCCGAGACCGCGCGACGTTCCACCACGTCGAGGAGCACGCCCTCTCCCGTGGTGCCGCATGCGAGCACGCCGTCGACCCCCCCGTCGGCGAGGAACCGGGTGAGGCCCTCGATCGCGTCGACGTCGACGGCTCGGCCACCCTCACGCATCGGGGTCACGCTCGCCGCGATCGCCCCGTGCAGGCGTGGCATCATGGCCGGGAGTCTACGTGGAGGCGCAGCCGACTTAGACGAGGTTGCGGAGTGCCAGCAGCGTGTTCTCGACCGGCTTCTCGGCGATCCGGCGCATGAACCATGGGTACCACGACGGACCGTACGAGATCAGGGTGCGGATCGCGTAGCCCTCGCTCGCGTATCGCCGCTGTTCGTCGCCGCGGATGCCGAAGAGCATCGCGATCTCGAAGTCGTCGTGCCCCCCCAGCGATGTCTCGATGCGCCCGATCAGATCGGTGTCGTGCGACCCCAGGACCACGCGGCGGGCTCCACCCTGCACGAGGTGCTGCGCGAGCCTGTAGTAGCTCTCGTCGATCGCGGCCTTCGATGTGAAGACGAGGTCCTTCGGCTCCCGGTAGGCACCCTTCACGAGCCTGATGGAAGGACCGGAAGGCAGCAGGTGCTGGATGTCGTCGTAGGTGCGACGCAGGTACGCCTGCAGACACAACCCGACCTTCGGCGAGCGGGCGAGCTGTGCCTCGTAGAGATCGAGGGTGCCGTCGACGTACGGGGTCGACTCGATGTCGATCCAGCAGGTCCGGTCGATCTCGGCTGAACGGTCGACGAGGCGTCCCAGGTGGGTGGCGGTGACGGCCGGGTCGAGGTCGTACCCGAGCTGGGTGAGCTTCACGGAGATCTCGGCATCGAGCCCGAGCTCCTCGATCCGGTCGAGGAGCCTCAGGTAGTCGCCCGCCGCCTCCGCGGCCTGGGCGAGATCGGTCGTGTTCTCGCCCAGGCGCGTGAACGACACGGGGATGCCCTCAGAGGCCAGCCGACCCGCTGCTCCCAGGGCGTCCTCGGCGTCCTCGCCCGGCATGAAGCGGGCGACGGAGCGCTGCACGAACGACAGCTGTGGGAGTCGGGTCCTAAGGAGCGCACTCTCTGATGCCCACAGGAGTGCTGCCTTCACCGGGTTCATGGCCCGGGAATCCTACCCCGGGCGCGATCCCGCTCGAGACGCCGCATGGCCGGGGTCTCCAGGAGGCAGGCCCCGGCCCGCACGCGCCGGTGTGGGTCGGCGAGCTCAGCTGATATCGATGTCGGAACCGCGAGCGCCGGTTGTTTCCGGCGTGAACCGGCGGCCGTGCTGATCGACGTAGCTGCCGTCGGCGGCCCGGCGAACCATCACCCGGTCGTCGTCGCCCTCGACGTCGCCCGCGTTCGTGCGCAGGCGTGGCTCGTCGTCGAGTGGCTCCGTGTCCGAGCGTCGGTCGAACTCGGCGTACCGGGCGGCCTCGAGCCCGCTCGAGCCGACCGAGCGGCGCGGCGCTCCACCGATCAGACCCCCGATCGCGGCAGCCACCGCACCGACCACGAGCGTGATGAACGTCGGCCACATCGCGTCGCTTACGCCCGTGCCGAGCACATCGCCGCCGTCGATCGTCCGGAGCTGGACCTCGGAGAAGAGTCCGAAGATCGAGGGAACGCCGAAGATGAGCGTCGCGATCAGCAGCGTGCCCCACGCGGTCATGCCATGCAGCCAGCCCGAGCCCGGGCCCCGATTGTCGGTGAGGATTCCGGCGAGGAGCCCCGCGACGAAGAGGGCGAAGGCGCCCGATCCAGCGAGGAACCACTCGAGCTCGTCGCGGACCACGTCGATGCCGGACGGGAAGGCGAGCGCAAGCCAGAGCGAGGTCAGGACGGCCATGATCGCGAGGCCCCAGACCGCGCCGGTCACGATCGCGCCCCAGCGGACCAACGGCCCACCTCGAGGTCGATCGATGTCGATGGTGGTGGTTCGCATCAGTGCTCCTTCCATTCGTATGGTTGCTCGTACGTGTCAACTGCCGACGACGATCACCGGTGGCGGTGGAACCGGCGCCGGTTGCGGGGTCGGTTCCGGCGGTGGAGGTGGCTGCGGCGGCGCCGGCGGCCGGGGCGGAGGCACCGGATCGTGCCCCCGGCCCCGACTCGGCGCGTGCGGCAGGGGGGGCCGCCGCACTTCCATCTACGCCACCCTCGCGTCGCGTCGCTTCTTGCGAGGGGCCTGGAGCACGTAGGTGTGTGGTTCCTCGTGCTGCCAGCACGATCCGGTCGCGTTGTACATCGACAGCACCGTGTCGCACTCTGCGGCCCTGCACACACGTCCTCGTCCGTGCACCGACGTCGCCCGGACCTCTCCCGGGGCCATGCGGCCGCGTACGACCGAGGCGTTCGTGATCTGGCTCATCCGTGACCTCCTGGCTCGCCACTGGGAAGCATCAGCGGCCAGATACCCGGGCGCCGGTCCGGCGAAACGTCGGGGTCAGTGCTCGCCGGTGGACGCAGACGCCGATATCGGCAGCTCGAACCAGACCCGCGTGGAGCCGTCGCGCTGCACGCCCCATCGGGACGCGAGCTTCGACACGAGGAACAATCCCCAGCCAGCCGCACTTTCAGGGTCCGGAGCGCGCGGCTCGTGAACGAATCCCTCCCCCGGGTCACGCACCTCGGCGCGTAACACCTCGGCGTCGACCTCCAGCGTCAGTTCGATCGATTGATCGGGCGTGAGGGCGGCGTGCCGAAGGCTGTTGGTGACCAGCTCGCTCACGAGCAGGCGAGCATCGTCGAGCTGCCGCTCGGTCAGCTGATCCCTCAGACGGTCGACCGAGGCACGCGCGAGCCGGACCGCGCTCGGCGTCGGCTCCAGCACGACCACCACCGGAGGGGTCATGTCGGTTTCTCACCGTCGGTCGAACCGTCGCCGATGTCGCGGCCATCCACGAACGTCAGGCGGTCCTCGAGCACGGCGAGCTCGAACACACGGTGCACCACCTCAGGGCCCCTCACGACGCTCAGGTGACCGCCGCGCTCTCGGAGCCTGGCATCGGTGGTCAGCACCAGACGCAGTCCGGTCGAATCGATGAAACGCAAGCCGCGCAGGTCGAGCGTAAGCGTGTCGTTGTCCCCGTCGATCGCCCGCTCGATCGCCCGCTCGAGCGCGGGGGCGCTCGACAGATCGAGGTCTCCGCTCGCCGAAACGACCGACCGGTCCTCGTCGACCTTTGTTTCGAAGGGAGGCAGGGTCATCGCCGTCGCGCCACCAAGAGGGCGATGTCGTCGGAGAGGTCATCTGCTGCGAAGGTCGTCACGGCCTCCATCGCTCGGCCCACGACCTCCTCGGGGCCGCCGGATCGCAGGGAGAGAACCTCCACCAGCCGCTCCTCCCCGAACCGATCGTCTCCGCGCCTCGCGTCCGTCAGGCCGTCGGTGTACAGGATCAGCAGGTCGCCGGGGTGCAGGTGTCCGCCGACGTCGTGCAGGGTGGGGTCGGGGAAGACCCCGAGCAGGCTCCCCGGCCGTCCGATCCTCTCGACAGCCCCGTCGGCCCTCACGACGATCGGCAGCGGATGCCCGGCAACCGCCGCCGTCATGCGCCCGTCCATCGATGCGAGGCGCACGACCGCGGCGGTGGTGAAGCGGTCGTGCGCCGGCTGACGCATGAGCGACTCGTTCACCGTCTCGAGCATCTCCGACGGCCGCGTGCTCCGCAGGGCCGCGGTACGGATCGCGTATCGGGATAGAGCCATGACCGCGGCCGCCCGACTCCCCTTGCCGCTCACGTCGCCGACGACGAGGATCACCGATGTGTCCATGTCGACCACGTCGTAGAAGTCGCCGCCGACCTGTCTGCCGTCACCCGCCGGTCGGTACGCGAAGGCGATGTCATACCCGGGCACGTGGGGAACGGAGGGGGGTAACAGGCTCGTCTGGAGGGTGTCGGCGATGAAACGCTGCTCGCTATAGAGCCTCGCGTTATCGAGCGCCTGCGCCGCTCGGTCGGCCAGATCGTCGATGAACCGGTGCTCGTCCGGCGAGAAGGGTGCGCGATCTTCCTCACGGCCGATCACGACCGCACCCAGCGTCCGGGCGCCGGAGGCGATCGGTACGACGACGGCCGAATGCCACACTCGGTCCGAACCGAGCCAGCGCGGTATCCACGCATCGTCGGGTGACCGGCCGGTCACCGCCACGCGGTCGAGGACCGCTCGATTCACAGGGTCGTCTGGATCATCGTCGTCGAGCGGTGCGATACCGCGCTGCGAGGCATCGCAAACCTTTCGGTCCTGTGTGCGTGCATGCGCCGTGAGCGAGGCGATGCCGTCGCGATCCAGCAGGCAGACCGTGACGCCGTCCCCTTGCTCATCTGCGAGGAAGCGAGCGAAGGCCGCAGCGGCCGACTGTAGCTCCGGAGACGAGGTCAGTCGATCCCCGAGTTCCACGAGCATCTCCGTGCGGCTACGGGCCTCCTCGGCGGCCGATCGGGCGCGCTGTTCGGCGCCGTAGAGCCGGGCATTGCCGATCGCGATCGCCGCCCTGGCGGCGAGCTCCTCCGCGAGCTGTAGATCGAGCGGTGTGTACCGGCGTCCCGACTCCGCCATCACGAAGCTGATCGCGCCGATCGCCTCGCCGTGCAGCACCATCGGCACGACCATGGAGCTCCGCAGCTGCAGCTCGTCGAGGAGCGCCCGGAGCTCCGGCTTGTCGGCGACGGCTTCTTCCAGGAGCTCCCGAGGGATCTCCTCGATGAGCTCGGAGCGCCCGGATCGGATGGCAGCCGGAAGTCCGTAGGGGGCGTCGGGGTCGGGCGGGTAGCGTCGCCGCAGCTCCTGCGCCATCGTCACCTTGTCCGGGTCGACATGGGCGACCGCGAGCTGGCGCAGCTCGCCGTCGTCGTCGAGAAGGTCGACGGCACACCAATCCGCCAGACCCGGCACGGCCATGCGAGCGACGGCCGACAGCGTGCGCTCGTAGTCGAGCGACGTCGCGATCTCGCGGCTAGCGGACGCCAGGAACGTGAGTCGGCCGTTCGCTTTCTCGGCATCGGCCCTGGCGCTCCGTTCGCCGTCCAGTAGGGCGAGCCTGCTGCGCGCGAGGGTGAACTGCTGCGCTGCCGCTACGAGGACCTCGATATCGTCATCGGAGAATTGTCGGGCGGTGAGGAAGCGGAGCCCGAGGGAACCGACGGGGCGGCCGTCGTCCGTGAGCGGGATCGCGAGCACCGCACCTTCGTCGGCGACGATGCCGGTCGCCGATGGGAAACGCTGCTCGTACTCCGCGCGCGTACCGATCACGACCGGCTCGCCCGTTCGCACCGCCTCGGGGGCGGGCAACGGCGCGCTCAGGGGCACCTCACCCCAGGTCTCGACGATCTCGGGTGGGTAGCCGAACGAACCCGTGACCTTGAGCGTCTCGCCGTCGAGATCGAGGAGTGCCCCCGCTACGGTGCCGAGGGTGCGCTGGGCTCGGTCGAAGAGCACGGAGACCAGCTCCTCGACCGAGGAAGCCGATGCCAAGACCTCGGTGAACCGACGAAGCAGAGTGAGCTGCTCCGCCACGGGAACGGCGGTACCCATGGCGGTCCGCTCCGGCCCGCTCTCAGGTGCAGACTGTGCCCCGCTCGCTTCGTCCACCCCCTCAGCGTCCGGCACGTGACATCCGACCTTGCCATCGAGCCGGACCTCGTGGCAAGAGGCGGCGCTTACTGGATCTGAGCGTCACGTGCGAGTGGCACGCTGAAGCGCACCGCGCCGTCTGCCCACGCAACGTCTGGGGCGAGCGCCTCGATCACCTGCAGGCGCATCGTGCCGGCCTCGTCGTCGCCGGGTGGCACGACCCCCTGGCATGCCACGTGGGCTCGCTCACCCTCGATCTCGATGGCGATCTCCACGCCGCCCTGGCGCATGACGCTGCAGACCTCGCCGACGACCAGCTGGAGGTCCTCGATCGGTTCATCATCAGCGAATGGCCCAAGGAACGCACCCACGAAGACACGCACCGTCGCGAGCATCGGCACCTCGGAAGGGACATGCAGGACGCACCGCTGTTCCGCGTGGCCACCGTTCACGGAGTCACGCGGGGAGGTCGTCGAGGGAGGACTCCATCGCGAACGCGGAGTCGAGTCCCGTGAGCTCGATGACCTTGAGCGGCGACCCGTGCACGCCGACGAGACGGAGCTCTCCGCCCTGGTCGCGGGCGCGTTTGAGCGCGGCGACCAACACTCCCAGGCTGCTCGAATCCATGAAGGAAACCTCGGACAGGTCGACCGCCATGCGGGGTGCACCGTCGACCAAGCCGGCGTCAAGGGCCGAGCGCAGGTGCTCGGACGACGAGAGGTCGAGCTCCCCTCGCGCCGTGATCACAGTCCACGTTCCGGCCGTTCGGGTTTCGAACGATGGTTCCATGGAGAACTACTCCTCTATCGTGATGACGCGCACGCCGCGCTGCGGACGACTCAGTATAGGAAGGAAGCGGTGCAAGCACTCGACGGAACGGTGAGGCTCGAGCTCCCGGCAGACCCGGCGTCGCTGTCGGTCGTCC
>JBGGNG010000151.1:0-13176 GCA_041287635.1 Actinomycetota bacterium | reverse complement strand
CGTGGAGGGACTCTCGTGATGTTCGACGTCAAGCTGCTGTGGCGGTCCTTGCCGGAGGCGATCCGCAAGCTCGACCCCCGTCAGATGTGGCGCAACCCTGTGATGTTCGTGGTCGAGATCGGCTCGGTGGTGACCACGATCCTGTTCGTCCGCGATCCCTCGCTGTTCGCCGGGGCCATCACCGTATGGCTCTGGCTTACGGTGGTCTTCGCGAACCTCGCCGAGGCGGTGGCTGAGGGCCGGGGCAAGGCCCAGGCTGCGGCCCTACGCGCCACACGCACCGAGACGATGGCCCGGCGTCTGCTGCCGGACGGTCACGAGGAAGAGGTGCCCGGCACGCTGCTCGCCCCTGGCGATCGAGTGATCGTGGAGGCCGGACAGGTGATCCCCGGCGACGGCGAAGTCGTCGAAGGCGTGGCCTCGGTCGACGAGTCGGCGATCACGGGCGAGTCGGCCCCGGTCATCCGTGAGTCCGGTGGCGACCGAAGCGCCGTGACCGGCGGCACCAAGGTGCTCTCCGACCGCATCGTGGTCGAGATCACCTCGCGACCGGGGGAGACGTTCATCGATCGCATGATCGCGCTCGTCGAGGGCGCCGAGCGGCAGAAGACCCCGAACGAGATCGCCCTCAACATCCTGCTCGCGAGCCTCACGATCGTGTTCCTGCTCGCGACCGTGACCCTGCAGCCGATGGCGATCTACTCGGGAGCCCGCCAGACGATCATCGTGCTCGTCGCCCTGCTCGTCTGCCTGATCCCGACCACGATCGGAGCCCTGCTCTCCGCGATCGGCATCGCCGGCATGGACCGGCTGGTGCAGCGCAACGTGCTCGCGATGTCGGGTCGCGCCGTCGAGGCGGCGGGCGACGTGAACACGCTGCTGCTCGACAAGACCGGCACGATCACGCTGGGCAACCGTCAGGCGGCGGAGTTCCTGCCGGCGCCCGGGGTCACGGTCGAGCGGCTGGCCGATGCGGCCCAGATCACCAGTCTCGCCGACGAGACGCCCGAGGGCCGATCGATCGTCGTGCTCGCCAAGGAGCGCTACGGGCTCCGGGGCAGCGATCTGGAGGGCGCCGAGTTCGTGCCGTTCACCGCGCAGACGCGCATGAGCGGCGTCGACCTCGACGGGCGCAGCCTGCGCAAGGGAGCGGCGGACTCGATCCGGCACTGGGTCGAGGAGCAGGGGGGCTCGGTCTCCGAGGAGGTCGACACGATCGTCGCCGGCATCTCGGTGCAGGGCGGCACCCCGCTGACCGTGGCCGAGGGCGATCAGGTGCTCGGCGTCGTCTACCTGAAGGACATCGTGAAGGAAGGCATGCGGCAGCGCTTCGATGAGCTCCGCGCGATGGGCATCCGCACCGTGATGATCACCGGTGACAATCCCCGCACGGCCGAGGCGATCGCGTCCGAGGCCGGGGTCGACGACTACCTCGCCGAGGCGACGCCCGAGGACAAGATGGTGCTGATCCGCAGCGAGCAGGACGGCGGCAAGCTCGTCGCGATGACCGGCGACGGCACGAACGACGCGCCCGCACTGGCGCAAGCCGATGTCGGCGTCGCGATGAACACGGGCACGAGCGCGGCCAAGGAAGCCGGCAACATGGTCGACCTCGACTCGAACCCGACGAAGTTGATCGAGATCGTGGCGATCGGCAAGCAGCTGCTGATCACGCGCGGCTCGCTCACGACGTTCTCGATCGCGAACGACGTGGCGAAGTACTTCGCGATCATCCCGGCGATGTTCGCCGCCGTGTACCCCGGGCTCGACACCTTGAACGTGATGCGCCTATCGAGCCCGAACTCCGCGATCCTGTCGGCGGTGATCTTCAACGCGTTGATCATCGTCGCCCTGATCCCGTTGGCGCTGCGTGGCGTGCGATACACGCCGAAGTCGGCGAGCGCCATGTTGCGCCGGAACCTCGGCATCTACGGGTTGGGGGGCATCGTGGCGCCGTTCGTCGGCATCAAGGTGATCGACCTCTTCGTTGGGACGGTGGTGTAGATGGGACGCGCGATCGTGTCGGCGCTGCGCATGCTGGTGGTTCTGACCGTCGTGGTTGGCGTTCTGTACCCGCTGGCGATCTGGGGGGCCGGCCGGGTGGCCTTCTCCGACCGGGCCGACGGGAGCCTCCTCGCGCGCGACGGTGAGGCCGTCGGCTCGTCCTTGATCGGCCAGGCCTTCGAGGGACCTGGATGGTTCATCGGGCGCCCCGATGCCTTCGACCCGGCGGCGAGCGCGCCGTCGAACCTCGGTCCGACGAACCCTGAGCTCGGTGCCGCGGTGTCCGAGCGACTCGACTCCATCAAGTCCTCCGACGGAGTCTCCGAGGTGCCGGTCGATGCGGTGACCGGGAGCGGCAGCGGCCTCGACCCGCACATCAGTCCCGCGTACGCTCGTCTGCAGGCCCCGCGGGTCGCCGAGGCCAGAGGCCTCGAGCTGAGCGATGTGATGGCGCTGATCGATGAGCACACGGAAGGCCGGACCTTCGGGTTCCTCGGGGAGCCCCGCGCGAACGTGCTCGAACTCAACATCGCGCTTGAGGAGCTGGCCCCACTGTCATGAGCGATCGTCGCCGCGGCGAGCTGCGCATCTACGTCGGATTCGCCGCGGGCGTCGGCAAGACCTACGCGATGTTGAACGAGGGGCGACGGCGCCGCGACCGCGGCACCGACGTCGTGGTCGGCTTCATCGAGACCCATGGTCGCCCCCGCACCGCCGAGCAGGTCGGTGACCTGGAGGTTCTGCCCCGCCGCCTGATCGAGTACCGAGGTTCGACGTTCGAGGAGATGGATGTCGACGGGCTCCTCGCTCGCGCGCCCGAGGTCGCGCTCGTGGACGAGCTCGCGCACACGAACGTGCCGGGCTCCCGCAACTCGAAACGCTGGCAGGACGTCGAGGAATTGCTCGTGGCGGGCATCGACGTCATCTCCACGGTGAACATCCAGCATCTCGAGTCGGTGAACGACGTCGTCGAGCGCATCACCGGTGTCGCTCAGCGCGAGACGATCCCCGACGAGATCGTCCGGGCGGCCGACCAGCAAGAGCTCGTCGACATGACGCCTCACGCGCTGCGTCGTCGCATGGCGCACGGGAACATCTACCCGCCCGGAAAGGTCGACGCCGCGCTCGGCAACTACTTCCGAGAGGGGAACCTCGGCGCCCTCCGGGAGCTGGCGCTCCTGTGGATGGCCGACCGCGTCGACGAGTCGCTCCACGAGTACATGCGGGTCCACGACATCGAAGGGCCGTGGGAGACGCGCGAACGGGTTCTGGTCGGGGTGACCGGTCGTCCCGAGGAGGACGAGAACTTGATCCGCCGGGCATCGCGCATGGCGACGCGGCGCGGTGGGGACCTCGTCGCCGTGCACGTGGTGCCCGAGGACGGCGTCGCCGATGCTGCCGCGCTCGAGGAGACGCGAACCCTCGTGCGTGCGCTCGGTGGCACCTTCCACGAGGTCGTCGGCGCGAGCGTGCCCGATGCGCTCCTCGATGTCGCCCGGGCGGAGAACGTCACTCAGGTGGTGCTGGGCGAGAGCGACCGGTCGAGGGTCGCCGAGCTGATCCGGGGGTCGGTGATCAACCGGGTGATCCGGCGCTCCGGCCCGATCGACGTGCATGTGATCTCCAGCGCAGCCCCTGCGGGTGGGGTGGCGCCGAAGCGGCGTCGCGCGCTCGGCGGGCTCCCCCCCGCCCGCCAGGTCGCGGGGTTCGCGCTCGCCCTCGTCGGGCTGCCGCTGCTCACGCTCGCGCTCACCGCCGCGCGTGGCTCCCTCGGCCTCACGGCCGATGTGCTCCTCTACTTCATCCTCGTGCTCGCGATAGGGGCCGTCGGCGGCATCTGGCCCGCGGTCGCGAGCGCGGTGGCCGCCTCGCTCCTCCTCAACTGGTTCTTCACACCGCCGATCCACACGTGGACGATCGCCGAGGCGGAGAACCTGTTGGCCCTCGTCGCGTTCGTCGCCGCCGCTGTCGCCGTGAGCATCCTGGTCGACCGGGCCGAGCGGTCGCGGGCCGAGGCCGCGCGCGGCCGGGGTGAGGCCGAGGCGCTCGCGCGGATGGCCGGGTCGCTCGCGGCGGAGGAGGATCCGCTGCCTACGCTGGTCCGGCAGGTGGTCGCGACGTTCGGGCTCGAGGGCGCCGCGGTCCTCACACCTACCACCGACCGGGGGTGGCGTGTCGAGGCCGTGACCGGTGAGCCGATCGCCTCGCCTGACGACGGCGACGAATCGATCGATCTCGAGGACGGTGGGGTGCTGGTCCTGCGCGGCCACCGCCTTCCCGCGGATCGGCGTCGCGTGCTGGCCGCCTTCGCGGCTCAGCTGACGGCAGCCGTGCGGACGAGGGCGCTGGAGCGCGACGTGGCCGAGGCCGAGCGGGTCTCAGAGGTCAGCGACCTGCGGGCGGCGATCCTGTCGGCCGTCTCGCACGATCTGCGCACTCCACTGGCCTCGATCAAGGCTGCCGCGAGCTCCCTCCGCCAGCGTGACGTGGCGTGGAGCGACGACGAGCGTGATGAGTTCCTCGCCGCGATCGAGGAAGAGACCGACCGGCTCACCGAGCTCGTCGGCAACCTGCTCGACATGAGCCGCATCCAGAGCGGCATGCTCCGCCTCACGCCGAGCAGGGTCGGGCTCGACGAGGTCGTGCTGCGCGCCCTTGCCAGCCTCCCGGGCCGGGGCCACGACGTCGAGGTCGACGTCCCCGAGGATCTGCCGCGGATCGACGTCGATGCGGCACTGCTCGAGCGTGCGGTGGCGAACCTAGTCGCGAACGCGCGGGCGTTCAGTCCGCCGGACGCTCCCGTCGGCGTCTTCGGATCCGCCGCCAGCGGCCGGGTCGAGCTACGAGTGGTCGATCGAGGCCCCGGTATCCCGGCAGAGGACCGTGAACGGGTCTTCGAGCCGTTCCAGCGACTCGGCGATCGCGCGGGTGTCGACGGCGTCGGCCTCGGGCTCGCGGTGGCCCGGGGCTTCGTCGAGGCGATGGGGGGTACCCTCACGCCCGACGAGACGCCCGGGGGCGGGCTGACGATGGTGGTGGCGTTCCCGCTCGCCGAGCCATCCGGTGTGACGCTCCCCGGGGCATCGGCGCATCCTCCTGCGGAGGTGGGTGGATGACCCGGGTGCTGGTCGTCGACGACGAGCCCCAGATCGTGCGCGGGCTCCGCACGAACCTGCGCGCCCGTGGGTACGAGGTGGTGACCGCTCCCGATGGTGAAGAGGCCCTGGCGACCGCCGCGCGTGAGCGTCCCGACCTGGCGATCGTCGATCTCGGCCTGCCGGGCATCGACGGTGTCGACGTGATCGAAGGCATCAGGGCATGGAGCCGGATGCCGATCCTCGTGCTCTCGGCCCGTGACCAGGAGCCGGACAAGGTCCGTGCCCTCGACGCCGGCGCCGACGACTACATCACGAAGCCCTTCGGCATGGACGAGCTCCTCGCGCGGCTGCGAGCTGCGGAACGACGGCTGCGTCCGACGGACGAGGAACCCGAAGTCACGACCGACGCCTTCACCGTCGACCTCGGTGCGGCGCGGGTGCGCACCGCCGAGGGTGAGGTGCGACTCACGCCGACCGAGTGGCACGTCGTGGAGATCCTCGTTCGCAACCCCGGCAAGCTCGTCACGCAGCGCCAGTTGCTGCAGGAGGTGTGGGGGCCGCAGTACCACGACGAGACGAACTACCTGCGCGTGTACATGGCACAGATCCGACGCAAGCTCGAGCCCGACCCGGCGCGACCTCGGTACTTCATCACCGAGCCCGGCATGGGGTACCGGTTCGAGCCGGAGGGAACCCCATGACGGCATCTCAGGCACCCGATCGTCCCGACCGACACGAGGTCGGCACGCGGTCTCCACGTCGTCCACGCATCCAGGTCTCGGGGCGGGTCGCGGCGGCGTACGCGCTCGCGGTCGCCGGAACGGCGGCCATCGTGCTCGCGGCACCGGCGATCCGCGAGCGGGTCGACCCGGTCGCGACGGGTTTCGGCTTCCTCGTGCTGGTCGTCGCGTGCGTCGGCCTGGGCGGGCTCGGCCCCGGCATCGTGGCGAGTGTGCTCGGCTTCGCCGTCTTCAACTTCTTCTTCCTGCCGCCCTACGAGACGTTCGCGATCGGCAAGTCGCACGACGTGATCGTGCTGTTCGTCTTCCTCGGTCTGTCGGTGCTGATCTCGGTGCTCGTCGCCCGGGCCGACGCACGGGCGCGCGCCGCCGAGGCTCGTGCCGAGGAGCTCCGCCGGCAGCAGGACCTCAGCCGCATGCTGGTCGAGCCCCAGCCCGGGCCTCGGCCGTACGAAGGCGTGATGCGGGTCGTCGTGGCGACCTTCGGGTTCCTGGACGGCGCCCTGTACGTGCAGGAGGGTCCCGATCGCGGGCTCGTGGAGCAGGCGACGGTGGGAACGGAACCCGGCGGCGTGCCGCCCAGCGGTGGGGAGGGCGTGGAACGGCTCCCGCTCAACGTGGGGCGACGCAACTTGGGGCTGTTGGTGATGCGAGGGGTCCGCGAACCGCTCAGCGCCTCGGAGCGACGCATCCTGGAGGCGTTCGGGAACCAACTCGCCTTGCTGCTCGAACGCGACCGGGCACTGCGAGCGGCGATCGCCGCCGCGACCACCTCCGACGGCTGACTACTCGACGCCGCTGGCGCCGTCGATCGCGTCGGTGGGCACGCCGCCGGGCATGTCCGCGCCCACGACGGCGTCGCGCAGATCCCGCTCGACGGCACCGGACGCGAGGGCGAGCACCTCGTCGCCGGCCGCGAGCACGGTCTCCGGTTGCGGGATCACGACGTGGCCCTCACGAAGGATCGCCACGATCACGGAGTCGGCGGGCAGGCGCAGCTCGTATACCGCACGGCCGACCGACGCCGACCCTTCGGGAAGGGTCATCTCGACGATCGAGACCTGACCACTCCCGAGGCGGATCAACCGCACGAGGTCGCCGACCGTGACGGCTTCCTCGACCATCGCGGTGAGGATGTGCGGCGGTGAAACGGCGGCGTCGACCCCCCACTGATCCGTGAACAGCCACTCGTTCTTCGGGTGGTTCACCCGTGCCAGGGTGCGCGGCACCGCGAACTCCTGCTTCGCGAGCAACGAGGTCACGAGGTTGTCCTCGTCGTCGCCGGTGGCCGCCACGAGCACGTCGGCGGCCGAGAGCTCGGCCTCCTCGAGCACCGTGGGCTCGCACGCGTCGCCGTTCATCACGGTCACCTTCGGTGCCCAGGCCTTGAGTTTCTCGACGAGTCCACGATCCTGCTCGATCAGGGTGACCTCGTGGCCGCGCTCGACCAGGTCGACCGAGAGGTGCCGACCCACGGCGCCGCCGCCCGTGACGACGACCCGCATCAGTGGTGCTCCCCGACCGGCTCGAAGACCTCGTCGAGCGTGTCCATGCCGTCCTTCGTGAGCATCACGACGAGGTAGTCCCCCGCCTGCAAGGTGCTCTCCGGGGTGGGCAAGAACCCCCCGCCTCCGCGCGAAACCCCGGCGATCAGGATCTTGCCCGGCACGTCGAAGGAGGTGGCGGGCTTCCCGACCATGTGAGGTCCGACCGGCATGCGCATGCGCAGCAGCTCGCCACCGCCCAGCGTCTCTCGGATCTCCTGCCGGTCGTGGAACAGCATCAGCTGGATCTGCTTCACACCCCACCTCGTGGTGGCGACGGTCGGGATGTTGAGTCGTTCGTAGATGTCGGCACGTCGAGGGTCGTAGATGCGCGCCACGACCTTGGGCACGTGGAAGTTCTCGAGCGCGACGCGAGCCGAGACGATGTTCGAGTTGTCTCCACTGGAGACCGCGACGAACGCGTCAGCATCCTCGATTCCCGCCTCCGCCAGCACGTCACGGTCGAACCCCAGCCCGACGACGGTCGTCGCACCGTCGCCCGGCGGGTAGCGGAAGAAGGCCTCGGGGTTCTTGTCGATCACGGTGACCTCGTGGCCGTCGTCGACGAGCTCGTTCGACAGCTCGGAGCCGACGCGGCCGCATCCCATGATGATCACTCGCATCGCGGGGCATCCTAGACCACGCCGGGCACGACGGCAGCATGCCGGAGTCTCGGGGTCGACGCACGGTCTGTCGCGGGCGACGATGGGGCACGCGAGGAGGTGATCATGAGCGACCGAGACACGGACCGCGCGATGCGGGCGATGCGTCGGCACGAGCTCTTCGCCGGCATCCCGGACGACACGCTCGCCCGGGTCGTGGCGACGGGGCGGATCCGCACCTATCGGGCCGGCTCGTACGTCACGATGCAGGGAGACCCGTCGTCAGAGGTCTTCATGCTCCTCGAGGGACGGCTGGAGATCGCCACGTCGTCGTCGTCATCGGGCTCGCAACTGCAGGGCCGGCTGGAACCGGTGCGGCTCTTCGGCGAGCTCGGGGTCTTCGCCGAGACCGAGCGAACCGCCTCGGTCCTGTGCCTCGACGAGGCACGCATCTGGGTCCTCGAGCGGGAGGCGTTCATCTCGCTGGTGAGCGAGGTGCCGACGCTCGCGATCGGTCTGCTGCGGGCGTTCGCGAGGCAGGTGATCGCGAAGGAGACGAGCGCGGACGACCTCGCGTGGCTCGACCTCAAGGGCCGCCTCGCGAAGCGGCTGCTGCAGCTCGCGAGGGACGATGGACCCGACGGTGTGCCGGCGGTGCCACCGATCTCGCAGGCCGATCTCGCGAGCCTGTGCGGGGTGACGCGCGAGAGCGTGTCGAAGACGCTGGCCGGGTTCGGTCGCAGAGGCATCGTTCGTCGCGACGGTCGTCGGTACCTGTTGTTGGATCCCGATGCTCTCGAGCGTCTCGCGGCGGGGTAGCCCGCCGCACCCTCGGCCACGGCAACGACGGATCCGGCCATGTCGGCCGGATCCGTCGTGCGCGACCCGTGGGAGGTCAGCAGAGGCCCTTCAGGGCGAGCCGCTCAGGACATGCCTTCCCCGGAACGATCCCCGCTCCTGTGCTCGACGTCTCGTTCGCCGTCGACTTCGTCGCGACCGCGGCATCCTCGGCGGCGGCGACCTGGTCCGGCATGTCCACGAGGCCGCGGCCGTGCAGGACGAGGTCCTTGGCCGCCACCTCGGTCTGGATCTCGACGACCGGTGCCTTCACCACGGGGCCTGTGGTCTCCCCGACGTTTCGCGCGAGCCCTATCGACAGCACGGTGAGGATCAACACCATCATGGCGGCGACTCCCACCCACGACCAGGGAGTTCCCGCGTGGGCCGATCCGCTCGGGTGCTGCATCTCGGTGGCGCTCATGACCTCTCCCTCCGGTCGGTGGCTGCTCACCTCGCAGCCCTCGGTCCGACCGTAGGCGTGGGCCATCGGCTGGTCGGCGGCCTGGGTCACAGGAACGCTGTGAAGTCGTTCACACGGGCGGGGAGGGGTCCGGAAAGGACGGGGCCCGGAGGTCGGGCGGGCTGGAGGGCGCCGTCCGGCCTCCGGGCTTGGTTCGGAGGACGTTCTACTCCTGCCCAGAGCATCGTCCCTGGTCTGTGAGGGTGGCGTGAAGGAACGGCGCCACGGCGTGAAGATCACGTGAAGACGGATCCGTGCCGATAAGCATGGCACGATGGCCAACACGATGGATCTGGGAGTGAACGAGCCGGAACGGCGCCGATTCCCCGGCCTGCGCGTCCGCGGGGTGGCGATCGCGGTGGTCGCCCCCGCGGCCGCCGGCGTGGCCTCGATCCCGCTCGCCCGCAACGGGCCGGCGGCCGCGATCGCGCTCTTCCTGCTGGCGATCGTGATCGCGACCGTCGCGGGTGGCCTCTGGGCGGGTCTCCTCGCGGCGGTTCTGTCGTCGCTGGGGCTCGTGTTCCTGTCCGAGGCGCAGGGGCTATCCCTGCAGCTCGAGGGCACCGAGGAGGCGGTCACCGCTGTGGTGTTCCTGACCGTGGCGCTCGTCGTCGGCATCCTGGTCGGGGGCGCCGCCGAGGAGCGGGCCCGAGCGAGCCGTCGTGAGCGCGAGGCGCGCCTGCTCGGCCACCTCTCGTCGAGGTTCGTCTCGGGCGAGGTGCCCGACCGGGTGCTCGACGATTTCGTACGCGTGCTGCTGGAGCCGTTCGGGCTGGTCTCGGCCGAGGTGCACGTCGAGCTCGACGGCACGCAGCTCCGCGCGCGCGCCGTGCGCTCCGAGCTCACGCCCGGCGGCCCGGACAGCGTTGTGCCCCTCGTCGTCGGGCCGGTCTCGTTCGGCACGCTGCGGGTCGAGCGCCCCGCCGGGCGTCGGCCCCTCGGGCCACACGAGCAACTCCTCCTCGAGGCCGCGTCGAAGCAGGCCGCCGCCGCGCTCGACCGCGCCCGACTCGACGCCCGCGCCCGGCTCGCGCAGCTCGACGCCGAGACGAACCAGCTGCGCGCGGCGATGTTCAGTTCGGTGACCCACGACTTCCGCACACCGCTCGCGTCCATCAAGGCAGGGGTCACCAGTTTGCTCGATCCCAGCGCGGAGCACGATCCGACGCAGGAGCGGGAGCTGCTCACGACGATCCTCGAGGAGACCGACCGCCTGAACCGGCTGGTCGGCAACATCCTCGACCTCGCGCGCATCCGCGCGGGTGCCCTGATCCCCGCCCGTAACGAGGCCGGTCTCGACGAGATCGCGGAGGTCGTCGTCGCCCGGCTGGTGCCGCGTCTGCACGATGTGCGGATCGTGCTCGACATCGACGACGACGTGCCCCCGGTCGTCGTCGATGAGATGCAGCTCGATCAGGTGATGACGAACCTGCTCGAGAACGCCGCCCGTCACTCGCCGCCCGGAGGTGAGGTGAGGCTGGCGGTCTCGCCGTCGAACGATCATGTCGTGGTGCGGGTGACCGACCAGGGGCCGGGTGTCCCCGCCGACGAACGCGAGCGCATCTTCGAGGCCTTCTACCGGGGCGCTTCGATCCCGGATTCCCCCGGCACCGGCCTCGGACTTGCGATCGCGAACGCGATCGTCAGGGCGCACGACGGTCGCATCTGGGTCGAGGACGCGGTCGACGGCGGCGCCAGCTTCGCGTTCGAGATCCCCGCCTACGCGCCGGCTCTCGCGGCCGAGTTCGCTCGCGGCGTGATCCCCGCGGATCAGGAGGCGCGCGCATGACCCTGGTCCTCGTGGTCGACGACGAGCCGCAGATCCGACGGGCGCTCCGCACGAGCCTCGAGGCCCACGGGTACGAGGTCGCGACCGTCGGCACCGGCGAGGAGGGGGTGGTGGGCGCCGCAGAGCAGGCGCCCGATCTCGTGCTGCTGGACCTCGGGCTCCCCGACATCGATGGGACCGAGGTGATCCGTCGGGTTCGTGGGTTCAGCGACGTACCGGTGATCGTGCTTTCGGTGCGGGAGGCTCAGACCGACAAGGTCGCCGCGCTCGACGCGGGCGCCGACGACTACGTCACGAAGCCGTTCGGCATGGAGGAGCTCCTCGCCCGGGCCCGGGCTGCCATGCGCCGCAAGCAGTCTGACGAGCCATCCGCGCCCGTGCTGCGGTTCGGCAGGATCGAGGTCGACCTTCCACGTCGTCTGGTGACCCTCGACGGCGAGCAGGTGCGACTCACACCCACGGAGTACGGCCTGCTCGAGGCGCTCGTGACGAACCCGGGCAAGCTCCTCACCCATCAGTGGCTCCTGCGCAAGGTGTGGGGGCAGGGCTACGGGACCGAGACGACCTACCTGCGCACGTACGTGCGTGCCCTGCGGAACAAGCTCGGCGACGATGCGCAGGCACCGGCCCTGATCGTCACCGAGCCTGGTGTCGGCTACCGCTGGGTGGCCGAGGTCGTCGGCTAGCCCGATCCGCTCGTCGCTCGTGCCGCGACGTGCGAGGATGCTCGCCGTGCCTGCAGAGCTGCAGCTTCCTCGCAGGGTCGGTGGGGGCCCCCTGAAGCGACTGTTCGTCGGTCGGGCGATCGCCTCCGACAAGGCGGAGCACCAGCTCCTGCCGAAGTTCCTCGCCCTGCCGGTGTTCTCCTCGGACCCGCTCTCCTCGAACGCGTACGCCACCGAGGAGATGATGCTCGTCCTAGTGGCGGCCGGGGCCGGCGCCCTCACGCTCAGGATGCCGATCGCGTTGGCGATCGCCGCGCTGCTGGCCATCGTCGTCACCTCGTACCGGCAGACGGTGCGCGCCTATCCGACCGGAGGCGGCTCCTACATCGTCGCCCGCGAGAACCTTGGGACGATCCCCGGCCTCACCGCCGCCGCCGCGATCCTGACCGACTACGTGCTGACCGTGGCGGTGAGCATCACCGCGGGGACCACGGCGATCGCCTCCGTCGCGCCGGAGACCCTCGTGCCGATGCGCGTGCCGATCGCGATCGGGCTCGTCGCCCTCGTGACGCTCGCCAACCTCCGAGGCGTGAAAGAGGCCGGGTCGCTCTTCGCGATCCCGACCTACGGGTTCGTGCTGATGATCGCGGTCACGCTGGTAACGGGCTTCGTCCGTTGCATGGGCGGCTGCCCGCTCGCCGAGACCGCCGACCTTCCCCTCGAGGTCGAGCACACGCTGTCGCTGTTCCTCATCGCGCGCGCGTTCTCGTCGGGTGCGACCGCGTTGACCGGCGTCGAGGCGATCGCCGACGGGGTGCCGGCGTTCCGCAGGCCGCAGGCGAGGAACGCCGCGACCACCCTCGCGGTGATGGGCGCGATGTCGATCACGATGTTCCTCGGCATCACTGCGCTCTCCGTGCTCCTGCACGTGCGAATCACCGAGGACATCGTCCACGAGCTGCCGGTGCTGGCCCAGATCGGCGACACGGTCTTCGGCGGCGGCATCATGTTCCTACTGCTCCAGGTGTTCACCGCGGGCATCCTGATCCTCGCGGCCAACACGGCGTTCCAGGACTTCCCTCGGCTCGCATCGATCCTCGCACGCGACCGCTTCATGCCTTCGCAGTTCCGCAACCGGGGCGACCGGCTCGTCTTCTCCAACGGTGTCGTCGTGCTCGCAGGTCTCGCGGCGATCCTGATCTGGGCGTTCGACGCCAACCTCACGCGGCTGATCCAGCTCTACGTCGTCGGCGTGTTCACGGCCTTCACGCTGTCGCAGGCGGGCATGGTCAGGCGCTGGATCCGGACGAAGGAGGGAAGCTGGCAGCGGAGCGCCGTGATCAACGGGATCGGCGCTGCCACGACCGGCATCGAGCTCGTCGTCGTCACGATCACGAAGTTCGCCAAGGGAGCCTGGATCGTGATCGTGGCGCT
>JBGGNG010000150.1:0-11500 GCA_041287635.1 Actinomycetota bacterium | reverse complement strand
GATCCTTCGTACAAGGGCCAGCGCGGCTACAACCGTTTCCTCCTCGCGATCTACGACCCGTGGGTGATCGGCTTCATGACCCGCGCCGTCTGGAAGGTTCCGGTCCCACCCGCCGTCGAGCGCTACCGCCGGCTCATCGGTCGCAGGCACATGGACGTCGGCCCCGGCACCGGCTACTTCCTGGAGAAAGCCGCCCCGCCGGACGGGACCGAGATCACCCTGCTCGATCCGAACCCGAACGTGCTCAGGAAGACGTCACACAGGCTCGCGGGGATGCACCCGACCACCGTCGAGGCGGACGTGATGAAGCCCCTGCCGGTCGAGGGTCAGTTCGACTCAGCGGCACTCAGCTTCGTCCTGCACTGCCTGCGCGATCCGATGACGAACAAGGCGAGCGCGATCCGCAACATCGCCGACGTCCTCACGCCCGACGGCGTGCTCTTCGGCGGGACGGTTCTCGGCCCCGCGGCATCGCACACGCGGCCGGCGCGCGCCTTCTTGTGGGCCGCCAACAACCAGGGCGGCTTCGACAACCTCGACGATACGGTCGACGGGCTCCACGAGATCCTGGGCGCGTCGTTCCGAGACGTGGAGGTAGAGGTCGTGGGCTCGGCCGCTCTGTTCTCGGCCGCGACTCCCACGACCTCCGCCTAGCCAGTTGTGCGATCAGGCGGGCGCGGGCGGCATCGACGGCGGCGCGGAGCCGCCCCCCGGCGCCGCTGCGGGCCCGCGATACGTCGCGTCGCCGAACGCGAGGATCATGTAGAAGATCGGCGCGAAGAAGATCAGCCCGAGCGCGAATCCCGTTCCCTTGCCGAAGCTCTTGGCCAGGTCGATCGAGACGATGATCCAGATCACGAAGTTCACGAACGGGATCAGGAAGAGGATCAGCCACCACCCCGGTCTGCCGACGATCTTCAGCAGCACCCAGACGTTGTAGATCGGGATCAGCGCCTTCCAGCCTTCCTCACCGGCCTTCGTGTAGACGATCCATGCTGCGACCAGGTACACGACGATGAAGGCCACGTAGAGCAGCCAGAGGATCGCCGACCCGCCGTCGCTCGATTGCGCGAGCAGATCCATCTCGTCTCCCCCTTCATGCGCAGGCGCGGTTCCGCGCCCGCGAGGACCGGCCCACGATAGGAGAGCATCGCGTGCGCGTGTGGGATTTCCGCTTGAACGGCTCAGGTTGCGTGAGGAGGCCGCGCTAGGCTGTCGAGACGCGCCGGTAGCTCAGGGGACAGAGCGGCGGACTTCTAATCCGCGGGCCGGAGGTTCGAATCCTCCCCGGCGCGCTGCATCTCCGCTGGTCAGCGAGGCGCAGAGCCGAGCGAACCATGCGCTGTCCGCCGAACGCGAAGTGATCAGCGGGGGCGATTTGGCCAGTACAACATCGCCCCGCCGATGAAGATGGTGACCCCTCCACCGACCGACAGGAGCAGACTGGCTGCCGTGCCCAGTTCGATGTCGGATACAGCCGGGATCACCCAGCGAAGTCCCACGAGGATCACTCCGATGGCTAGTACAACTCTGCCAGGCACCCTCGGATCCTTCATGCGTTCAGCCCCCTGCGTCTCCTAATCCTGCGACGGTCAGCCTACGTGGGCGTCCACGCCGCCGGGTAGCCTCCCATCTTGACGATGCTCGCCGGGGCCTTGCTCGTGTCCAATCCCCGACTGCGCTGCGAGGCGTCAGGTGGAAAACTGGGTGACCCGCTCGGAGCGAGATCCCAACTACTGGCCCCCCCGCAGACGGGACTTCTAATCCGCGGGCCGGAGGTTCGAATCCTCCCCCGGCGCGCTTACGCTGCAACGTATCACGCCACCACGAGGGCACGCGTCCGCCGGGCCTAAAGCCTTGGGTTAGTCGAGGTGGAAGTTGGATAGAGAATGAAGATGTTCTGGGCGTCGATCCTCTCCATCACATCCACCCTCGCAGTGACCCTGCTCGTGGCAGCCAGCGGGCTGACCGCCTCTGCGATCGTCTGGCTCACGAGAAGGCAGCGGAGCGCTGAGTCGGTCGTGTGGGCGGTGACCTTGGTCGTCGCGGTGGCGGGAGGCCTGCTCATCGGAGCGGTTGCGGCATGGCCAGGAAGCCGAACGGGTACGAACGAGGCGGCGAGAGTTGGGTCCGGTGCCTACGGTGGTGTCATCCACTCCCGAGTGCAGCACGCACCCCCGCCTGGACCGGATGGCGAGGTTCGCGCAAGGGGTGTCCGAAAGGACTCCGGAAGCGACTCACAGGATGCACCGTCGCATCGGGAAGCGGTCGATTCAGCTGGGGTAACAACGGATGCAGGCTCCGGCGGCACCTCTGGAGGCGTGGCTGGCGGGGAACCACCTGGACCCCCGGCAGGGGCTGGACCCCCGGCAGAGGCAGGACCCCCCAACTGACAGGTCTGGACCTGTTTCGGGTGGCCTGTCATACGCGGACGCCCCCGCCAATCCCTCGGTGGCGGAAGGTCATCGAGGGAGGCGAGGGACGATCCTGAGCCGGGCGACCCGCTAGCTGGGACAACCCGGTGCTTGCTCGGTCTCCGGGCGGTCACCGCGATCCTCGCGTCCGGAACCACGCGAGTTCCAGGCCGCGTCCGTGCGCGTCTGGATCCTTCGCTCTGCTGGTTGGAGCCAGCGACAAGGCGACCCGCGTTCCCTGGATGCCCCAGATCGGAACGACTCGCTCCTGGAACGCCCCGTCAGCGACCCATCCATTTGATCCTTCTTCGGCGCTTCGCCGGGGAGCCACCCGGTGTTCACGACCGTCGGCCAACATCGCAGCATGGAGGATTCCAGGAAGGCCACGATGACGCAGCCGATAGAAGAGCCCGTTCATCTGCTGGAGCACCCGGCAACGACGATCGAGCAGAACCCAGAGCTTGTCGGCGTCCTCGTGGCGCCGGCAGTCCCGATGCCCTTACTCGATGGTGTCTTCGACGACATCTTCGAGTGGGGAAGCCTCTACGACGAGTGAGCCTTACCGACTCGGCACCGGCTCCCTGTCCGTGAGCATCGGAGGGGCCAGTCGAGGGCCGTCGGTTGCGCATCTTCATGCACCGTCTGGTCCCAGGCTGTCAAGCCGAACGGATCTCGGTGAAGGTCCAGCTGCTCGTTTGATCTTCGTCCCAAGGGGATCGGATCTGTCGTAGGTCACCGCCTCTTGTGCACGCAATGTTCATCTAGGAACCCCTAGCGGTGGAACCTCGACCAAGGCTAGGCTCGGTTCCCCCGACAGAGGCCAACGATGCGGCGCTTCCCGATCCTGCTCGTAGCGACGATGCTCGTCCTGATCGTGCCCTCAGCGGCCCGGGCCACCCACTCGCTTGACGTGACGACGGCTCCGACGGCGTTTCTGCTCTCTCCGACCAAGGTGCATGTGAGTGGGACCCTCACATGCGTCGGGGCGGCAGAGTCTGGGTCGGTCGGTGTCGTGCTCGTCCAGCCCCCCGGGGGCATCACGTTGACCGGGGGAGGCTCGACGCCCTTCTCGTGTTCCGGCGGAGAGCAAGTGTCCTGGGCGGTCGTCGTGATCGCCAACGAGTTCTCGACGTTCAACTCAGGAATGTCGAGCTTCGACACCTTCGCCAACACGGAGTGCTCCGACGAAGAGGTGGATTGTCCGAGCGTCGGGATCGACGGCACGCTGCAGATCAAGCGAGCACCCACTTGCTTCGGGGAGACTGCGACGATCCTGGGACTGAGCGGGGACGACCGGATCGAGGGCACTTCCGGGGCCGATGTGATCATCGGCCGCGGGGGTCGAGACATCGTCTTCGCGGGTGAGGGCGACGATCTCGTCTGCGGCAACAGAGGCAGCGACGTCATCGACGGCGGCGGCGGCGGCGACCGCATGTCCGGAGCTTTCGGACCGGACTTCATCACAGGAGTCGACGGAAACGATCAGATCCGGGGCGGTGTCGGCAACGACGTCCTGAACTTCGGGGATGAGGAAGATGGCGACGACGTGGTGTCCGGCGGAGGAGGCGACGACGACCTCCATGCGGGGGTCGGTCTCGACCGCCTCCTCGGCAACGACGGGAACGACACCCTCCAGGTGGGTGAGGTGGATGCTCCGATGGTGGACCTGTTCTCGGGAGGCGCTGGTGTCGACTCTTGCTCGCCTGGAGCTGAGGACCAGGTTCGAGGGTGTGAGAACCTGTAGCAGCCAGAGCTGATTCGTACTCGAACTGCGTCAGCGGTCCACCTCCTCAACGATCTCCCTCCGACTGGCCCTCTGAGCAGGGTTCGACCGACCCGTGGACGAGACCCTCACGGTAGTACGGTTGCGTTAGAGGAAAGGGCACAGGTCACCCTCGGAAACAGAGGAAGGGGACCGAGATGCTGCACTACGAGACCAGGACGGACACGTGGTACCTGAACGGTCACGCGGTCGACCCCTACGAGGACTTCGCTGCGATCCTGCGAGCGAGCGAGGAGCCGACGGCGATCGAGGACCAGGAGGACATCCGGACGGAGTCGGAGCGGGTTGCGGACCGAGCCGACGACGAGCTGCATCGCGCCATCGTCAGGGAGGCCATGATGCGAGTGTGGTCATCGGAGTCGGTCGACCGCGTGATCCGAGCGTGTCTCCTTCCGCCCGCTCGTCGCTGAACTCCCAAGCACACCGGAGGCACATCACCTCCGATCCCTCCGAAGTCCCCAGCAGCTAGCTCCCGACGATCGCGAGCACTGCGTCGAGCCGCTCTTCGAGCGTTCCTTCGTCGTCGGCGCGCACCGTGACGTGACCAAGCTTGCGACCGGGGCGAGGTCCCTTGTCGTAGTCGTGCAGGTGTGCGCCGGGCACCGAGAGCACGGCCGCGCGCTCGGGCATCTCACCGATCAGATTCACCATGGCGCTCAGTCCGACCGCGGCCGCCGATCCGAGCGGCAGTCCGCAGACGGCGCGCAGATGGTTCTCGAACTGTGACGTCTCAGCGCCCTCGATCGTCCAATGCGCCGTGTTGTGCACACGCGGGGCCATCTCGTTGCCGAGCAGCGAGTCTCCCGCCTCGAACAGCTCGATCGCGAGCACGCCGACGTAGCCGAGCTCGTCCATCACCGAGAACGCATGAGACTCGGCGGCGCGCTGCACCTCGGGGTCGAGGCTGGGTGCGGGCGCACGGGTGAGCCGGAGGATCCCGTCACGATGGTGGTTCTCGACGACCGGGTACGCGGCCGTCGAGCCGTCCCGCCCGCGGACCGCCACGATCGACAGCTCGCGATCGAAGTCGACGAGCGCCTCGAGCAGGCACGGCACCTCCCCGACCGATCGCCATGCGTCCTCGGCAAGCAGCGGATCGCGGATCACGGCCTGCCCCTTGCCGTCGTACCCGAGGCGCCGTGTCTTCAGCACCGCCGGGACGCCGATGCGCTCGAGGGCGTCGCCGAGGCTATCGGGCGAGTCGACGGGCGCGTACACCGGCACCGGCAACCCGACGGCGGTGAACAGCTCCTTCTCCGCGAGACGGTCCTGCGCGGCCTCAAGGGCGGCCGGCGGCGGGAACACGGGCCGCAGCTCCTCGACGAACCTGGCGGCCTCGACCGGCACGTTCTCGAACTCGTAGGTCACGACGTCGCATCGGCCCGCGAGCTCCGTGAGCCGGTCGCGATCGTCGTAAGCACCCCGGATCGCAGGCGCCACGGCGGCGGCGGGTGAGCCTGCCGAGGGATCCAGCGTCACGCACCCGATGCCGAGCTCGTGACCGGCGAGGGCGAGCATGCGGCCGAGCTGCCCGCCGCCGACGATGCCGACGTCGGTCATCCCGGGCTCATCCGGCGGGATCGGGATGCTCGATCACCGACGCCGTCTGCTCCTCGCGCAAGCGCACGAGGCGCTCACGAACACCGTCGTCGTGCAGGGCGACGACCGCCGCCGCAAGCAGTGCCGCGTTCACCGCGCCGGACCGTCCGATCGCCAGCGTGCCGACGGGCACGCCCGCGGGCATCTGGACGATCGACAGCAGCGAGTCCATCCCCTTCAGCGCGTGCGACTCGACCGGCACGCCGAGCACCGGCAGGTGGGTCTTAGCGGCCACCATGCCGGGCAGGTGGGCGGCGCCACCGGCGCCGGCGACGATCACCTGGAGTCCGCGATCGGCCGCCGTCGACGCGTACTCGAACAGCAGATCGGGGGTGCGATGCGCGCTCACGACTCGCGACTCGGCCGGCACGCCGAGCCGTTCCAGCGTCTCGACTGCGTGGCGCATCGTCTCCCAGTCGCTCCGCGATCCCATGATCACGCCAACCTGTGGCTCGGCCATCGTGGCCGCAGTCTAGGACTCCGAGCCCCTCGGAGGCGTGCGGCGCCGGCGGCCGAGGTTTCCAACCAGCAGCGCCACCGCGGTGATCAGGTAGATCTGGCCGAGCAGCGCCTCCATCGCCGCGGCGATCCGCATCGGATCGGCGCGCATCGTGAGGTCGCCGTAGCCCACGGTCGTCAGCGTGATGAGGCTGAAATACAGCGCGTCCGTGCTCGTGAACGAGTCCTGCTGCACGAAGAGCAGGCCGTCCTCGAGATGGCCCGCCACCGCGTAGATGCCCGAGAAAATCATCCCGAACAGCAGGTACACGCAGAGCGCTCCCATGATGGTGTTCCACGAGATCGTGAGGTGGGTCGAGAGGCGTCGCACGATCGCGACCTGCACGGCCAGGAGCATCAGGGTCACGAACGCGGCGACCGCGGCGCGGATCGTCGAGCCCTCGCTACCGCGTGCGGCCGAGAAGGCGGTGGCGAGCACGATCGCCGGTACCACGGCGAGGGCGACGCGCTGCCAGGACTTCGGAGCCTGGGAGGTGCGCATCGCGAACGCGAGCATCACGCCGATCAGGGCCACCGAGATGAGCCGCTCCCACTGGTGCGCGTCGAGGACGACCGTCGCGATGATCGTCACGGCGATCAGGATGAGCAGCGCCCCATACCGGTCGGCTCCGGCCAGGCGCTCCCGCCAGCTCAGCCGTCGACGCTCACCGATGTCGCCCAGCAGGTCGACGACCTCGATCTCGTCATCGGCGTTCTCCGGCCCGCTCATCGGCCGTCACTCTACGCCGCGGGTTCAGACGTCGAACGACCGGCGCCAACCCCGCGGCACGGCCCCACTCACCCCGATCTCGGCGGCTCCCAGCCAGGTCGCGAGCTCACGGATCGCGCGAGCCGCCGCGGCTCCGTCGCGTTCGTCCACATTCGGTTCGGCATGCACCGCATGCAGATGCAGCTCCTGGGTCGACCGGTCGTACCGGGGATCGACCCGGCCGACGAGCCGATCCCCGTGCAGGATCGGCAGCACGAAGTATCCCCAGCGGCGCTTCGCCTTCGGCACGTAGATCTCGAGCCGGAAGTGGAAGTCGAACAACGCCTCGGTGTGGTCACGGTCGCTCACGAGGTCGTCGAACGGCGAGAGCGCGACGGTGCGCGGCTTCCAGGGGCGGTCGAGCAGGTCGGCGTGCGCGTACCACTCGCCCTTCGTGATGCCCTCGATCGCGACGGGCACGGCCACGCCCTCGCGAACCAGTCGGGCGAGCGCGCGCTCCCACCCGTCGGGGCGGCCGTCGAAGAGCATCCCGAATTGGGCCGGCGTCGCGACCCCTCGCGCGCGCAGCTGACGGTCGAGGACCTCGTGGGCGATCTCGCTCCTCGACCGGCGCGGCTCGTCCGGCGGCAGGCTCCGGGCGGCGAGGTCCCACAGCCGCTGCTGTCCGTCACGCCCCACGATCATCACCTCGCCAAGGTTCCAGAGGATGTCGAGCATCATCGCGACGTTGCGGCCATCGTCGTTCCAGCCGCCGGCGTGCCAGCCGTCGGCGACCCGGTCCTCGAGGTCGCGCGCGCGCAGAGGCCCGCGTCGTCGCAGCTCGCGCAGGACGTAGCGCCGGAAGGCCGCGTTGGCCTCGAGCCAGCTCGCGATGTACCGGCGACGAGCAAGGGCGGCGTACGGACCCCTGTCGGGGTAGCGCCGCATCGACTCCCGGTGGATCCACAGATCGGCCGTCGGCACGATGTGCACCCAGTACTCGAAGAGCGAGCGGTCGACCCAGAGCATGCGCTCGAGCTCCTCGACGCGGAAGCGCCGTCCGAGCCGGGAGAAGAGCACGAGGTGGTCGGTGCGCGCGACGACCCGTGTCGGGTCGAGCTGCACCATCGTGAGGTCGTGCACCGTCTCCGCGATCGACGCGGGTCGTGGACCGGCGAGGCGCTGGCCCTGCACGCAGAGCCGTCGCGCCGCGCGTTGATCGAGTCGCAGAGGGTGCGTCGGCCCGGTCATAGGCGCGCAGTCTAGGCTTCACCCCGGAATGCATCCCGCCGACCGACATCCGCACATCGCGAACCTGCGAGTGCTCGACGTCTATCGGTTGGCCCTGCGCCTCTACCGGCTGGAACCCGCGCGGGTCGCGGGCGCCGCCCTCGCGCTGATGGTGCCCCCGGTGGTGCTGGGCATCGGCAGCGGCCGCCTCATCGACGAGCTGCGAGACGGCCCGCTGGACGATCGCGTGGTGCTCTTGCTCGTGATCGCCGTCGTCGCGGGCGTGCTCTCGAGCATCGGCACGATCGTCTACGCGGGGGTGCTCGACGAGCTCGTGGGATCGGTGGTGCGCGACGATCGTCGTCCGTCGATCTCAGAGGTCGTGCACGCGCTGCCGATCGGGCGCCTGATCGGCGCCGATGTGCTCGTCACGGTGCTGATCGCGCCGGCGTCGGCCCTCGGCGCCGTTCCCGGGTTCGTGCTCCTCACGTTGCTCGCGATCGTAGGCCCGGTGGTCAACATCGAGAACGCACGGCCCTTCCCCGCGATCGTGCGCTCGTTCCGGCTCACGGCCCGACACCTCTGGCTCACGATGCTCGCGGTGGGACTGCCGCTGCTCATCGAGGTCGGCGTCCACCACTGGCTCCTGCACCTGCGGGTGGAAGCGGACGTGCTCACCGAGATCGCCGTCTCGGTGCCGATGATCCTGACCGTGGGCGCGTTCGTCGGGCTCGTCGAGGTCGAGCTCGCCTACGCCCTGCTCGCACGAGACGACGGGTCGTCGGTCGCCGAGGTCGTCGCGAGCACCGCCCCGCCCGAGTAGTCCAACCCGGACTACTTCGTGATCGCCTCGGCGAAGCTCTCGAAGTTCTCGACGTAGCGCTCGGCGTCGGCGTCACTCATCACGATCGACGTCGTCCAACTCTCCCACTTCGATCCGGGCGACTTGAAGACCCCACGGTTCAGCTGCCAGAGCCAGGCCAGCTGCGGCACGCGGTCGTCGATCTTCCACAGGTCACGGTACTCGTGGATCGGCGTGGTGCTCCAGTCGATCGAACCCTTCGCGCCCAGCGTCTTCATCGAGGCCGGGAGCCGGTGCTTCGCGATCACGTCCTCGCAGCGGTGCAGGAACGTGTTGATCTCATCGAGCCGCACGTACGCGGGCTTCGTGAGCACCTCCGTGAGGTTCACCTTGGCTGCGGCCATGGTGAGCGGGTTGCCGTTGAACGTGCCGACCTGGTCGATGTCGCCCGCGATCACGCCGGCCATCGCCTCCTCGGTACCGCCGATCGCCCCGCACGGCAGCCCCGCACCCATCGCCTTCGCGAAGGCCACGAGGTCGGGCTGCACGCCGAAGACCTCGATCGCCCCACCCCACGCCACCGTGAAGCCGGTCTTGACCTCGTCGTAGGCGAACATCGCCCCGTGCGTGTGGCAGGTCTCCTTCAGTCCGTCGAGGTATCCGTCGTCGGGCAGCACCACGCCGCAGTTCGTCATCACCGGCTCAATGATCATGCCGGCGATCTCGTCGCCGCGTTCGGCGAAGACGCGCTGGGCGGCCTCGAGGTCGTTGAACGGCACGTTCACGACCGACGCCAGCGTGCCCGGGATCAGACCGGCCGTCTGCGGCACGGAGTTCGGATGCTCTCGCGGCCCGGCCTGGTCCTCGGGCGGGAAGACGCTCACCATCAGCGCGTCGTGGTGCCCGTGGTAGGTGCCCTCGATCTTCACGATCAGGTCGCGCCCGGTCGAGGCGCGCATGATGCGGACCGCGTCGAGCGTCGCCTCGGTGCCGGAGTTGCCGAACCGCCAGTACGGCAGGCCGGTGCGCTCCGCGAGCTGCTCCGCGACGGGCAGGGCGTCCTCGGTCGGCTGGGCGAAGTGGGTGCCCTTGGCCACCCGGTCGCGGACGGCTTCCACGATCTTCGGATGGGCGTGGCCCATCACCATGACGCCGTAGCCGTTGTGGTAGTCGACGTACTCGTTGCCGTCGATGTCCCACACCCGCGAGCCCTCGCCTCGGTCGACGTAGATCGGGTGCGGGGGCCAGGTCTGCCACGACGACGAGACGCCGCCGGGAAGGTGGACCCGCGCCTCCTCTCGGTAGCTCAACGAGCGCGCGTGCTTCTCGTCGAGCGCGGCCGTCTCGAGCTTCGTCAGCTCCTCGACCAGCCCGAGGTCGATCTCTACGGTGTCGGCGGTGCTCATCGCGGTTCCCCCATCGGTCGCGTCGTCGGTTGCAAGGCTACGCCGTCACGGCGGTGGCGAATTCCTCGAAGTTGGCCACGTAGCGCGCGGCGTCGTCCTCGGTGTGCCACACCGACAGCGTCCATGTCTCCTGCTTCGTCCACGGCGACTTGAACACCCCTCGGTTCTGCTGGAACAGCCAGGCGAGGTAGCTGATGCGCTCGTCGATACCGACCGCGTCGCGGTACTCGCGCACCGGCTTCGTGGAGTAGATCACCGAGCCCTTCGCGCCCACGCCGCTCACGTACGCGGGCAGGCCGGTCTTCTCGATCACCGACGTGAGGCCGTCCTTCATCGCCTTGTCGATGCGGTTGAAGCCCTCGTAGGCGTCGGGCACGAGCACCTCGAGCAGCGTCGCCTGCGACGCGGCCATCGTGAGGGGGTTGCCGTTGAACGTGCCCGCCATGTCGTACGTGCCGTCGATGATCGGCTGGTAGAGCTCGCGCGTGGCGCCGATCGCGCCGCAGGGGGTGCCGCCCCCGATCGCCTTGGCCAGGCAGATGATGTCGGGCACGACGCCGAAGACCTCGCCGGCGCCACCGTAGGCGAGCGTGGCGCCCGTCTTCACCTCGTCGTAGGCGAGGTAGGCGCCGTTGGCGTGGCAGAGGTCCTTCAGGCCCTGCAGGTAGCCGGGCTCGGGCAGGATCACGCCGCAGTTCATCATCGCGGGCTCGACGATCATGCCGGCGATCTTCCCCTCGTTCTCGGCGAAGACCCTGCGCGCGGCCTCGAGGTCGTTGAACGGCACGACCCGCACGAGGTCGGCGAACGCCTGCGGGATGCCCATCGCCTGCGGCACCGTGTTCGGGTGCTCGCGCGGGCCCATGTCGGCCGGGTCGGGCGCCACCGAGAACATCAGCGAGTCGTGATGTCCGTGGTACGTGCCCTCGATCTTCACGATCAGGTAGCGGCCCGTGTTCGCCCGCATCAGGCGGACCGCCTCGAGCGTCGCCTCGGTCCCGGAGTTGCAGAACCGCCAGAGCGGGAGCCCGAAGCGCTCGGCGACGTTCTCCCCGATCT